>CACYKE010000060.1 GCA_902774925.1 uncultured Prevotellaceae bacterium | reverse complement strand
CATCACAATGCACATGCAGGTCGGCTCCCTTAGGCATTGCCTGACACATTCTGTAGAGCGAACTTTGACGGAACGATGCTTCAGGTTCAAAGAAATTCGTCCCAGCCAACTGATAGCTTGTATACGATGATTTATACTCGTCGAAAGCTTCTTGAGTGGATAAATCTTTTACATGGTTATCGTCAGTACAACTAACCAGAGCCAATAGTAATGTAAGTGATACTAGTAGTAGTTTTTTCATTCTTCCAATGTGTTTATGTTAATTTGATTGTACAAAAGTAGTAAAAACCCAGCAGAATTCAGTACTTTTGTGGCAACATTTAAGATGATTTAAGTATATTTAATCGTCCGAATTTGTTCGTGTACTTCTTAGGCTGCACATCATCACCAAGCAATGCCAGTGTGCCAGCAGTTGCTTTCTCCAGTATAGCAACGCTCTCATCGTTGGAAAGCTGTTGGCGCTTACGCCTCATTTCACGAAACTCACTCATAACAGTCCTGATTAATAATCTAACTTCCAGCCATTATCGGCGTAGTATAACCACCTGAAATCATTAAAGTATCGTAATAATTGGGCACAAAGTTACGAAATATTCTCCTTTTTTCGTACCTTTACACGCAGATTTAATATGTTTGTGATATGATAGACCAGATTATTGAATACAACAAGACATTTGTGGCCCAGAAGGGCTACGAGAAGTATCTGACGGACAAGTACCCAGACAAGAAGCTGGCGGTGCTGTCGTGTATGGACACCAGACTAACAGAACTGCTGCCTGCAGCTCTCGGTCTGAAGA
The DNA here is from genome assembly GCA_902774925.1 of uncultured Prevotellaceae bacterium. Lineage (GTDB taxonomy): Bacteria > Bacteroidota > Bacteroidia > Bacteroidales > Bacteroidaceae > Prevotella. The sequence goes on along the minus strand of CACYKE010000060.1, from coordinate 60,730 downwards.
ATGGTGACGCGAAGATTATCAAGAACGCGGGCGGCTTGGTTATCTCTGCTTTCGACTCGGCCATGCGTAGCCTGATTGTAGCCATTTACGAGCTGGGCGTGCAGGAAATCATGGTAGTGGCACACTCTCACTGTGGAGCCTGCCACATGAGCTACGACCACTTCCACCATGAGATGATCGCCCGTGGCGTGACAGACGAAACGCTTGACACCATCCGCAAGTGTGGCATTGACCTCGACCAATGGCTGGAGGGATTCAAGGACACACCTACCTCTGTTCGTAAGACCGTTGAAACCATCAAGACCCATCCGTTGGTGCCGAAGGACATCGTGGTTCGTGGGTTTATCATTGATTCAGAGACTGGCGAATTGGAGGAAATAAACTAATGATAAGACTTGCAACACATAACGACATTGAGGCCGTCAGCCAGGCGTTGTCTGTCTGTTCCCAACACAAACCAAGGAGGACCAGAGACAATGAATACATTATTTAAACGCTTCAATATGGAACATCCAACATTTGAGTCATTGAACAGCCCTTGGCCGAAGGGTGAACCCAATACTGGTTATGCTCAGTATTTCATTGGCAACAGCTATCTGGCCACAGGAGATGACTCTTGGTACCGTCATCGCTATCCCTGCAGAGGTAAAGCACTGGCACGGAGCCGCCATGGACTCATGGTTCCAGCATCTGACGTATCATAAGGATGTGCAGGATGGAGCATCGAACGAGTGGTTAGAGCCAGTAACAGATGATATATATGACATACTACAATAGGGGGAAATAGCACTTTCCGTAATATTGGTAATTCTTTCCAAGATTTGGGTAGTACCTGATTGGCAGAATCGTCGTACCTTTGCAGCGGATTTCAAAACGTAATGAATATGAAGAATTTTGCATTGATTTTGATGTCGCTCCTGATGGTGTGCTGCACGAAGGACGACGAGGTGAAGGCCGCCACCGTGCAGGAGGCAGGCAAGACGTTGGTGGTGTACTATAGTTATACGGGCAACTGCCAGCAGATTGTGGAGTCGTTGACGGCTCAGATTGAGGCGGATGTGATGCGCATAGAACCTGCGGACAAGACGCAGAAGTACGAGGCAAACGGTTATGCCATTGGCACGGCGCTGCTGAATGCTATCAAGGCTGCGCCCAACGATGCGGCGAGTTATCCAGCCATCGACCCCGTAAGCATTACCGACCTCTCGCAGTACCAGAACATCATCATCGTGACGCCGCTGTGGTGGAGCCAGATGGCGGCTATCATGCAGACGTACCTATTTAATTATGGTGCGCAGATGGAAGGTAAGCACGTAGCGCTGATTGTTTCGAGTCACAGCAGCGGCATCAGCGGTGTGGTAGCCGATGCAGAACGACTGGTGAAGAACGTCACTTGGATGGGCGATGCGTTGTGGATCAATGCCAGTAATCACAGCAACCGCGCCTCGCTGATACAGAATTGGCTGCCAACGCTGAACTTCGCAGAAAAACAAACTACTATGAACAAGATGTATATCACTATCGACGGACAGGCACAGGCTGTGACGCTCGTCGACAATCAAGCAACAAAGACACTTGTCGAGAAATTGCAGCAGGCTCCCGTCACTGTGACGCTGAACAGCAGTGGAGGCTTTGAGATTTGGGGAGCGCTGGGCTTCTCGCTGCCCACAAGCAACGAGCAGATTAACGCGCAACCGGGTGACGTCATCCTCTACAACGGCTCGAACATCTGTATCTTCTACGGTTCGAACTCGTGGAGCTACACCCGTTTGGGCAAGATTGACGGTCTGTCGGAAAGTCAGCTCCGCACGTTCCTCAAGGCTGGCGAAAGTAACATCACAGTCACGCTGTCGCTCTCGTCGGGCACTACCGCTATCAACGGCGTCCGTAGCGCAGCTGCTGAAGCCGGTACTTATTATTCGCTGAACGGTCAGCGAGTGGATAATCCTTCGAAGGGAATTTATATTAGAAATGGTAAAAAGGTAATCTTATGAAGAATGTATTTTTAGCCGCAGTGCTGATGGGCGGAATGCTTGCAGCTTGCAATCAGAACGAGAACAAACAAACTACAAACGAAGATATGAATACGACATTGAATCTGACTCAGGAATGGGACAAGACGTTCCCCAAGAGCGACAAGGTGGACCACAAGAAGGTCACGTTTAAGAACCGCTACGGTATCGAACTCGCTGCCGACATGTACGTTCCTAAAAGTGAGGTGCAAGAGGTGAGAGGTGAGAGATTACCCGCCATTGCTGTCACGGGGCCATTCGGTGCTGTGAAGGAACAGACGAGCGGCCTCTATGCCCAGCACATGGCCGAGCGCGGATTCCTGACCATCGCCTTCGATCCCTCGTTCACTGGCGAGAGCGGTGGCGAGCCTCGCCGTATGGCCTCGCCCGACATCAACACAGAGGATTTCCTCGCTGCCGTTGATTTCCTGAGTAACCAGGACAATGTTGACCCTAATCGCATTGGCATCATTGGCATCTGTGGCTTTGGTGGAATGGCTGTGAACGCTGCCGCCCTCGACCCAAGAATCAAGGCCACCGTTGCTTCGACGATGTACGATATGAGCAAGGTGAATGTGGAGGGCTACTTCAAGAGCGAGGACACCAAGGAGCAGCGCATGGAAAAACGCAAGACCATCGCCCAGCAGCGCACGGAGGACTTTAAGGCAGGCACCTACAAGCGTGCAGGTGGTGTCATCGACCCGCTGCCCGACGATGCACCTTTCTTTGTGAAGGACTACTACGACTACTACAAGACTCCGCGCGGTTACCACGAGCGCAGCGGCAACTCCACTGACGGATGGAACGTCATCGGCTGTCAGTCGTTCCTCAACCAGCCCCTGTTGGCCTGGGCGCATGAGATTGAGTCGCCCGTGCTGCTTATCCACGGCGAAAAGGCCCACAGCCGCTATTTCTCTGAGTATGCCTTCGAAAAGATGACGGGCAAGCACGTTGAAGGTCGGAGCGCAGTTGTGGGTAACAAGGAACTGATGGTTATCCCCGATGCCGTACATACCGATCTCTATGACGACAAAAATAATCGCATCCCTTACGACAAAATGGAAGCCTTTTTCCGCGAGAATCTGAAGTAATTTGCGAACGACTGCATAAGTCTCGGTTTTTATTCGTATTTTTGCAGCATGAAACAGAAAATCTATGAGGTCGATAGCATCGACGGGTATAACAAATGGTACGGAGTGGAGACGCTGCACCCGCTGGTGACGGTGATTGACATCAAGGAGAGTCCAGAGTGGCTGAACGGTGCGACGCTGCGCTACGGACTCTATGGTATCTTCCTGAAGCAGGGCGCGGGCTGCTCGGCTCGCTATGGGCGCGAGAAGTACGACTATCAGGAGGGGACCATCGTGACGCATGCCCCAGGCGAGATGTTTACCGTTGAATGGAACAAAGACCTGCCCATGCCGCCATCACGTGGACTGCTGTTCCACTCCGACCTGCTTTACGGCACACCGCTGGGCAAGAAAATAATGGACTACTCGTTTTTCCAGTATGGCGATCACGAGTCGCTGCATCTATCACAGGCGGAGCGCACGGTCATCATGGCACTGATGGACCAGATTGAGACGGAGATGCAACACGCCATCGACCGTCATTCACAGACACTCATCACCGACACTATCAGCTTGATGCTCGACTATTGCCTGCGCTACTATGACCGCCAATTCATCACGCGCCACAAGGTGAATAGCGAGGTGTTCCTTGCCTTCCAGAAGCAGCTGAAGGAATACTTCGAGAACGGCCATCCAGAGCGAAACGGTCTGCCCTTGGTAGCCTACTTCGCCGACAAGGCCTGCCTGTCGCCCAACTATTTTGGCGACCTCATCAGCAAGGAGAGCGGCACCACCGCCCAGCGCCACATCCAGGATGCCGTCATCGAGCGCTCCAAGCAGTTGCTCGTCGAAACCCGCCTGCCCGTTAGCGAAATAGCCTATCAGCTCGGCTTCGAATACCCGCAGCACTTCTCGCGTCTGTTCAAGTCGCGCACAGGTATGACACCGAACAAATACAGAATGACAGCATAAAACAAACAAAGATGAAAAGAGTAATAGTTATTTCCACGAGCCTTCGTCATGGCTCAAACAGCGACATGCTTGCTGACAAGTTTGTGGAAGGAGCCAAGGCTGCCGGAAACGATGTAGAGAAAATTACACTTGCAGACAAGAACATCCAGTTCTGTAAAGGATGTTTGGCTTGTCAGAAACTGGGTCGCTGTGTCATCAACGATGACGTGAACGACATTATGGCGAAAGTGCTTCAGGCCGACGCCATCTGTTGGGCTACTCCTATCTACTATTACGAGATGAGTGGTCAGATGAAGACGCTTATTGACCGCATGAACGCCATGTATGAACTGGATTATCAGTTCCGTGATGTCTATCTGCTTACTACTGCAGCTGATGATGACGAGCAGACTCCCAAACGTGCTGAGAATGGGCTTGGCGGATGGATAGCCTGTTATCCTGAGAGTCGTCTGGCCGGAACTGTCTTCTGCGGTGGTGTTAATGAACCTCACGCGATAGAGGATAATCCCAAACTTCAGGAGGCTTTTGAATTAGGAAAGAACGTATAACCCCATGCCCAAAGAACGGAACAAGGCAAACGGCTATCGTGAGAAGGCACCGATTAAGCGAGAGAAGAGTGATGTATTCATCGACTCTTCCGAGCGTGAGGTGTCTCGACCGAAGGTCAAGGCGTACCCGTCGATGAGAAGAAGGGCTTGAAGTGGATTCACAAGGCTACCTTCCAAGGCTATCAGCCCGCAATAGACTATTGTAAGGAACATGGGTACAAATGGTATTAAAAGTATGACAACCATCGACACGACAAACATGTGTTCGCACCTGCAACGCAAGCTATTCGAAGAGGATGGCATATATCATTCTCTATGGATAGCTATACAAGATGATCCAGAATTAACAGCTGTAGTCCGCTCTCGCCAGCTACATATCTATCGCAACGGCAAAAAGGTATTGGTTCTGGCTGGTAAGTCTGCACCAAAGGTCATCAGGGAAGACTCGATTTGTGATCTTTTACAAATTGAACGAATCAAGTGCAGAGTCAAGCTCGCTTGAACTATGCCTTGCAAGGAGGAGTTGCGATGAAATCATCCTACCAACACTGGCAGTTTATAGATTTACAAAAAATAATGATTCGCGACTTCATTGCTATCGACTTCGAGAAGGCCAATCAGCAGCTGTCGAGCGTCTGCTCCATTGGAGTAGTCATGGTTCGTAATGGGCAAATTTAAAAGCCGCTCCCTAATTCTCTGTTCTATAACAATTATCGCTTGTCGGGCACGCCGTAGTCCATCCAGCGCTCCAAGGGCTGGCGGCTTTTGTGATTGCGTGGGGGATTAGTTAAAAAACCATAACAAATGCGGGGGGACGTTTGACTTTTGGCGGGTGGGGGAGTCAAAAAAGGAAATGACGATACTTGTATCGGCATTGGAATAACGGAACATTATCAACATTAGAATAACGAACATTATCAACAAAGATATTATCAACATTTTAACAACCAAACTTTATGAAAAGACTTTTTCTTTCGTTGACGGCTCTTGCGAGCCTGACGGCTTGGGCCCAGTTCGGTGCGCCCAGACAGAATCCCGTGGTGCCTTCGGTGACGGCAGACGTCGTTGAGGACTTCAAACCCGCTACGACCAATCAGGAGAACAAGCAGTTCCCCGCAGTGAACTCCCAGCGTATGGTTCGTGCGCAGATCGTGGCTCCGAAGGCTACGTTTGTGGGGCTTGACATTGCTGGCAAGATCTATGAGATGACCAAGGACGAGAACGGCGTGTGGACGGGTACGTCGGAGCCTCAGGACGAGGGTTTCCACTACTATCAGCTGAACATCGACGGTGCCTCGGTGCCCGACCCGAACAGCCTGTATTTCTATGGTGCGAGCCGTTGGGGCAGTGGCATTGACGTGCCTGCGCAGGACGAGGACTTCTACATGGTGAAAAATGTGCCTCAGGGCTCTGTCAACGAGGTGTACTACTATTCGTCGGTGACTGAGCAGATGCGTCACGGATATATCTACCTGCCCAGCGAGTATTACACGAATCCCACGAAGAAGTTCCCCGTGCTCTACCTGCAACACGGCATGGGTGAGAACGAGACGGGTTGGAGTGCGCAGGGCAAGACGGGTATCATCATGGATAACCTCATTGCTGCTGGCAAGGCCGTGCCGTTTATCATCTACATGGACAATGGCCTGAATGCTCGCAAGCCGGGCGAACAGCCTGGATTCGGCGGCTTCGGTGGCCCACGTCCTCATGGTGCGCCTCAGGGTGCTCCTGGTCAGCGTCCGCAGGGTGGTCCTCAGGGTGCTCCCGGTCAGCGTCCCCGCATGGGCGGAGCTGGTTTCGCCCAGATGGCTCGCCGTATGGGTGGTGCCTTCGAAGAGGTGCTCATCAAGGATATTATCCCGATGGTGGAAAAGAACTATCGCGTCATTGCCGACACAGAACACCGCGCTATGGCAGGCCTGTCAATGGGTGGTATGCAGACTCACGGCATCACGCTGAACAACCCCAAGACGTTCGCCTACGTGGGCATTTTCAGCGGTGGTACCATCGGTGCCGACGAGCTGACGGATGCTGCTGACTTCAAGGCTACCAACAAGGTGCTGTTCATGAGTGCCGGTGGTCGCGAGACGGGTATGGCCGAGGGCGACGGAAGTGTCGGCAAGGCCGCTGAGGAATTGAAGAAGCTGGGCATCAACGCCTACTCGTACATCTCGCCCGAAACTGCCCACGAGTGGCAGACGTGGCGTCGCAGCCTCTATCAGTTTGCACAGTTGCTGTTCAAGTAAACTGGCATAAAAGATATTAAAAAGGTGGGCTGACGTTTGGTTAGTCCGCTTTTTTTTCGTAATTTTGCCATCAATATGTGAAACGACAAGTAATACAAACTAATTAAAACAAAAGATATGAGTAAGATTGAACTGAAACCGGCCTCGGTGTTCGAGGAGTTTGCGAAGATTAACCAGATTCCGCGTCCGTCGAAGCGTGAAGAGAAGATGATTGCGTACTTGAAAGAGTGGGGCGAGAGCCACGGGTTGGACACGAAGGTGGACGAGACGGGCAACGTCATCATCCGCAAGGGTGCCACGAAGGGTATGGAGAACCGTAAGACGGTGATCCTGCAGAGCCACATGGATATGGTGTGCGACAAGTTGGTGGACTACGAGATTGACTTCGACCGCGACCCCATCAAGACGTATATCGACGGTGAATGGCTGACGGCTGAGGGTACGACGCTGGGTGCCGACGACGGTATCGGATGTGCGATGGAACTGGCACTGTTGGCCGCCGACGACATTGAGCACGGTCCCATCGAGTGCGTCTTTACACGCGACGAGGAGACTGGTCTGTCGGGTGCCGAGGGCATGAAGGCAGGCTTTATGACGGGCGATTACCTGATTAACCTCGACTCTGAGGACGAGGGCGAGATATTCATTTCGTGTGCCGGTGGTCGCAACACGACGGTTAACTTCCACTTTCAGCGTACGGAGGTGCCTACGGGCTATTTCTTCATGCGTGCGCAGTTGAAGGGCCTTGTGGGTGGTCACTCTGGCGACGACATCAACAAACAGCGCGCCAATGCTATCAAACTGCTGGGTCGCTTCCTCTATCAGACCATCAACAAGTACGAGGGCGTGCGTCTGGCTCAGTTTAACTCAGGCAAGATGCACAACGCCATTCCTCGCGACGGTATGTTCGTGATAGCCGTTCCCAACGCCATCAAAGAGAACGTGAAGGCCGACTGGAACATCTTTGCCTCGCTGGTAGAAGAAGAATTTTGCGTGACGGACACCCAGATGGTTTGGACGATGGAATCGACGGATGCCGAGCCCGTCATTGAGGCCGAGGTTGGTCGTAAATTCATCTTCGCCCTGCAGGCTGTGGACAACGGCATCTACGCCATCTGCCAAGACCCTGCGCTGAACGGTATGGTAGAGACGTCGAGCAATATCGCCAGCATCGAGACCAGCGAGAAGGAAATCAAGATTGTTGCGTCGCAGCGTTCGAACGTCATGTCGAATCTCGACAATATGTGTGCCACCATTGGCGCTTGCTTCCGTCTGGCTGGTGCAGAGGTCGTCCATTCTGACGGCTATCCTGCTTGGAAGATGCGCTCGCATAGCGACTTGCAGCGTATCGTGAAGGAGTCGTACGTGAAGCTGTTTGGCAAGGAACCCATTATGCGTGGTATCCATGCCGGCTTGGAGTGCGGCCTGTTCTCAGAGCGTTATCCCAACCTCGATATGGTGTCGTTCGGTCCTACGTTGCGCTTCGTCCACACACCCGACGAGCGCCTGCACATTCCCACCGTGCAGATGGTTTGGGACCACTTGCTGGACGTGCTGAAACAGATTCCCGAGAAATAAATTATATTCGCTTGTCCATTCGTGAGAGCCCTGCCGTTATTCGTGATGGTAGGGTTCTCCTTTTATTATCGTACACGCGCGATAGATTTGTTCCGTGAAGGTGAGGCGAATCATCTGGTGCGAAAAGGTCATTTTCGAAAGGCTTAGCTGTTCGTTGGCCCGTGCATAGACGTCCTTCGAGAATCCGTAGGGTCCGCCAATGACGAAGACAAGACGACGGGCGGTGTTGCGCTTCTGCTCCAGCCAGCGGGCAAACTCAATGCTACGGTATTCGGAGCCGTGTTCGTCCAACAGCACTACGGTGTCGGAAGGCTGTAGCTGTTTCAGAATCAGTTCTCCCTCGGCCTGTTTCTGCTGGTCTTCCGTCAGATTCTTGGTATTTTTCAGTTCAGGAATGGTGACGACCTCGAAGGGCATATAGTGGTTTACGCGCTCCACATAGTCGTTGATGCCGGCTATGAAGTGCTTGTTCACCGTCTTGCCCACCTGAATGAGAATCGTCTTCATCCGTCAACGTTCAATGTTCAACGTGTTGCGTGGAAGCCTTCAAGGTTGGTGTAGCGACGAAGCATCATGCGACGATAGATGTTGCGCAACCACATGGGTTCCGTCACTGCGAACGCCAAACCAATGACAATCAGCAATATGTAGGCAATTATTTCGTCGAAGATGGCCTCGAAGATGAATACCATAGCGACAGGTGCAAACATTGCCACCAACGACAGAATGCTCTGCCACTTGTTTTCCATCTGGTTCTTGCCCGTTATCTTCTCGTTGAGGGGTAGGGTGTCCTTGTTGAACACGGCCAGCTGGAACAACATACAATAGACGGGTCCCATAGCGGTCAGCATGTAGGCCAAAATCATCAGGATGGAGATGCGACCCGTGATGACCGTTGGCAGCATCAGCAGGAACGGCAACAACAGGATGACGCTATAGTAATAGTATTTGGCGCGGAGCAACGTCAGGATATTCTCCTCGTGCACCATCAGCAGGTCGATGTAGTTGCCCTCAGGACACATCACTTTCGTCAGGTTGACGGCACCGAAGAACACAAAGGCGTAGAGGCAGAAGAAGTTGCGTGTGAAGCGTCCGCTGTACATGTCGCCAAAGGCTATCATCAGCGAGAAGAACGTGATGAAGCAGACACCCTGTATGAATCGCGAGCGGATGGCTTTGTTGCGCATGGTGCTCTTGATTTCCAGTTTCAGGTATTCGCCAATCTGTCCGAAGCGGTTCAGGGCGTTGAATTCTGAGACGGTCTTCAGTTTGGTTTTCTCCTGTTTTGATATTTCATCGTAAACCAGCGTCATCTGCAGTTTGCGGTTAATCATGAATAGCACGCAGAACAGCACGGCAAACACGAGGAACGTCACCCACGTGAAGGCACTGCTGCTGATGAAACTGCCGATTCCATCGAATATTTTGTCGAGCATGTCGTCAGGCAACAGGAAGATTGGCAGGATGAGTGCAGCATAGAAGGCTATGGGCAGTGCCCACCAAAAGAGACTCTGATTGACGAGTGTGCGCACAAGCAGGTACCACTGGCTGTTGACGAGGATCATCAGGTGCAACAGAACGAGCATTCCGATGACTGCCCAAGTGGTCATTCCTCCGCACCAGACGATGAACATGTAAGGCAGGAAGAGGGTCATCCAGAACAGGTTGCCTGAGTCTAGAAGTTGTGAAGTGAGGAAACACTCGATGGCCGAATACTTGCTGATGGGTGTGAGCAAATATGGCTTCACCAGCATCATCGGCGTCTGTTGGGCCATAAAGCGCATACCGAAGTCGAGAATCAGAATGAATGGCAGGCTGAAAAAGATGACCTCGGGGGAATCTTCCTTTGCGGCAAGCCAGCCCAAGAAGGTTCCTAAGGCGATGAATTCTATGGCAACAATAGCGACGCTAAGATATCCGAAGAATTTGCCGTATTGGTTGGCTTCGAACATCGGGTGACGCTTGGCGCTGAGCTTGGTGTTCTTGCGAAGCAGGAAGAATAGTTGAATTTTGTTCATCTTAAATCAATGACTTCTGCGTTTGGGTACTCTTTGGCATTAAATTGGAAGATTCCATCGGAAAGTGACGCCTGCTTGAAGTTGCGGATGTCAATGGTTGTCCAGCCCTTGGCAGTACGATAGCGTACCTGCGACGGGGTGTACGACTTCTGGTCGATGGTGATGTACATCTCGAGGATATACTTCTTGGCATTGGTCGTCAGGTGAGCCACGAAGTTGCCACCTTTCTTCTCTGTCGTATACTTGTAGCCGTTTTTGTACATGTAGATGAAGTTGTAGGGATTGATGGCAGCCTGCTGGGTTTCGTTAGGAGTGGCCACGTTCACCTCGTCGTTTTGCTTCATATAGGTCCACTGCGTCTTTCCGTCATACCAAATAATGGCCTGAGCCGTTGTAGCACGGAACTTACGGCCCTTGATGGCAATGGTACCGCTGGCATTCATATTTTGGCCGTTGATGGTGAAATCAGCTTGTGCACCTTGCTTGGCTGATACGACTGCTGCGGCCTTGTCGAGTATTTGCTTGGCAGACTGGGCACTAACGGGCATTGTCGCAATGAGTGCCATTATAAGGGCTAAAGCCCCTCGACGGCAGAACCATCGAGCACATTTCTTCTTTATTTCCATTGTGATAATAGGTTTTCGAGACTTGTTTCGTCCATAATTAATACTTCGCGAGGCTTCGAACCGTGAGCAGCTCCTACGATGCCAGCCTTCTCCAACTGGTCCATCAGACGGCCTGCACGGTTGTAGCCAATGGCGAACTTACGCTGAATCAAACTGGTACTTCCGCTCTGTTCGCGGACAATCAGACGGGCTGCATCCTCGAACATCGGATCCAGATGTTGCATATCCACGTCACGGCTCTCGCCACCGCCATCCTCATCAGTATCGGGCTCAGGCAGTTCGAAGGCACTGAGATAGCCTTGCTGTTTAGCGATGAAATCGTTGATGCGCTCGACCTCAGGTGTATCTACGAAAGCACACTGCACACGGACAGGTTCGCCACCGTTCAAGTAGAGCATATCGCCTCGTCCTACCAGTTGCTGGGCACCTGGACGGTCGAGAATGGTGCGCGAGTCAATCATAGCACCCACGCGGAAGGCAATACGACTTGGGAAGTTGGCCTTAATAGTACCTGTGATGATATTCGTGGTAGGACGCTGGGTAGCGATAATCATGTGGATACCTACGGCACGCGCCAGCTGGGCAATACGTGCGATAGGCAACTCAACCTCCTTGCCAGCGGTCATAATAAGGTCACCAAACTCATCGATAACCACAACGATGTACGGCATAAAGCGATGGCCGTGCTCAGGATTGAGCTGACGGTCGATGAATTTCTTGTTGTATTCCTTGATGTTACGGGCCTGAGCCATCTTCAGCAGGTCGTAACGGGTATCCATCTCCTTACACAGCGAGTTGAGCGTGCGGATAACCTTGGTAACATCGGTGATGATGGGTTCTGCTTCGTCGTCAGGCACTTTGGCCAAGAAGTGCTTCTCGATGCTAGAATAGACGCTGAATTCAACCTTCTTGGGGTCGACGAGCACGATTTTCAACTCGGCAGGGTGCTTCTTATATAATAAAGAGGTGATGATGGCGTTCAAGCCTACCGATTTACCTTGGCCGGTAGCACCAGCAACGAGCAGGTGTGGAGCCTTGGCGAGGTCGAACATGAAGACCTCGTTAGTAATAGTCTTACCAACGGCACAAGGCAGCTCCATCGTTGATTCCTGGAATTTCTTGGAGTCGAGGATAGAACGCATGGATACCGTAGCAGGCTTGGCGTTAGGAACCTCGATACCGATGGTGCCCTTGCCAGGGATAGGCGCAATGATACGAATGCCCAGAGCCGACAGCGACAGGGCAATGTCGTCCTCCAAGTTACGGATGCGTGAGATACGCACGCCTGGGGCTGGAGTAATCTCGTAAAGCGTGATGGTAGGACCTACCGTAGCCTTGATGCTGCTGATTTCTACGCCGAAGTTGCGCAATACGTCGACAATGCGGTTTTTGTTGGTGTTCTGCTCGTTCATGTCGATGAACGGCTTACCGTCACTCTCATACTGCTGCAACAGGTCGAGTTCCGGATAGCGGTAGTTCTCCAAGTCGCGCTTAGGGTCGTAGGGAGTAGATATGTCACCATAGTTGCCTGCCACATTCTTACCGTCAGCAGATTCCTCCTCTTCCGTCTCCTCAATGACAAACTCGGTGTCGTCCGCTTTTTGGGGCTTCTCGTCGGGCTCCTCGTATGAGTCGTCGACAATATTGTCTGTCTCGTCATCTTCTTTCTGGTCGTTTCCAAGGTCGAAGATGACTTCTTCGGTTTCAGGATTGTCATAGACGCGATTGGTGTCCATGTTGTCGCGGCTATTATCCGTTTGTTCGCTGTCACCACCGCCCACATTGATGGTCATGGGAATCTTCTTCAGATAGTGCAACGGATTCATGATCTTACGCAGGATGATGACCGTCTCCATGCTTAAATACGTGAAGAAGGCTATAGCCGTCAAGGCCAGAATAGCCGTCAGACCTGGGGTGCCGATAAGGCCTTCTATCTGCTGACAAACGGCCAGACCGTGGTCTCCGCCAGGATTGAAGCAGGCATTCTCAAAGAACGGTGTGAGGAACTTAGCCGCAGTAATGGAACCCCATATCATCACGATGGTCAGACACATAAACCATTTCAGCAGTCCTACTTTGTAGGCGCGCATCATATTGACTGCCAGCAACAACAGGAAAATGGGGATGAGGAATGCCGGAAGTCCGAAGCAACGCTTGATGAAGAACCACGAGGCATAGGCTCCGATGCTGCCACATGAATTCTGGAATTCGTGGTGCTCGTTCAGTATTTCTCCGTCGCGAGGTGATTCTATCAGGCTTTGGTCGGCAGCTCCTGTTACGAGATACGATACGAAGGCCCATATCAGATAGCCTGCTATGAGCAACAATAGTAAACCGAGTACAAAATTAAGACGCTCGTTGTTGAATATGTTGTTAAAGCCCAACGCCTCACCCATCGACGAGGCCTTCTTTCCTGAGGCTTTGCTTGACTTCTTTTTTGCCATCTTGAACTGACTTTTCGTTTTATGAGGTGCAAAAATACTAACTATTTCTTAGATTTCATCATAAAATGGTGTTTTTTTTGTATTTTTTGTACCTTTTTTCGTACCTTTGCACCTCAAATGATGAAAACGATATATAATAAATTCGACAAGGCTAAGATTGCGGCACTGCCACGAGTGCTCTTCAAGGGGCGCATTGTGGTGGTTCTGACAGAGCGTGATGCTGACAAGGCGGTACGCTATCTGCTGTCACAGCCTATATTGGGAGTTGACACTGAAACGCGTCCTTCATTTAAGAAGGGAGAGACGCATCAGGTGGCGCTCCTACAGGTGTCGTCATACGATGTCTGCTTCCTTTTCCGTCTGAACCAGCTTGGCATGTCGCCATCGGTGAAGCGTTTACTGGAGGACACACGAGTGCCGAAAATAGGTCTTTCCCTGCGTGATGACTTTCTGTCGTTACACAAATTAGGCGATTTCAACGCAGGTTATTTTATTGATTTGCAGGATCATATGCGAGAGATTGGCGTTGAAGACTTGAGTCTTCAGAAACTCTATGCCAACTTCTTTGCACAGAAGATCTCGAAGCGTGAACAGCTGACCAATTGGGAGGCTGACATCTTGCAGGATAAGCAGAAACTATATGCCGCTACGGATGCCTGGTCGTGCATCATGCTCTACGAAGAGTTGCAGCGACTGGAGCAGACGGGCGATTATGAACTGATAAAGGTTGATAATGATGAAACAAGTACGGCTGCGTAAGGGTAAGGAAGAGAGTCTTAAGAGATTCCATCCGTGGGTATTCTCGGGTGCTATCGCCAGTATTGACGAGGGCATTATGGAGGGCGAAGTAGTGCGTGTGGTGGCCAATTCAGGCGATTTTATCGCAGTTGGGCACTATCAGGAAGGTTCTATTGCCGTCCGTGTATTGACGTTCTCTGACGTGCAGATTGACGATGATTTCTGGCACTCCCGCCTCGCGTCGGCTCTTCAGATGCGCCAGGCCATTGGTATTGCCGACAATCCCAGCAATAACACCTACCGACTGGTTCATGGCGAGGGTGACAATCTGCCAGGCTTAATTATCGACGTATATGGAAAAACTGCCGTCATGCAAGCTCATTCTATCGGTATGCACTTGTGTCGCAAGGCGGTGGCTCGTGCACTGAAGAATGTGATGGAATCGAGGATTTCACATATTTATTATAAGAGTGAGACGACGTTGCCGTTTATGACAGCGGATGATATGAATGGATTTTTGTTGGGAGGTTCTGACGATAATATCGCTTTGGAGAACGGCTTGAAGTTCCGTGTAGACTGGCTGAAAGGCCAGAAGACGGGCTTTTTCGTTGACCAGCGCGAGAATCGTTCATTGCTGGAGAAGTTCTCGAAAGGTAAGCGTGTACTGAATATGTTCTGCTATACGGGTGGCTTCTCGTTTTATGCCATGCGTGGTGGCGCTGAACTCGTGCATAGCGTGGACTCGTCGGCAAAAGCCATCGAACTGACGAAGCAGAACGTGGAACTCAACTTCCCCAATGACCCTCGCCACGAGGCCTTCTGCGAGGATGCCTTTAAGTTCCTGGAGGGCATAGGAAAGCCAACGGCTAATAGCCAAGAGCCAACAGCCAGTTACGATCTCATCATCCTCGACCCGCCCGCCTTCGCCAAGCACCGTGGTGCCTTGCATAATGCGCTGAAAGGCTACACACGCCTGAATCAAAAGGCTTTCGAGAAGATTGAGAAGGGCGGCATTCTCTTCACATTCTCTTGTTCGCAAGTGGTCACGAAAGACCATTTCCGTAATGCGGTATTCACGGCAGCAGCCCTTGCCAAGCGTAAGGTGCGCATCCTGCATCAGCTGCATCAGCCTGCCGATCACCCCATCAATATCTATCATCCTGAGGGTGAATACCTGAAGGGCTTAGTACTCTATGTGGAGTAAGGTTGAACGATATATCGAAAAGTATAAACTGCTTAACACCAATGATTTATATATTGTTGCTTTAAGTGGTGGTGCAGACAGTGTAGCACTATTGCTACTGCTAAAAAACGCCCATTTCAACGTGCATGCTGCTCATTGTAATTTCCATCTGCGTGGCGAGGAGTCGGATAGGGACGAGGCTTTTTGCGTAGAACTTTGCAAAGGACTTGGCGTAGAATTGCATCGTGCTCATTTCGATACGCGCGAATATGCCGAGTTGCATAAGGTCAGCATTGAAATGACGGCTCGCGAACTGCGATATAAGTGGTTTGAACAGCTTCGTCAGGACATTGGGGCTGCAGGAATCTGCGTTGCTCACCACCGTGATGACTCTGTGGAAACGGTACTTTTGAACCTTGTCAGAGGTACCGGATTACGAGGCTTGACGGGTATTCATCCACGAAATGGCAATATTTTACGACCACTTTTGTGTGTTTCGAGGGCGGAAATCGAGGCGTTTCTGGCTGAAAAAGGGCAGGAATACGTCACGGATAGCACCAATTTGGAGGCTAACGTGCAACGGAATATCGTGCGATTGGAGGTGCTTCCCTTGCTTCGAAACCTTAATCCAGCCGTCGCTGAGAACATCCAACGGACGGCCGAGAATCTAGCCGAAGCGCAGCAAGTATTAAATGTAGCAATTGCTAGGTTTAATGATAGCAATGTTCTGAATTTGAGCGACGTAGAGAAATCTGGTTCAAGTGAATATTTAGCTTTTGAATGGCTCAAAAAGTACGGTTTCAACGGCGAACAAGTTCGTCAGATTCTGGATGCTGAGACGGGTAAAATCGTCAGTTCCGGGACGGGGTATGATGTTTTGAAGGATCGTGGGCGTTTGATTGTCGAAAAATCCGAGGTTACGTTTCATTGCCAACGAAACGTAATATCAAGGCCTTCGAAACGTATTGTCGTGCCTGAAGAAGGAACATACGTTTTAGACGAAAATACACGTTTTTCAGTACGAAAAAGGCCTGTTTATGTGTCGAAGGAGCCTCATATCGCTACGCTGGATGCAGCCAAAGTACGGTTTCCGTTGACCATCCGTAGGGTGGAAGAGGGTGACTGGATGCAGCCATACGGCATGAAAGGCAGGAAACTGCTGAGCGACCTGATGACCGACCAGAAGATGACTGTTTTTGAGAAGCGTCGTCAGTTGGTTGTAGTTGATAGTCAAGGAGTTATCGTGTGGTTAGTTGGGCTGCGAGCTGCTCAGTGCGTAGCCGTTACCGACCAGACAAAAGAGGTACTGGAAATAGAATTCAGTAACACCTGAATGTGTGTGTCTTGCTCTGACAGTTATGACAGATGACAGTTATTTGATTTTGGATTTTTTTTGTTTGTTGTATAAATAGTATTATAATTATCACTTATTTCGTTTCGTTTTCAAAAAACTGTCATTTGTCATTTGTCATCGATGGTTTGGTAATTGCCTATAAGGAGTCTGTCATATACTTTGTTAAAAACATTCTCAATTGCGAGGTAAAAATTTTGTGGTTTGGAAAAAAATGCTTACCTTTGCACATCAATTGAAAACAACGAATAAAAATACGTACGTAATGAGCAAGAAATTTGCCGAACATAACGGCTTGAATTTGACGCAGACGAACAATAACGTGCTGCAGATGTGGAAGGAGCAAAACATCTTCTGGCGCTCCGTGACGGAGAGAGAGGGTTGTCCGCAGTTTGTATTCTTTGAGGGTCCTCCATCGGCCAATGGTCACCCGGGAATCCATCACGTGCTGGCGCGCAGCATCAAGGATACCTTCAACCGCTATAAGACCATGAAGGGATTTCAGGTCAAGCGTAAGGCTGGTTGGGACACCCATGGACTGCCCGTAGAGCTGGGCGTCGAGAAGGAATTGGGTATCACCAAGGCTGACATTGACAACAAGGAGAGCGACAAGTATATCTCGACAGAGGACTACAACAAAAAGTGTCGTGAGAATGTGATGATGTACACGCAGGAGTGGCGTGACCTGACGGAGAAGATGGGTTACTTCGTGGACCTCGACAATCCCTACATCACCTACGACAACAAGTACATCGAGACGCTGTGGTGGCTGCTGAAGCAGTTCTATAAGAAGGGTTTGCTGTACAAGGGCTACACCATCCAGCCGTACTCGCCAGCTGCAGGAACGGGACTTTCAAGTCATGAATTGAACCAGCCTGGATGCTACCGTGACGTGAAGGACACCACGTGTACCGCACAGTTTAAGATGAAGAATCCGAAGCCTGAGATGGCTCAGTGGGGTACACCATACTTCCTGGCTTGGACGACGACACCGTGGACACTGGCTGCCAACTCAGCCCTCTGCGTAGGTCCGAAGATTGACTACGTGGCTGTGCAGACATACAATCCCTATACTGCCGATAAGGTAACGTTGGTGCTGGCCGAGGCCCGTCTGAACGCCTATCTGCCTGCTGAGGGTGCTATCACAGACGGTGGTGAACTGCCCGAATATAAGAAAGGTGAGAAGCTGATTCCTTATCGCATCGTGGCCCGCTACAAAGGCACTGACCTCGTTGGCATGGAATATGAACAGCTGATGCCCGCCATCAAGCCCATGGGCGATGCCTTCAAAGTGATTCCTGGCGATTACGTGACTACCGATGACGGTGCTGGTATTGTACATATCGCTCCTAACTTCGGCGCTGACGATGCCTTCGTAGCCAAGAAGGCCGGTATCTGTCCGATTGTGCTGATTGACAAGAAGGGTCAGGAGCGTCCGGTTGTGGACCTGCAGGGTAAGTACTTCGTCATTGAAGACCTCGACGAAGGATTCGTCGAGCACTATGTAAATAAGGACGAGTGGAACAAGTTCGCTGGCCGTTATGTAAAGAACGCCTACGACGATACGCTGACCGACAAGGACGAGACGCTGGATATCAGCATCTGTATGGACCTGAAGGCTCAGAACAAGGTGTTTAAGATTGAGAAACACGTCCACAACTATCCGCATTGCTGGCGTACCGACAAGCCCGTGTTGTATTATCCGTTGGATTCGTGGTTTATCAAGTCGTCAGCCTGCAAGGAGCGCATGTCTGAGCTCAACAAGACCATCAACTGGCAGCCTGAGTCAACAGGTACAGGTCGCTTCGGCAACTGGTTGGAGAACCTGAACGACTGGAACCTCTCCCGTTCACGCTTCTGGGGTACTCCGCTTCCTATCTGGCGCTCTGAGGACGGCGAGGAAATCTGCATCGGTAGCGTTGAAGAACTCTATAACGAGATGGAGAAGGCTGTCAAGGCTGGCTTCATGAAGAGCAATCTGCTGAAAGACCAGGGCTTTGTACCTGGCGATATGAGCAAGGAGAACTACGACAAGATTGACCTGCACCGTCCGTATGTGGACTATATCGTGCTGGTCAGCGAGAGTGGCAAGCCCATGAAGCGCGAGACCGACCTGATTGACGTGTGGTTCGACTCTGGTTCGATGCCTTACGCACAAGTACACTATCCGTTCGAAAATGCCGAACTCATCGACAAGAACATCGCCTTCCCCTGTGACTTCATTAACGAGGGTGTAGACCAGACGCGTGGCTGGTTCTTTACCTTGCACGCCATTGCTACGATGATTTTCGATAGCGTAGCCTTCAAGAACGTTATCTCCTCGGGTCTTGTGCTCGATGCCAAGGGCAACAAGATGTCAAAGCATGTGGGTAACGTGGTGAATCCGTTTGAGATGATTGACAAGTACGGTTCTGATGCCGTGCGCTTGTATATGATGACCAACAGCGAACCTTGGGACAATCTGAAGTTCGATCCAGAGGGCGTTGCTGAAATCAGCCGTACAGATTCCTGTCAGCGAGCGTCCTGAGTTTGACCGTTGGATTCTCTCTTGTCTGAACTCGCTGGTTCAGGGCGTTCAGCAGGAGATGGACGGCTATGATCCCACACGTGCCGGACGACTCATCGATGCTTTTGTCGATGAAGACCTCTCTAACTGGTACGTTCGTCTGAACAAGAAGCGTTTCTGGGGTAAGGAGATGGACAACGACAAGTTGGCTGCTTATCAGACCTTGTATGAGTGTCTGATGACTGTTGCCAAGCTGTTGGCGCCGTTCGCTCCATTCTTTAGCGTTCATCTGGATAAATTCCCCGAATTCAACGCCGCTCTCGTCAATAAAGACCTTGAAGAGCGTATGAGCATTGCTCAGCGCATTACCACCATCGTATTGTCGCTGCGTAAGAAGGAAGGCATTGCCGTGAAGCAGCCTCTGCAGACGCTGATGATTCCTCCCGTTGACCAAGCTCAGCGTGAGGCCATCGAGACGGTGAAGGATATCTTCCTGCAGGAGGTAAACGTCAAGGAGGTGAAGTTCGTTGAGGGTGCCGGCATTCTGGTGAAGAAGGTGAAGTGTAACTTCCGCACGATGGGTAAGAAGTTCGGCAAGGACATGAAGGCCGTAGCTGCTGCTGTTGCTGAGATGACTCAGGAGCAGATTGCTGAACTGGAGACCAACGGCAAGCTGCAGCTGGGTAGCTATGAGATTTTGGCTGAGGATGTTGAAATCATTAGCGAGGATATCCCTGGCTGGCTGGTAGGCAACGACGGCAACCTGACAGTCGCCCTCGATATCACCCTGACCGATGAGCTGCGTGCCGAGGGTATGGCTCGTACTTTGGTGAACCGTATCCAGAACATGCGTAAGAAGAGCGGACTGGAAATTACTGACCACATCCGTGTGAGCATCGAACCCAACGAGGCATCCACGAAGGCTGTCGAGGCCTTTGGCGACTATATTGCCCGTCAGGTGCTGGCCGACGATTTGAAGCTGGAGGCTAACGATGGTCAGGCAGTGGAGTTCGACGACTTTAAACTGAATATTCAAATAACAAAAATCTAATAAATTATGGCAGAAAAAACTCGTTACACGGACGAAGAATTAGAAGAGTTCCGTGAGATTATCAATGAGAAGCTGGCTTTGGCCAAGCGTGACTATGACCAGATGATGAACGCCTTGATGAACAAGGATTCGAACGACGTTGACGATACATCACCCACCTACAAAGCATTGGAGGAGGGTAGTGCTACGCAGTCGAAAGAGGAGTTGATTCAGATGGCGTCGCGTCAGCAGAAGTTCATTCAGGGCTTGAAGGCTGCGCTGGTACGTATCGAGAACAAGACCTACGGCATCGACCGTATTACTGGCAAACTGATTCCGAAGGAACGTCTGAAGGCTGTGCCTCATGCTACCTTGAGCGTAGAGTCGAAGATGGCTGGCAAGAAGTAAATGAGTAATCCGAAGACAGTCAAGCGGGGATGGATGGCGGCACTGATTGTGCTGTCCATCCTGATTATCGACCAAATTATTAAGTTTTGGGTCAAGACCCACATGACTTTGCACGAACAGATAGAATTTTTCTCGTGGTTTAAGATTGTGTTCATCGAGAACAACGGTATGGCCTACGGTATGGAGATTGGCTCGAAGTTGGTTTTGAGCATCTTCCGCATTATGGCCATTGGATTGCTGGGCTGGTACATTGCGATGCAAGCGAAGAAACATGCCCGTTGGGGTTATATGATTTGCCTCTCGATGATTATGGCTGGTGCTGCCGGGAATATCTTCGACTCGATGTTCTACGGACTCATATTTAACGCTAGTTCAGAGTATTACGCCAGTTACTTCGTGCCTTTTGGCACAGGTTATGCTCCCTTCCTGATGGGTAAGGTGGTAGATATGTTCTACTTCCCGCTCATCGTCACCACATGGCCCGATTGGGTGCCATTCGTAGGCGGTGAGCCTTATGTATTCTTTTCACCAATCTTCAACTTTGCTGATTCGGCCATCTCTGTCGGAGTAGTGCTACTTTTGTTGTTCTACCGTAGAGAGATAGGCGAGCTTTCACTGAAAAAGGAAGCCAAGGAATCGTTGAACAAGGACACTGAAGAATCATTGAACAAAGAATCGGAAGCCAATGAAGCATAGCCTGTTTATTCTGCTTGCCATATCTGCTCTGGCAACACTGATAGCTTGTAAGCCAAGTGTTCCCAAAGAGTTTATCCAGCCTGGTGACATGGAGGATATCCTCTATGACTACCATGTTGCTCAAGCTATGGCATCAGAAGAACATAGTGACAATATGAATTTCGAACGCACCAAGTATTTCTTGGCTGTGTTGGAGAAGCATGGAGTTACTCAGGCTGATTTTGACTCGTCAATGGTGTATTACTATGGCCATTTGGACAGATTAAAGGACATCTATCTGGAGGTTAACGAACGATTGTCCGATGAAGCCAAGGTATTGGGTACTTCTGTCGGTTCTATCGGACATTACTCACAATATAGTGCTTTCGGAGATACGGCGAATATATGGAATAATAGGACAGATTTGTTGTTGATTCCGTACCCGACGATGAACCGCTTTGATTTTACGGTCAAAGTCGATACGTCTTTCTACAAAGGTGACTCCTTTATGTTCCAGTTTATGTCTGAATATATTTGGCAGTCTGGTTCGAAAGAAGCCACCGTGTGTATTGTTACCAAGTATGAGGGCGACAGCATCATCCAGACGTCTAATCACATTTCGGTATCGGGCATCTCGCAGATTCGTGTGCCTGCCAATAGGGAACAGAAATTGAAGGAGATGTACGGTTTCATCTATTTGAGTGGAGGAAATAATGACGAGACTACGCGAAAGTTGATGTTTATCAGCCAAATGCAACTCATCAGGTTTCATAATAAAGATTTAAAGAATGAGACAAGCAAAGACAGTCTTCAGACGGATAGCCTCCAACGAGGTGATAACTCCCGAAAACCAATGCCTGTTCCAACAGGTGATAGAATTGAAGGACGGAGTAGTAACCAACCTGTACCCATTGGTAATGGAGATTCCCAACACCGAGTGGATGCAGGGCCGGTTAGTATTAAAGAAATGCGCTGATGGATTTGTCCAGGCATATTATAAAGGAAAAATATTAACTTAAAACAAAAAGACTATGAATACAAAAGTACGTTTAGCGGTAATGAACTTCTTACAGTTCGCCGTTTGGGGAGCCTACCTTACTTGTATGGGCAACTATCTGGGAGTAGCTGGATTAGGCGACAAAATCTCATGGTTCTATGCTATTCAGGGTATTGTGAGCATTTTTATGCCTACGCTGATGGGTATCGTCGCTGACAAGTATATCCAGCCACAGCGTTTGTTGGGACTCTGCCATCTCGTAGCAGGAGCCTTTATGATAGGATGCTGGTGGATGGGTGAGCAGGCTGGATTCGGAAACGAACTGGCTGACAAGTCGCTCTTTATAGCGTTCTATACCTTGAGTTGTGCTTTCTATATGCCTACCATTGCGCTGACCAATACAGTGGCATTCACCATCCTAAAAAATGAGGGCTTGGATACCGTTCGTGATTTCCCGCCCATCCGTGTGCTGGGTACCGTTGGCTTTATCGCCACCATGTGGTTTGTTAACTGTGCATTCATCGATGACAGCGGATTTGGATTTACTTTGGCTGAAAATGCACATAAGTTCCAGTATACCTATATGCAGTTCTTTGTATCAGGTATTCTGAGCGTTGTGCTCTTTGTGTATTGCTTTACATTGCCTCAGTGTAAACTGGAGAAGAAGGAGGGTAAACTGTCACTTGCCGAGAGTCTTGGATTGAATGCATTCAAACTCTTTAAGCGTCGCCAGATGGCATTGTTCTTTATCTTCTCGGCTTTGCTCGGTATGTGCCTGCAGGTGACCAACGGTTTCGCAGGTCCTTTCTTGACGAGTTTCAAGGGTATTTCTGAGTATGCTGACTCGTTTGCTGCCAACAATGCCACGCTGCTTACCTCTATTTCTCAGATAAGTGAAGCTTGCTGTATTCTGCTGATTCCGTTCTTCTTGAAGCGTTTCGGCATTAAGATTGTGATGTTGATGTCGCTCTTCGCATGGGTGTTCCGTTTTGGCTTCTTTGGTATTGGCAATCCCGCTGTGCCTGGAGTCATCTTCTTCGTTCTCTCATGTGTCGTCTATGGTGTAGCGTTTGATTTCTTCAATGTTTCTGGTGGTATCTTTGTCGACCAAGAGTGCGATCCAAAGATTAAGGCATCAGCTCAAGGTTTGTTTATGATGATGACCAACGGTCTTGGTGCTACCATCGGTACATTGGCAGCTGGTGAAATCGTCAATAGTTTCTGCAATTGGCAGGATTTTGTCGTCAATGGAGAGAAGCAGAGTTTTCTTGTCGGTGAGTGGCAGACATGTTGGTTTATCTTCGCCGCTTTTGCCCTTGTGATAGGTATCACCTTCGCATTGGTGTTTAAACCAGAGAAGAAACCTATTACTGAAATCAAGCATTAAATGTGTGTAAGATGGTTCATCCATCTTAATCATTAACATGAAAGAAGTCAGATTCTTCTACGCTCCAGAAGCAACAACGAGCAACGAACTTCCTGTTGACGAAGCCATGCATGCCTTGCGTGTGCTTCGTCTTCAGTCTGGTGACGAAATGATGCTGATGGATGGCTGCGGCAATTTCTATCGTGCTGAAGTTACCCTGGCTCATACCAAGCGTTGTTTGTATGAAATCAAGGAAACCTTCCCTCAGCAACGTCAATGGAATGGTAATATACATTTGGCTATAGCCCCGACAAAGCTGATGGACCGCATGGAATGGATGCTGGAAAAGGCTGTTGAAATTGGTGTAGATGAAATATCATTTCTTAACTGTCAGTTTTCCGAACGCCGTGTCGTCAAACTTCCTCGTCTGGATAAAATAGTTGTTGCTGCAATGAAACAAAGTCATAAAGCTTGGAAGACGCAGTTGAGCGATATTGTCAGTTTCAAGGAATTTATCAATCATCCTCGTGAAGGACGTAAGTTCATTGCCCATTGCTATGAAGAAGTTCCGCGTACCTATCTTTTCGATGAGTTGCGCAAGCCAGCCGAAATCGAGGACGCTACCGTCTTGATAGGTCCTGAGGGTGATTTCTCGATAGACGAGGTACGTCTTGCCGTTGCTAACGGCTATCAGTCTGTGCATTTGGGTGAAAGTCGATTACGGACCGAGACTGCTGGATTGTCAGCAGTAATGATGATGCAACTAAGTAAAACATAAAAATACTATGCGAAAGATAATATTTCTTTTACTTGCTATGATATGTCTGGATTCTTTTGCCCAGACGACAATGCGTGATGTATTGAGGACAATGCCCGATTCCATGGTTCCATATTTGTCAGCGAACAATCTTCTGGATATGATTGATTTCTCTGATACGAATATGGATGCTGTTGTTACCAATTCGTTAGGTGGCAGGAGTCAAATGAATAAATTGACTGACGACTTTGTTTCTATTCATTTGAATGAGTCATCCGATCTTACTATGCGTCTCTTGCATGTCGATACTCCTGTTGACAGTGCCCAGCAGATTATTTGTATGGTTTGCACTTATGGAACGGATATTCGTGAGAGCACTATCAGTTTCTATTCACTTAAGTGGAAGTCATTGCCTGTCAGCGATTATATAGAGTTGCCAGAAGATATGACAGTTGCAACACTTAGTGACCAGGATGCTCAATTGACATTTTGTTCGGAGAACGGATTAGATGCACGTGCAAATGAAGAACAAAAAGAAATTTCAAAACAGTTAACAACTCTTAATTGGAATGGGAGGTTTGTTAAAGAATTTTAAGAAACAAACATTTTGAGAAAAAAATATTGTGTAGAACGCGAATAATTACTATATTTGCATGTGTGTTTTTCATGGTATTAGATTATTAAGGTTAATTTGTGGATTGGTTGTCGTGAGACAACCAATCTTCTTTTTACCCCATTTCGATTGAAAAAAGGGTGGGGGCTAACGAAAAAGTAAAGGGAACCCGAAGGTCCCCTTTATTGTTTGTTTGGAATAAATTATTGTTGTTTGTTCTCTTCGGCCTTATGCTTCAGGAATTACTGATACAACACTCTTGTCGCGCTTGCCCTTGTGGAACTGAACTGTTCCGTCAACGAGTGCATACAGAGTATCGTCCTTACCCATAGCTACGTTGTTGCCTGCGTTGTGCTTAGATCCACGCTGGCGAACGATGATGTTACCAGCAACAACTTTCTGACCGCCGAAAATCTTAACGCCAAGTCGCTGAGCTGCTGACTCGCGTCCGTTCTTAGAACTACCTACACCTTTTTTATGTGCCATTACTTGTTCCTCCTACGTTTTAAGCGATTACTGATTTAACTTCTACCTGGGTGTACTGCTGACGGTGACCGTTGCGCTTACGAGAGTCCTTACGACGCTTCATCTTGAAAACGATAACCTTCTCACCCTTTACGAGCGGATTAACCACTTCGCATACTACCTTTGCACCGCTTACGGTGGGTGCACCTACCTGTACTGAACCTTCATTGTCGACAAGCAGTACCTTGTCGAATTCAACAGTTTTACCGGCTTCCACATCCTTCATGTGGTTGATAAAGAGCTTCTTTCCCTGCTCTGCCTTGAACTGTTGACCGTTGATTTCTACAATTGCGTACATTGTTGTTTATTAATTGTTTAACGGGTTTTTCCGCATGGCGTGTCGCTTCGTGCAACCACTTTATTGAGCCACCACGGACTAAATCGGCCGCAAAATTACTAAAAAATTATGAAACAGCAGGTGTTTGTCATGGGTAATCCCTGTTTAATTATGATTTATTAACTTATATCAATACCTTATTATATATATAAGGATGAAAAACGGATAGCAATATCAATTTTTTTGAAATAATAAAGCGGTGACCCTCACAGGCAACCGCTCTATATCTTCAATAGGTATTAGTCCTTTTAAGGTAAAAAGATTGTTTTCAGGATAACGGTGCAAATTTACGACTTTTTTTGTTAACCTGCAAACATTTTATCATTTAATTACAAAAATATTTTTTGTGCGCCCACACAATTCTTGTTTTTCCTTAAAATCCTTTGCGCAAACGATTGAAAAATTGATTTATCTTAAGAAATAACTTCTTTATCATACCTGAAAGTGTAAAATCCCCATTAATATGGATTGTGGGTCTTTGAAAATAATTGTACCTTTGCAGTCGTAAATTAAAATTATGTTTGAAATGAAAAGAATATACCTCTTATTTTCAGCAATACTTTTCTGTATGAAAGGTATTGCAGGTGTTGTATCGGAAGTTGTCAGCGATACCTCCCGTGTTGTGGATTTGGACGAAGTTGTTGTTGTGGCTCAGCCAAAGGAGCAGACGCGCTTGCGCTTACAACCCCTCAGCAGTTCTGTCTTCGGTAGTGAACAGATGCAGCAACTCAATGTCCGCGACCTTAGTCAGCTGTCGCAATATGTTCCCTCGTTCTCTATGCCAGCCTATGGCTCGCGTCTTACTTCTTCTATGTATATGCGTGGCATAGGCTCGCGCATCAACAACCCAGCCGTTGGTGTTTATTACGACAATATTCCTTTGATGTCGAAGGCTGCTTTCAATAACCATTTTTACATGTTGGATCGCGTCGACATCCTTCGTGGCCCACAGGGAACGCTCTATGGTCAGAATACTGAGGGTGGGTTAGTGCGTATCTACTCAAAGAACCCCATGAATTATCAGGGCTCAGATATCCGCTTGGGCATTGGTACAGGTCTTTGGCGTAACGTTGAGGTGGCTCATTACCATCGTCCCAGCGACAAGCTGGCTTTCAGCGTTGCTGGTTTCTATAGCGGTTTAAAAGGCTTTTTCAAAAACCAGAATTTCGATGAGCGTAACGACAAGAGCCTTGAGGCAGGAGGCAAGGCTAGACTGATTTATGCGCCCACTCAAAAGTTAAAATTCGATCTGACCGTTGATTACCAATGGGTGAACCAGAATGGTTTTGGCTATGGCGAGTTTCAGCCTATGCCCGAAAGTTCGGTAAAGCCCTATAGCCTTGATGTCGAGGACCCTGCCACCACTATCATGAATGGCTATAAGCGTAACATGGTGAACACAGGTCTCACCATCAGCTACGATATGGATAACCTGCTCTTTACCTCGACTACAAGTTATCAGTTCCTGCAAGACCGCATGCTGATGGATCAGGACTACATGACGCCCGACTATCTGCAATTGGAACAGCGCCAGAAGATGAACGCCCTGACGCAGGAGTTCGTACTCCGTTCTCATGATAAAAGCCGTTGGCAGCATGCCACAGGAATTTATGGTTCCTACCAGTGGCTCCGTACCGATGCTCCCGTGTATTTTGGCGACGCCATCACAGGTCCTATTGGTAATGCCATTACGAATGCTATGCAGGGAGCTATGCGTCAGTCCATGTATCCGCGTATGTATCAGCAGATGCTTGAGCAGATGATTGCTCAGGGCATGCCTCAGGCTGTAGCTGAAAAACAGGCCGCTGCTGCTGCTGAAGCAGCTGTGCAGAAAGCCATTGCCGGTGTGACAATGAGTGCTGAGATGGCTGTCCCTGAGTCATTCAAGACTCCTTCCTATACGCTCGCTGCCTTCCATGAGTCAAATATCCTGTTGACCAATCGTTTGAAGCTTACCCTTGGCCTGCGTCTTAATATAGATAAGGTGAAGATTGAGTACGA
The DNA here is from genome assembly GCA_902774925.1 of uncultured Prevotellaceae bacterium. Classification (GTDB taxonomy): domain Bacteria; phylum Bacteroidota; class Bacteroidia; order Bacteroidales; family Bacteroidaceae; genus Prevotella. The sequence continues at coordinate 32,729 of CACYKE010000060.1, read as the reverse complement.
CGCCCTTGCCTATATGAATATGACGGGTGGTACCGCCGAGCGTCAGGCCACCTATCATCTTACCTCACACGTAGTCGACAATCGCTCGAAGACCTACACCCAGTTGTTGCCCAAGATAGGGTTGACTTATTTCCTTGGTGAGAATCTTGGCAACGTCTACGCTCTGGTGTCAAAGGGTTACCGCGTCGGAGGTTTCAACATCCAGATGTTCTCGGACGTTCTTCAGACCGAACTCAATGCCCACCAGCAGGATGCTATGCGTGGCGATTACGATGTGGAACATACTGCCACCGACTACGACGCCATTGAGGAAACCATCAGTTACAAGCCTGAGGAATCGTGGAACTACGAGTTGGGTACGCACCTGAACCTCTTCGACAATCTGTTACATTTCGACCTCGCGCTCTATTATATGCAGATTCGCAATCAGCAACTGTCCATCATGGAGCCCAACAGCAACTATGGTCGTATGATGGTCAATGCGGGTAAGAGTCACTCTTGTGGACTGGAAACATCACTTCGCGGACGTTTGTTGGACAATTCTCTGGACTGGGCCGTTACTTACAGCTTCACCAATGCCAAGTTCGACGAATATGATACATACAAAGACAATTACGTTCCCTTTGTGCCCAAGCACGCGTTCAGCGCTATGGCCGACTATCATATCAGGCAGTTCACCATTGGTGCTAATGTCGCTGGTCAAGGTAAGACGTGGTGGGACGAAGCCAACACATACGCCCAGAAGTTCTATGCTTTGCTGGGCGTCCATGCCGACTACGACTTTGGTCCCGTTGTTGTTTCCCTTTGGGGACGCAACCTGACCGACACGCACTATAATACCTTTGCCGTACAGAGTAGTGCTGCCGGAGGTACGCGCTATTTTGCCCAGCGAGGTAATCCTATTCAGTTCGGAATGGATTTAAATATACATTTTTAAATTAAATATACAGAACTAAACTATATATTTTTTGTTAAACTCGTTAAATTTAACGGAAATAATTAACTAAAAGACTTCTTCGTATCGAAATATATGCTATCTTTGCACTCGATATGAAGAAGTCTACTATTTGGGCCATTGCCATCATTATGGGATTTTCATTCCTGGCGCTGCTCTATCTTCAGTTCTCCTATGTCGAGGAGATGGTTAAGATGAAGAAAGAGCAGTTCGACGAGAGTGTCAACCGCAGTCTCTATCAGGCATCCCACCATCTGGAGGTTAATGAGACCGCACGCTATTTGGAAAAAGACATCAAGGAAACCGAGCGCCGTGCCTATCAGCAGGACTCCGTTTTCAGCGACGGACTGGGTTCTATTAAACATTCCCATCAGTTTGCCGTTGCCGCTGACGATGGTACTGTCTATTCCTCGTTCCAGCTGAAGACGTTCGAGTTGAAGCCTTCCAGCATTCCCAAGGCCATGATTCTGCGTAAGGACAAGAATTCGCTGGTCGATGCAGCCAAGTCCATGCAGGAAATAGTCCGCAACCGTTATGTCTATCAGAAAGGTCTGCTCGACGAGGTGGTATATAATATATTGTATACTGCCAGCGACAAACCCCTGCAAGAGCGCATTAATTTCCGAATGCTTGACAACGATATTCGTCAGGAACTGGCCAATAACGGTATCAACATTCCATACCACTTTACTGTGTCGACCACCGATGGTCGTGAAGTTTATCGTTGTCCCGACTATTCGGAAAAAGGTGAGAAATACGCTTACACGCAGTATCTCTTCCAAAACGATCCTCAGTCGAAGATGGGTGTTGTCAAGGTGCATTTCCCTGAAATGAGCAGCTACATCTTCTCCAGCGTCCGGTTCATGATTCCCAGCATTATCTTCACCATCGTACTGCTTATCACCTTCCTCTTCACAATTGTGGTTATCTTCCGTCAGAAACGCTATTCTGAGATAAAGAACGACTTTATCAACAATATGACCCACGAGCTAAAGACTCCTATTGCCTCCATCTCGCTGGCTGCACAGATGATGAACGACGAGAGCGTGCCTAAGACCGAGCAGATGACCAAGCATCTTGGTAGTATTATTGGCGACGAGTCAAAACGCTTACGCTTCCTCGTCGAAAAGGTACTCCAGATGTCGATGTTCGACAAAAAGAGCGTGGTATTTAAGCGTAAGGAACTGGACCTCAACGAAATGGTCGAGCAGATTGCCCAGACTTTCTCCCTGCGTGTCGAACACACGGGAGGCAAGATATACACCGAGATAGAAGCTGTCGATTCTGCCATCTTCGTCGACGAAGTACACTTCCAGAATGCCATTACCAACCTGATGGACAATGCCGTGAAGTATCGCAAGCCTGACGAACCCATCGACATCTATCTACGCACGTGGAACGACGAGCATAAGCATCTCTGTCTCTCCATTCGTGACACAGGGCAGGGCATCAAGAAGGAGAATGTCAAGAAAATCTTCGACAAGTTCTATCGTGTCCACACGGGTAACAAACACGACGTCAAGGGATTCGGCTTAGGTCTGGCCTATGTCAAGAAAGTTGTCGACCTTCATCAAGGCAATATCAAGGTCGAGAGCGAGCTGGGTAAGGGAACCAAGTTTACTATCAGTCTGCCCGTATTAGACGAAGATGCTGAAAATAACAAGTGATACAATAATAAACAAATTCATTAATAACCCCACAAAAATTTAGAATTATGGACGACAAACTGAAAATTCTTCTTTGCGAAGACGACGAGAACCTCGGAATGCTGTTACGCGAGTATTTGGCAGCTAAAGGCTATGTGGCCGAACTCTGTCCCGATGGCGAGGCTGGCTACAAGGCATTCCTCAAGACCAAGTTTGACATTTGTGTGCTCGACGTGATGATGCCCAAGAAGGACGGCTTCACGCTTGCTCAGGAAATCCGTCAGGCCAATCCCGACATCCCCATCATCTTCCTTACCGCCAAGACGCTCAAGGAGGATATCCTCGAAGGATTCAAGATTGGTGCCGACGACTATATCACCAAGCCTTTCTCAATGGAAGAGCTCGTATTCCGTGTAGAAGCTATTCTGCGCCGTGTACGTGGCAAGAAAAACCGCGAGAGCTCAGTCTATCACATTGGCCGCTTCACCTTCGATACCCAGAAGCAGCTGCTCGCCATCGGTGAGAAACAGACCAAGCTCACCACGAAGGAGAACGAGCTGCTGGCTCTGCTTTGCAGCCATTCCAACGAGATTCTCCAGCGCGACTTCGCCCTGAAAACCATTTGGATTGACGACAACTACTTCAATGCCCGCTCGATGGATGTCTACATCACCAAGCTGCGCAAGCATCTGAAGGATGACCCGCAAATTGAAATCATCAACATCCACGGCAAGGGTTACAAACTTATCACCCCAGACGCAGAATAACAAGAGTATATAATTAAGTGGCACTTATTGAAATTTAAGTGCCACTTATTATTTGTTAAGAGCCACTTATCGCGCGATAAGTGGCACTTATTCTGCTTAATAACTGCGGGCGATGATGACGCGGTATTTGGCAGGTTTGCCGCTGACCATGTCGGTGCCGGGCGTCTGCTCGTAGGCAAAGGGCACGCAACGGATGGTAGCCTGCGTCTCTTCCTTGATCTGAGCCTCGGTCTCGGCCGTGCCGTCCCAGTGGCAGAGGAAGAAACCGCCGTCCTTCACCTTCTCCTTGAACTCCTCGTAGTTGTCGCACTCGTAAACGCGCTCGTCGCGATACTTGCGGGCTTTCTCGAAGATGTTCTTCTGGATGTCTTCCAACAGCTGCTCGACATATTCTGCGATGCCTTCGATGGGGCGCGTCTCCTTCTCGAGTGTGTCACGACGCATCACCTCGATGGTACCGTTCTTCAAGTCGCGGGCACCCAATACCAAACGAACGGGAACACCCTTCAGCTCGTAGTCGGCAAATTTAAAGCCAGGACGCTTGTTGTCGGCATCGTCGAACTTCACGCTGATGCCTGCCTTGCGCAACGTGTCGATGATAGGCGTAACGGCTTTGTTGACCTGTTCCAACTGCTCGGGCTTGGTGGCGATGGGGATGATGACCACCTGGATAGGAGCCAGACGCGGAGGCAGTACGAGACCGTTGTCGTCAGAGTGGGTCATGATGAGTGCACCAATGAGTCGGGTAGAGACACCCCACGAAGTTGCCCAGACGTATTCGGGATTGTTCTCCTTATTTAGATAGGTGACCTCGAAAGCTTTAGCAAAGTTCTGACCCAGGAAGTGGGAGGTACCGCTCTGCAGTGCCTTACCGTCCTGCATCATGGCCTCTATGGTGTAAGTGTCGAGGGCACCGGCAAAACGCTCGGTCTCACTCTTCACACCCTGCAGCACGGGAACAGCCATCCACTCCTCAGCGAACTTAGCATAGACGTGCAGCATCTTCTTGGCTTCCTCTTCAGCTTCTTCGCGAGTGGCGTGAGCCGTATGCCCCTCTTGCCACAGGAACTCCGACGTACGCAGGAACGGACGTGTACGCATCTCCCAGCGCATGACGTTACACCACTGGTTGCACATCAGGGGCAGGTCGCGCCATGACTGAATCCAGTTCTTATAGGTGTTCCAAATAATTGTCTCTGAGGTCGGACGGATGATGAGTTCTTCCTCCAGCTTGGCGGCAGGATCGACAACGACACCGCTCTTGTCCTCAGTAGCCTTCAGACGATAGTGGGTGACGACGGCACACTCCTTGGCAAAGCCCTCTACGTGCTCGGCCTCACGGCTCAGAAACGACTTCGGGATAAGTAAGGGGAAGTAGGCGTTCTGTGCACCCGTTTCCTTGAACATCTTGTCCAGCTGCTGCTGCATCTTTTCCCAGATGGCATAGCCGTAGGGTTTGATGACCATACATCCACGCACGGCACTCTGCTCAGCGAGGTCGGCCTTTACCACCAAATCGTTGTACCATTGGCTGTAATTATCAGCTCTTTTCGTTAAATCTTTTAATTCTTTTGCCATTATTTTTGTCTTTTTTCTTAAATTTTGCTGCAAAGGTACAAAATAATTGATAATTGACAATTGAGAATTGAGAATTATTTTTTATATTTGCACCAAATTTGTATGTTTCACTTAAAAAACGATAACAATTATGAAGACAAAAATCATTTCTTTGTTCCTCTGCGTAGGACTGCTTGTTGCTTGTAACAACACTCAGAAGGGTGCAGCCATCGGTGCTGGTGGTGGTGCTGTGCTTGGTGGTATTATTGGTGCTATTGCTGGTAACACAGCCATTGGTGCTGCTGTAGGTGGTGCCGTAGGTGCTGGTGCAGGTGCCATTATTGGTAAGAAGATGGACAAGGCTAAGGCTGAGGCTGAGGCTGTGAAGAACGCTCAGGTAGAGAGTGTTACCGATGCTAACGGTCTGCAGGCTGTCAAGGTGACCTTCGATTCTGGTATCCTCTTCAATACAGGTAGTGCTACTTTGAGCAGCACGGCTAAGTCTTCACTCTTCCAGTTTGCAAACGTGCTGAAGAACAATGCCGACTGCGACGTGGCCGTTCAGGGTTATACCGACAATGCCGGTTGGAAGAACAGTACTGCCGCTCAGAGCCAGCAGAAGAACCTCGAGCTCTCTCAGCAGCGTGCTCAGGCCGTGACAAGTTATCTGTTGTCACTCGGTGTTGCCAGCAATCAGATTCGCAGCACGATGGGTTATGGCGAGGACAATCCCGTTGCCGACAACTCTACCGCTGCCGGTAAGGCTCAGAACCGTCGCGTTGAGGTTTACATGTATGCCTCTCAGAAGATGATCAACGAGGCCAATGCTCAGGCAAAATAATGTCTGATGTGAGAAAGAAAAGTAAGACGTGAAGAAAATTCGCGCTTTTATTAAGAAAGTAATCCTATGGATAGTGGTGGCATTTTTTGCCTCCACTATCTTTTCTGTTGTCGCACTGCGATGGGTGCCGGTATGGTTCACACCACTCATGTTCATCCGTGTGGCACAACAGGCTGGGGCAGGGCAGCCGATGACGCTTCACCACCACTGGGTACCGCTGGAGGATATCTCACCCTCGTTGTCTACAGCCGTGATGGCCTCTGAGGATGCACATTTTCTGGAGCATAACGGCTTCGACTACAAAGCCATAGAGCATGCCGCCATGCGCAACATGAAACACCCTGAGAAACGCAAGCTTGGCGCATCGACTATCTCCCAGCAGACCGCTAAGAATGTCTTCCTCTGGCCGGGCCGTTCGTGGGTGCGCAAGGGGTTTGAGGTTTATTTCACCGTGCTCATCGAACTGGTATGGTCCAAGGAGCGCATCATGGAGGTCTATCTCAATTCTGTTGAGATGGGCGACGGCATCTATGGTGCTGATGCTGTGGCAGAATGGCATTTCGGTACGACGGCCGACAAACTGACCAAGGCTCAATGTGCATTGATTGCTGCCACGTTGCCCAATCCGCGCCGTTTCAATTCCGCCCGTCCTTCGGCCTATATGTTGAAACGCCAGAACCGCATCCTTCACGAAATGAAATTCGTGAAGCCTCTGAACAATAACCATTAACCGTTAATCATCATTATTTTTAGGTATTTGTCGGCAAAAAGTTTTCCATGTGGAATTTTTGTTGTATCTTTGCAGGCAAATAGCAAGAAACGATGAAACTTTCCGAACTGAATACGGGCGACAAGGCCTATATTATTAAGGTACAGGGACACGGTGGCTTCCGCAAGCGCATTGTTGAAATGGGCTTTATCAAGGGCCAGTGTGTCGAGGTGTTGCTGAGCGCACCGTTGCAGGACCCTGTCAAATATAAGGTTATGGGCTATGAGGTAAGCCTGCGTCGTCAGGAGGCTGATAAGATTGAGGTCAGTACCAACGCTCAGGATGCCCAGTATGTCAGTGAACCGCAAAATGTAGCCGTTCCTGCCCATTATGCCGTTCATTCTGCACGTCACACCATCAATGTGGCACTCGTCGGTAATCCCAATTGCGGCAAGACATCGTTGTTCAACTTCGCTTCTGGCGCTCACGAACGGGTGGGAAACTACAGTGGTGTCACCGTCGACGCCAAGGAGGGCTATGCCGATTTCGAGGGGTTCCGCCTGAAACTTGTCGACCTGCCAGGAACCTATTCGCTCTCGGCCTATTCGCCTGAGGAACTATACGTCCGCAAACAGCTTGTCGAAGAAACGCCCGACGTCATCATCAACGTCATTGACTCGTCCAACATCGAGCGCAACCTCTATCTCACTACCCAGCTCATGGATATGCACTTGCGTGTGGTGTGCGCCCTGAATATGTTCGATGAAACCGAGCGTCGCGGCGACCGTCTTGATATCGAAACACTCAGCGGACTGATGGGTATCCCCATGGTGCCGACATCGTTCAAATCGGGTAGGGGCTTGCCTGAACTTTTGCGTGAGGTTATCCACATTTTTGAGAGTCAGGAGGGCCACGACAATTACTATCGACACATCCATATCAATCACGGACACGAGATAGAAAATGGTATAGCCAATATGCAGAAGTTCTTGAAAGGCAACGACTTGCTGCGCCTGCGTTACAGTACGCGTTGGTTGGCGCTGAAGCTCCTTGAAAAGGACTCAAAGGCTGAAGAGGCCATCACCGCACTCCCCGAGCGCGACGAGATTCTGTCGGCTCGCGACACGGCCGTTCGACGTGTAAAGGAAGAGACTGGCACCGACTCTGAGACAGCCATCATGGACGCCAAATACGGCTTCATTCGTGGGGCGCTGCAAGAGGCAGGCTATAAGGTTGGCAACAAGGAAAATACCTATCACGTCACCCATCGTCTCGATGCCCTCATCACCAATCGCTGGCTCGGCTTCCCCATTTTCTTTGCCCTGCTGTTCCTCATGTTTGAGGTGACGTTCACGCTGGGTCAGTATCCGATGGACTGGATAGATGCCGGATTTGCATTTATGGGCGATTTCATTGGCGAAAACATGTCTGATGGTCCGTTGAAGGATATGCTCGTCGACGGAGTCATTGCCGGTGTAGGGTCTGTCATCGTCTTCCTGCCACAAATTCTGATTCTCTACACCTTCATATCTATTATGGAGGATTCCGGCTATATGGCTCGTGCAGCATTCATCATGGATAAGCTAATGCATGGTATGGGGCTTCACGGCAAGTCGTTCATTCCGCTCATCATGGGTTTCGGCTGCAATGTACCTGCAGTCATGGCCACTCGCACCGTCGAGAGTCGCCGTTCGCGTCTTATTACCATGCTCGTGCTGCCGATGATGTCGTGTTCTGCCCGTCTGCCTATATATATCATGATTACCGGAGCCTTCTTCGCAGTACGCTACCAGAGTCTGGTCATGATATCGCTATATCTCGTTGGAATCGCACTTTCTGTTGTCGTTTCACGCATTCTCAGTACGTGGGTCATACGTGGCGAGGATACTCCGTTTGTCATGGAACTGCCCCCATATCGCTTCCCGACGGCGAAGGCTATCTTCCGTCATACGTGGGAGAAAGGCAAGCAGTATCTGAAGAAGATGGGTGGTGTCATTCTCGTGGCTTCCATCATTGTCTGGGCGCTGGGTTATTTCGGACCTATGGGCGTCGCACCCTCGTTGGAATCGAGTTTTATTGGTTTGCTGGGCAAGATGGTTGAGCCCGTCTTCCTTGCTCAGGGCTTCGACTGGCGCATGGATGTCAGTCTCATAGCCGGCGTCGGTGCCAAGGAGATTGTTGCTTCGACCATCGGTGTGCTTTATGGCGACGCGGGCTTTAATTTCTCACCACTCACGGCCTATGCCTTCCTGCTCTTTGTCCTTATCTATTTCCCCTGCATAGCCACCATCGTTGCCATCAAAAACGAGAGCGCTTCGTGGCGCTGGGCCGCTTTCGCTGCCCTCTACACCACCGTCCTTGCCTGGATTGTCAGCGCCCTTTTCTACCAGATTGGCAGCCTTTTTTAAAATAGCAGTCTTTGCAACACAAAACCGAATATTATCAATAATTAAAATGTAGTTATGATGAAACGTTTTATTTCTTTATTCCTGATGACTGTGACCTTTGGCGTGACAACGACATTGGCACAGGACAATGACGGCAAGTACACATTGCAGAATGGTGATCGGACAATGGTGATTGATGCCGCCAAGGGCGGAAAAATCCTGTCGCTAAAGTATGGCGAACGTGAGGTTATTTCACAGTTGAGATGGCCCGAGGCATTTGGCAGCACGTTCTGGACCAGTCCGCAGAAGGAGTGGAATTGGCCCCCAGTGCCGGAATATGACAAGCGGTCTTATACGGTGGAGCAAAAGGATGGTGTGTTGACGTTGACCAGCGAGGTATCAGAACGAATGAAATACCGTATCCGTAAAGCGTTTGCCGTTGACGAGCGTGATGGAGCATTTGTGATTACTTATACCATCATCAACGAGAGCGACGAGGTTCGAAAGGTGGCTCCCTGGGAGATTACACGTGTGCAGAACGAAGGAGGACTGATCTTTTTCGAGGCTCCCGTGGAGGGCATCACGCCTGCAGGGCTGATGAATTTCAAGGAGGCTTTCGGTGCTGCGTGGTACCAGACGGACGAGGCCAATGGGAACCGGAAGGTGAATGCCGACGGCAAGGGCTGGCTGGCATATTACAACAATGGTTTGTTGCTCGTGAAGCAGTTCGACGACCTGAACGCGTCGCAACCTGCTCCTGACGAAGCCGAGATTCAAGTATATGTGAACAGAGGTAAGGCACATATCGAACTGGAGAGCCAGGGTGCCTACGCGACCCTTCAGCCTAAGGAGGAGCTAAACTGGACTGTGCGTTGGTATCTGCAACCTTCAGACTTGCCCGCAGAACCCTCGGAGAAATTATTGAAGCAAGTGAAGAAAATGATAAAAGGAGTTCGGTGAGATCCCCCTTCTCCCGAACTCAGGTCAAAAAGTAGCTATTGTGACCTAAAAGTGACCTATTTGACAAAAAACGCTAAGTATGCTGGTAATCAACAACTTAGCGCTTTTATTTGTAGTCGATAGGGGAATCGAACCCCTATGCCAAGATTGAGAATCTTGTATCCTAACCATTAGATGAATCGACCAGCATCGGTGCGGAAGGAGGGGGATTCGAACCCCCGGTACGGGAACCCGTACGGCAGTTTAGCAAACTGCTGGTTTCAGCCACTCACCCATCCTTCCAAAAGGAGGTTTTAAGCTTCAACCGTGGGGTTATCTCCTTGATTGCGGGTGCAAAGGTACTACATTTATTTGAACCCTGCAAATTTTTAAGCGACTTTTTTCACTTTTCCTTTTATTTTTCAGTTTAGTCGCGAATGATTGGATGTTTTTGAGCGGAATACGGGACTCGAACCCGCGACCCTCGGCTTGGGAAGCCAATGCTCTACCAACTGAGCTAATTCCGCCGGAACACGACAAAACGTCATGAAAAAAGAGTCAGTACCTGTGAGCCGATAGCCGGACTCGAACCGGCGACCCACGCATTACGAATGCGTTGCTCTACCAACTGAGCCATATCGGCAGCCTTTCAAAGAACTCTTTGCTTCCGTATTTGTCGGCCTTGAGACCCTACGTTTTCTGAAAGCGAGTGCAAAGGTAATACTTTTTTCTGTAACTGCAAAATATTTTCCGTGAAAGTTTCGCAGGTAACCGTATTTTTACCCGTTCAGTTTCTCTTTCAGATATTTTCCAGTGATACTTTCCTCGCAGGCGGCTATCTGTTCGGGTGTTCCACAGGCCACAAGCTGACCTCCGCGGTCGCCGCCATCAGGACCAATGTCGATGATATGGTCGGCACATTTGATGATTTCCATATTGTGTTCGATGATGAGGATGCTGTGGCCGCGTTCTATCAGAGCATCGAAGGCGTGCAGCAAGCGCTGGATGTCGTGGAAGTGCAGGCCCGTTGTCGGCTCGTCGAAGATGAAGAGGGTAGGCTCCTGTTTCTCCTGTCCGATGAAGTAGGCCAGTTTTACACGTTGGTTCTCACCACCGGAGAGCGTAGAGGAATTCTGACCGAGCTTGATGTATCCGAGGCCAACTTCTTCGAGCGGCTTCAGGCGCGAGACGATAGACTTTAGCATTTGGCCTTTAGCTTTTGGCTCCTGGCCATCTTCGCTAAAGAAAGTGATGGCCTCGCCGATGGTCATATTGAGCACGTCGTAGATATTCTTGTCCTTGTAGCGGACGTCGAGGATGTCATGCTTGAAGCGGTGACCGTGACAGGCTTCACACTCGAGGACGAGGTCGGCCATAAACTGCATCTCGACGGTGATGACACCAGCGCCCTTACACTCGTCGCAACGTCCACCGTCGGCATTGAATGAGAAATACTGCGGCGTGAAACCCATCTGCTTGGCCAGCGGCTGGTCGGCAAAGAGGTCGCGGATGGCGTCGTAGGCTTTGACGTAGGTGGCAGGATTGGAACGGGTGGATTTGCCGATGGGATTCTGGTCGACGAACTCAATGTGTTTGATGCTCTCGTAGTCGCCCTCCAGACCGATGTATTCTCCTGGTGCGTCGCATACGTCACCCATTCGGCGCTTGAGGGCAGGGTAGAGGATGCCTTTGACGAGTGACGATTTGCCCGATCCGGAAACGCCCGTGACAACGATCATGATGTTCAGCGGGAAGTCGACGTCGATACCCTTCAGGTTGTTCATGCGGGCACCCTTGATGGTGATGCGCTGGTTCCAGGGGCGACGGCTGGTGGGGACAGGAATTTCGTCGGTATGTGAGAGGTAGCGGAGGGTGTAGCTTTTCTCGACGGCCGAACCGTCGGGTACAGTCAGCGGGCCGGCATAGACGATTTCGCCACCGAGGCGTCCAGCATCAGGGCCGACGTCGATGAGGTAGTCGGCAGCACGCATGATTTCCTCGTCGTGTTCGACGATGACGACGGTATTGCCGAGGTCGCGCAACTCCTTGAGTACCTTGATAAGTCGGTCGGTGTCGCGTGAGTGCAGTCCGATGCTGGGTTCGTCGAGGATGTATAGAGAACCTACGAGCGAAGAGCCTAGCGACGTCGTCAGATTGATGCGCTGACTCTCGCCACCAGATAGTGAATTCGACATACGGTTGAGCGTCAGATAGCCCAGTCCGACGTCGAGCAGGAATTGCAGGCGCGAATTGATTTCCGTCAGCAAGCGACGGCCAATCTCCTGTTCCTGTGGCGTCAGTTCCAGCTGGTCGAACCACTGCTTCAGCCGTACGACAGGCAGTTGTACGAGGTCGGTAATGCTGCGACCACCGATTTTGACGTATTCCGCCTCGGGCTTCAGTCGTGTGCCGTGACATTTGTGACACGTCGTCTTTCCGCGATAGCGCGCCAGCATGACACGATACTGAATCTTATACTGATTCTCCTGCAGCATCTGGAAGAAATTGTCGATGGACACGCGGTCGTACTTGTCGCGGGTCTTATCGCTGGGCAGTCCGTGCCAAAGCATATCCTTCTGTTGCTGCGTTAGGTTATAGTACGGTTCGAAGATGGGGAAGTCGTCTTGGGCAGCCCGACGGCAGAATTCTTCCTGCCACATCTTCATCTTATCGCCGTGCCAAGGTTGCACACAACCGTCGTACACCGACAACGTTGTGTTTGGAATGACGAGATGTTCGTCGATGCCGATAATCTTGCCGAAACCCTGACACTCAGGGCAGGCACCAGCGGGCGAATTGAAAGAGAACATCTGGTCGTTGGGCTCCTCGAACGTCATGCCGTCAGCCTCAAAACGCTGGGAGAAGTCATAGGTCAGTCCTGACGGAGAAACCATTAGGCACAGTTCGCCGTGACCTTCGTAGAAAGCCGTCTCGGCGGAGTCGACGAGACGCGAGATGGAATCTTTGGAATAGTCAACGGAGAGGCGGTCGATGACGAGGTACATCCCGTCGGCCGAACCGCTAGGAACACTACTAGCGATGTGTTCCTCCAGCCAGTCGTCAATGCGGACGATATTGCCGCTGACGGACATGCGGGCGTAGCCATTCTGGACATACATCTGCAACTGGCGTTCCAGCGTGCGACCTTCGACGGGAATGATGGGTGCCAGGATGATGAATTTCGTGCCAGGCTGGAACTGCTGCACCTGTCGGACGATATCTTCGGTGGAGTGCTTCTTCACCTCCTGTCCGCTGATGGGTGAATAGGTCCGTCCGATACGGGCAAAGAGCAGGCGCAGATACTCGTAGATTTCCGTCGTTGTGCCAACGGTACTTCGCGGATTGCGCGAGATGACCTTTTGCTCGATGGCGATGGCGGGCGGAATGCCGCGAATGTAGTCGCATTCGGGTTTGTTCATACGGCCCAGGAACTGGCGTGCATATGCCGACAGGCTCTCCACATAACGTCTCTGGCCCTCGGCATACAGTGTGTCGAAGGCCAAAGATGATTTGCCGGAGCCACTGACTCCGGCAATCACCACCAATTTGTTGCGGGGAATGGTGACGTCAATATTCTTCAGATTATTGACTCTCGCCCCCTTTATTTCAATCGAATCGCTCAATTACAGAATAGTTTTTACGGCTTCCAGCATGCCCTTCTCCTGAATCAGGTCGAGGAACAGCTTCACCATCTGGTTCAGACCAGCAACCTTGTTCAGGTCCTCAGCCCAGATGAACTCTGCACCGAGTACGCCGTCGGCAACCTTCTGCGTGTCGCCAGTAGCCCACAGCTCCTTCAGCAGACCCATGATCTTTTCGTCGTCGTTGGGGATAATCTCCACACCGTCGGCGCGCTTGCCACCTTTATAATATGTAATGATAGCGGCCAGACCGAATACCAGACCCTTAGGCAGTTCGCCCTTGCGCTCCAAGTAAGTCTTCACGCCGGGCAGGTCGCGAGCCTGGAACTTGGGGAATGAGTTCAGCATGATGCTGGTTACCTGATGGTCTACGAACGGATTGTCGAAGCGTTCGAGCACGTCGCCAGCAAACTTCTCCAGTTCGTCCATCGGCAGGTCGAGGGTCTGCATCAGCTCCTCAAACTGTACCTTATGGATGTACTTAGAGATAACCTCGTGGTTGCAGGCATCACGAACGATGTTGACACCGCTCAGGAAAGCAACAGGCGAGAGTACGGTGTGCGGGCCATTCAGCAGGGTCACCTTACGCTTGTGGTAGGGCTCCTCTGAGGGAACGAACAGCACGTGCAAACCAGCCTTGTCTGCGGGGAACTCCTGAGCAACTTCCTTTGGAGCCTCGATGACCCAGAGGTGGAAGTTCTCGGCCTGTACGACGAGGTTGTCGCGATAGCCGACCTTCTCCTGAATCTCAGTAATCTCCTTGCGGGGGAAGCCTGGTACGATACGGTCAACGAGGGTAGCGTAAACGCCGCAGCACTCGTCGAACCACTTCTTGAAGTCTGCGGGCAACTTCCACAGTTCGATGTACTTATTGATGCAATCCTTCAGCACGTGGCCATTCAGGAAGATGAGCTCGCAGGGGAAGATAATCAGACCCTTCGTGGGATCGCCATTGAAAGTCTGGTAACGACGATACAGCAACTGTACCAGTTTGCCAGGATAGCTTGAAGCAGGTTTGTCCTCCAACTTACAAGCGGGATCGAAAGCGATACCAGCCTCAGTGGTGTTAGAAATCACGAAACGAATCTCGGGCTGATCAGCCAATGCCATGAAGGCGTCGTTCTGAGAGTAGGGGTTCAGTGCGCGGCTGATGACGTCGATACGCTCCAGCGTATTAACGGGCTTGCCGTTCTCGCGGCCCTGCAGATTGACGTGATACAGACAGTCCTGACCGTTGAGCCAGTCAACCATACCGCGGTCGATGGGCTGCACGACGACAACACTACCATTGAAATTGGTCTTCTGGTCCATGTTCCAGATAATCCAATCAACGAATGCACGGAGGAAATTACCCTCACCAAACTGAATGACCTTCTCGGGCATCACGCTCTTCGGAGCGAACTTTTTGTTTAACGGTTTCAACATAATTCGTTATATTTTATAAATAGTTTGTTTTATTTCAGTGCAAAGATAGTGAATATTTTCCGAATAACGTATCATTTTTACGTAATTTATTACGTTAACGTTTGCAGCCACTTGTTTTTCTTCTGACACTGATGGGACAGGTGGGACTATTTATTACTGATTCATCAGGTAGGCTTTGAAATCTGCGAAGTCCTTGGACAGTTCCACGCTTTGCTTCTCGCCTTCCATAAATGCACGCAGACGGGCAGGTATCTCGATGTCGATGCCCAGAATGTCGTCAACCTTCTCCTTGAACTTAGCAGGATGAGCCGTCTCACAGAATACGCCAACCTCGCCTGGCTTCAAGTTTTCTTGTAGAGCACGGAATCCGCAAGCGCCATGAGGATCAAGCACATAGTCCGTCTCGCTGTAGCATTGGCGCATGGTTTCCTTAATCTGTTCATCGCTGTATGTTGCACCGCTAATGAGGTTGGTGATGCGATGATGCGTAGCCTCGGGAGTCAACGTGTTGTTCTTAGAATAGAGGTTCAGGATGCGTGCGAAGTTCGAGGGGTCGCCAACGTCCATAGCATTGGCCAAAGTCTGTACTGAGGCCTTAGGCTCGTATTTGCCAGTCTTCAGATAGTTGTAGAAGACGTCGTTGGCATTATTGGCGGCAATGAAGCGCTTGATGGGTAGTCCCATCTCGTGGCCGAACAACGCCGAACAGATGTTACCAAAGTTACCACTGGGCACGCACATCACGAGCTCGTCGGCCAGACCAAGCGCCTTCATACGCGCATACGCATTAAAATAATAGAACGCCTGCGGGAGGAAACGGGCGACGTTGATGGAGTTGGCTGACGTCAACTTCATGTGCTTGTTCAGTTCCTCGTCCATAAATGCCGACTTCACCAGTGCCTGACAGTCGTCGAAGACACCGTCCACCTCGATAGCCGTGATATTCTTGCCCAATGTTGTGAATTGGCACTCCTGGATGGGGCTAACCTTGCCCTTGGGATATAAAACGTAAACATGGATGCCCTCAACGCCGAGGAAACCGTTGGCGACGGCGCTGCCTGTATCGCCGCTGGTGGCCACGAGGACGTTCACCATCGAGTTCGTGGCTGTACCACAGCTACATACGGAACCGCCGCGACGGAGGAAGTAGCCCAGCAGGCGGGCCATGAAGCGGGCACCGACGTCCTTGAATGCCAGCGTCGGGCCGTGAAACAGCTCCAGCGCATAGATGTTTTCCGTGACTTTTACCACAGGACAATCGAACGACAGCGTGTCGTAGACGATGTCCTGCAAGGCATCACCGTCCACATCGTCGCCAAAGAAGTTTTGGGCTACGTTGTAGGCGATGTTCTGGAACTTCATGCCGGGCATGTCGTTGACGAATGCCTTTGGCAGCATATAAATCTCTTCGGGCATATATAGACCGCGGTCCTCTGCCAGTCCCTTCACTACTGCCTTCTGCAAATCTGCAATCGGCGCATTTCCGTTTGTGCTATAGTATTTCATAAGCTCATAAATGTTTTCATAAATTCATCGAGTTTTAACAGGCCGTAGGCACCACTGACGCAAGAAACCTCATCGTACTGCTGCACGGAGTCAGGCTCGATGCCGCGATACCAGATAAGGAACGGCACGGGCTGTCCGACGTGGATGCGTTGTTCGACGGGTGTCAAGTGGTCGGGAAGTACAGCGATGCAGACATCCTGATCTTTCTCTGACTCAGAAGTCAGAGTGTGGCGCGCAATTACCTTATTATATATAGGGGCTATCAGCCGCTGGTCGAGATACTCGATGGTCTTCAGCTTCAGTTCGAGGTCACCATCGTGACCAGCCTCGTCGCTGGCTTCCACATGCACGAAGACGAAATCGTCGTGTTCTAAAGCGTCAATGGCTGCCTGTGCCTTGCCTTCGTAGTTGGTGTTGGCCAGCCCCGTGGCACCAGGCACCTTGACGATGCGCAGACCAGCGTACTTGCCAATACCCTGAATCAGGTCAACGGCAGAGATAACGGTGCCGCTCTTGATTTGCGGGTACTGCTCCATGAGTGTCTGCATCGAGGGGCGATAACCACCGCTCCAGGGCCAGACGCTGTTAGCCTGGCGCTCGCCCTTGGCAGCCTTCGCAAGGTTGTAGGGGTGCTTAGCCAGCAGCTCCTGAGAACGGAGAATCAGGTCGTTGATGAGGTCGGCGGTTTGCTGGGCAGAGAGACGGTAGGTGTCAGCGACGGAATCGCTGACCATACTTTCGGCCTTCACCAGCAGCGGGCGCCACTCCTCGTTTGGATGATCATGGGGTGGGGCACAGACGATGTGTTTGTTGCCACCTTTGATGACTAACAGATGGCGATACTGAATGCCTGTGATGAACTTCACACGTTCGCAACCTTCACGTTCGTTGATGGGCTTGGCGAGGTTTTCGTTCAGATAGTCAATCAACACACGAGCATCGTCGGTCTCCAGATTGCCACCGTTGTGAGTGATAATCTTGCCGTCCTCCAGCGTGATGATATTACAGCGAATGGCGAAATCATCATCAGCCATTTCATAGCCGATAGAGGCAGCCTCAAGGGGCCCGCGACCTTCATAGACTTTATTCAAATCATAACCCAAGATAGCTGTGTTGGCAACCTCACTGCCAGGAGGAAAACCTTCTGGAACCGTCACTAAACGACCACAGCGGCCTTCCTTAGCCAACTGGTCCATCATGGGCTTATGGGCATATTGCAGCAAGGTCTTCCCACCCAATCTTTCGACGGGAAGATCTGCCATGCCATCTCCCAAAATAATAATGTGCTTCATAAGGAACAGAAACCGAGCGGCAGAACCGCCCGGCACACTATTTTAGATGTTAGCGATTGACATGATGTTGGCGAAGACACCGGCGGCCGTTACGGCAGCACCGGCACCGTAGCCCTGAATGAGCATGGGGTACTCCTTGTAGCGTTCGGTGGTCAACAGCACGATGTTGTTAGAACCCTCCAGACCGTAGAACGGATGACCATAGGGCACCTCCTTCAATGCTACACTCGTCTTGAAGGATGAAGGATTGTTCTCGTCGGCCTCCATCGTTGCCACAAAGCGCCAACGCTTGTTCTCGGCCTCCAGCACCTTGCGACGTGCCTCGAAGTCGGCATCGAGTTCGGGCAGACGCTTCCAGAAGTCATCGATAGAACCCTTGAAGTAGCTGTCGGGCACGAAGAGATGCTTCTCCACGTCGTCCTGCTCTACCTTGTAACCAGCCTCACGCGTCAGGATGACCAGCTTGCGGATAACGTCCGTACCGCTGAGGTCGATACGTGGGTCGGGCTCTGAGTAGCGCTGTTCCTTGGCACGCTTCACCGTCTCAGAGAAGGGCACATCGGCAGCAATCTCGTTGAAGATGAAGTTCAGCGTACCAGAAAGGATAGCCTCAATCTTCAGAATTTTATCGCCTGAGTTGCACAGGTCGTTGATGGTACCGATAATCGGCAGACCAGCACCAACGTTGGTCTCGTAGCGGAACCACACACCACGGTCACGAGCCGTCTGGCGCAGCTTCACGTAGCTGTCGTAGTCGCTTGAAGCGGCAATCTTGTTGGCGGCAACGACAGAGATGTTATGCTCCAGGAAGGTCTGATATAATGTTGCAATCTGCTTGCTGGCGGTACAGTCGACGAAGACGCTGTTGAAGATGTTCATCTTGATGATTTCTTCGCGCATGTGGTCGGTGTCAGCCTTGAAACCAGCGCGCAGAATCTTCTCGTAGTTGTCGAGGTCTATGCCGTCGCGGTCGAGCACGAAGTTGTCGACATCTGAAATGCCGACGACATTCAGCTTCAGACGACGTGACTGCATGAGGAACTGCTGCTGGGTACGAATCTGCTCAAGCAACATGCCACCCACCGTACCGATACCGCAGATGAAGATGTTGAGCACCTTGTATTCTGACAGGAAGAACGAGTCGTGCAGCACGTTGAGTGACTTGCGCAGGAACTTGCCGTCGACCACGAACGAGATATTCGTTTCAGAAGCACCCTGGGCGCAGGCAATCACAGAGATACCAGAACGTCCGAGTGTGCCAAACAGTTTACCAGCGATACCTGGTGTCTGTTTCATGTTCTCACCGACAATAGCGATGGTAGCCAAACCACTCTCTACCTGCATGGGGAACATAGCACCCGTCTCAATCTCCTTGGCGAACTCAGCATTCAGCACCTCAACGGCAGCAGCTGCATCTTCGTCGCGCACACCAATAGAGGTAGAGTTCTCAGAAGAAGCCTGTGACACCATGAAGACGCTGATGCCCTTGTTTGCCAAAGTAGTAAAAATACGGCGGTTGACACCAATGACACCCACCATTGACAGACCTGTGACGGTAATCAGCGAAGTTCCCTTGATTGAAGAGATACCCTTGATGGGCTTCTGGTCGTTGTCAATTGTTGCCTTGATGAGTGTTCCCGGGTGTTCAGGGTTGAAGGTGTTCTTGACCTTAATAGGTATATTCTTGACACAGACGGGATAGATCGTCGGAGGATAGATGACCTTGGCACCGAAGTTACACAGCTCCATCGCCTCCACGTATGAAAGCTCATTGATGGTGTATGCACTCTTGATGACTTTCGGGTCGGCAGTCATGAAACCGTCGACGTCGGTCCATATTTCCAGAATTTCAGCATCGAGGGCTGCTGCGATGATAGCCGCAGTATAGTCGCTGCCGCCACGGCCGAGGTTTGTCGTCTCGTGGCTATCGCGGTCGCGGGCAATGAAGCCTGGCACTACGGCGACTGTCTTGCTGGCATTGGTATTGTTGTTCTGGAAGGTGGCAAAGGCTTCCTTCACCAGTTTGTTGGTCAGCTCGGTGTCGAGTACATGCTTGCCTTCCTTGGT
This sequence comes from uncultured Prevotellaceae bacterium, assembly GCA_902774925.1. Lineage (GTDB taxonomy): Bacteria > Bacteroidota > Bacteroidia > Bacteroidales > Bacteroidaceae > Prevotella. Next base: position 12,997 of record CACYKE010000060.1, on the reverse strand, counting down.
CTCCGTGCGGATGAAGTCGCGGCTGTTCATGCGCATACCATTCTTAATCATCGCGGCCACGATGTGCGACGACAAACGCTCACCATACGAGATGATAGTGTCTTGCGTCTTCTCGCTCAAGTCGTGAATCAAGAACACACCGTAATAGATGCTCCGCAACTGGTCGAAGAGCTGATCTACGTTGTTGAATAAGTCGATGCGCTTTTTGTCGTCCTGAATGATGGCGTCAATCATCTGGTGGTGGCGCGTCACCATCGCTTCAAACTCCTCGCGATAGTGGCTGTCGCCATTTTTCGCCAACTCTGACGTTGCAATCAGTTTGTCGGTGATGCCGTTCAGGCTCCACAATCTCTTTTAAGCTCAAAATGCTTTTCACGGAACCTACGGACGTTCCGCCGAATTTCATTACTTTCATATTTCTATGCAATTTATCTTGCCGCCGGTACCCCTACTTACAATGGGGGAATTCTCCAACGGCGTTGCAAAAGTAATGCTTTTTTTTCATTCCACAAAAAAAAGCGAGGAAAAATCCTCGCCTTCTCTATGATTTTAAGTGTACAAGTATCGTTTGATGCTGCGTTTCGGTGTTTTTTCGAACTCCGTCTTGCGGATTTCAATCTCCATAATCTTCTCGTATGCTGGCAGCATTTCGTTCAATTGGTTGCGGTTCTGCTCCATGATGTTGCGTATGTCGTCATCGTTAAATCGCATGTTTTGGGCCTCGTCGTAGTCGGGATAAACCAGTCCGACGAGCTTGTTATCGCGCTGAACGACGATGCTCTCAACAACCATTGTCATCGAGTTCAGTTTGTCCTCGATTTCTTCTGGATAGATGTTTTGTCCGCTGGGGCCGAGTAGCATGTTCTTGCTTCGACCATTGATAAAGACGTTACCATCGTAGTCCATCGTACCCAAGTCACCAGTGTGGTACCAGCCGTCCTTGTCCAATGTCTCGCGCGTAGCCTCCTCGTTCTTGTAGTAACCCAACATCACGTTCGGACCCTTGGCTAGAATCTCGCCCGGAATCTCTGCAGGGTTGGTAGAATTGATTTTCACCTTCATGTGGTAAGCCTCCTGTCCGCATGAGCCCTGCACAAACGTATGCCAGTCGCGGTAGCAGATGATGGGTGCACACTCAGTGGCACCATAGCCAACTGTATAGGGGAATTCTATGCGCTTCAAGAATGCCTCTACCTCCTGATTGAATGCTGCACCGCCGATGATGACTTCGTACAGTTCACCGCCAAAGGCCTTGACAACTTCTTTGCAGATGGTCTCGCGAACCTTCTTTGAGATGACAGGCATGGCCAGCAGCAGACGCATACGGTTGTTTTGTATTTTGGGAAATACTTTCTTGCGAATGATTTTCTCAATCACCAGTGGAACTGCAATGATAATCTTCGGTTTGATGTCTGCAAAAGCCTGCGCAATGATGGCCGGTGACGGGATGCGATTCAGGTAGTAGACGTGACAGCCGTGGATGAATTCGAAGATGAATTCGAAGGCCATACCATACATGTGAGCCATTGGCAGAATGGAGATGATGCGGTCGCTGCGACCGATAATCTTTCCCAGCACGTGGTCGGCAAAGTCGTAGTTCGACCACAATGCACGGTAGGGAATCATCACGCCCTTCGAAAAACCCGTCGTTCCCGAGGTGTAGTTGATGAGTGCCAGCTCGTCGCCGTTCTCTTCAATATAATAATGTACGTGTTCTTTACGGAAATACTTGGGAAATTTCTTTCCGTACAGCTCGTTCAAGTGCTCGCGGGCATAGGTTAACTTGTCTGTTCGCGACACCATCAGCGAGTAGTCGGGATTGTTGATGATACCTTCCAGGTTGGGCATCTGCATAGGGTCTATCTGCGTAGCCACGTGGTCACCCACGAACAGCAGCTTGGCGTCAGAATGGTTCACGATATTGTGAATCTGTTCGGCCATAAACTCATGCAAGATGGGCACGGCCACGGCTCCGTAGGTCAGCGTAGCAATAAATGCCACCGCCCATTGGCTGCTGTTACGTCCGCAGAGGGCTATCTTGTCGCCCTTTTCTACACCGCAGTTCTCAAACAGGATATGCAGTTTCTCTATTTTCCTGGCTACGTCGTGGAACTGTAGTGTTGCACCTTTGTAGTCAGTCAGAGCGTCTAGGTCCCAGTTATTGATGATGCTCTGCTCTATCAGTTTGTTAAAACTTGGGTATGTTTCCATAATACCTTATTTATATAAATAACGTTTAATACTCTTTTTCGGGGTCTTCATAAATTCCTGCTTTTGCAGTTCGAAGACCGAAATCTTGCTGTACACGGGAAGTTGGTTGTTCAGTTCCTGACGGTTTTGCTCCATCACATTCTGCAGGTCTTCCTCGGTGAATTCCATTGCCTTAGCCTCCTCCATATCAGGATAGACCAATGCCACCAGTTTGTCACCACGCTGTACGATGATACATTCGCTGACCATTGCCATCGAGTTCAGTTTGTCCTCAATCTCCTCGGGATAGACGTTCTGTCCGTTGGCACCCAGCAGCATATTCTTCAGGCGCCCGCGGATGAAGATATGCCCGTCAGATGACATTGTAGCCAGGTCACCGGTGTGATACCAGCCATCTTCGTCGATAGCAGCCTTCGTGGCTTCCTCGTTTTTGTAGTAGCCCAACATAAGGTTGGTACCGCGTGTCACTATCTCGCCCGCAACGTTCTGTGGGTCGCTGCTCAATATCTTCACCTCCATGCAGGGCAGGGGAGTGCCGCACGAACCTGGCACGAAGTCGTGGTAGTCGCTATATGAAATAAGTGGTGCACATTCGGTCGTGCCGTAGCCAACGGTCAATGGGAAATCGATGCTCTTCATAAACTGCTCAATCTCCTGATTCAGCGGAGCACCGCCTACGATGACCTCGTAGGCCCGTCCGCCAAAGGCTTTATATACCTCCTGACAAATACGCTCCTTCACCTTTTTTTGGACGACGGGCATCTGTAGCAGCAGTTTCATTGCGTTGTTCTGTATCTTTGGGAACACACGTTTGCGGATAATCTTCTCAATTATCAGCGGTACTGCAACTACTACGTCAGGACACACTTCTTTGAAGGCCTCGGCAATGACGGCTGGCGAGGGTAGGCGTGTCAAGAAGTGCAGGTGATAACCCGAACAGAACGGGAATAGGAACTCGATAGCCATACCATACATATGTGCCATTGGTAGAATACTCAGCGTGTTGCTGAACTTAGGCATGTGGTTGCCCAGTCGTTTCTGGCAGAAATCCACGTTTCCCCATAACGCACGATAGGGCAACATGACTCCCTTCGAAAATCCTGTCGTTCCCGATGTGTAGTTAATCATGCAGAGTTCTTCGGAATCTCCCATATACCAATGTACGTCATCCCTGCGGAAGGCATTCGGATACTTCCGACCGAAAAGCTCGTTCAGTCGTTCGCGGGCGTCCGTCAGTGTTTCGTTGTGAGAAACGTAAAGCGAGAAGTCAGGCAGGTTGAAGATTCCCTCCAAACCAGGCATCTGCTTCTCGTCAATCATGTTTACCACGTAGTCGCCTACAAACAACAGTCGGCTTTCCGAATGATTAACGATATTGTGAATTTGTTCGCCGTTGAATTCATGTAAGATGGGTACTATCACCGCTCCATAAGTCAGCGTGGCCAAAAACGCCACTGCCCAGTGGGCTGAGTTACGGCCACATACGGCTATGCGGTCTCCTTTTTCTATTCCGGCAGCATGCATCATGATGTGCAGCTTCTCTATCTTTCGGGCTACGTCGTGATACTGCAACGTAGCACCTTTGTAGTCCGTCAGAGCGTCTAGTAGCCAGTTGTCCTTAATCGAATTTTCGATGTAGGAATTAAAACTTGGTATATCGTTCATTGCACAATTTTCAAATTTTTGTGCAAAGGTAATATCTTTTTTGCACATTCGCAAAATTTTTGTGCAGTTTTTTGCAGTTTAGAGTGAAAAATAAAAATAATTGCGAATTTATTTTGTATTTTGCGTAAATTGTAGTAATTTTGCAGCCGATTTCGAAAAATTGGTTAATGAAGAACGACAACATGAAGAATCAGTACCGTATCAATGAGCAGATACGAGTACGTGAAGTGCGAATCGTTGGCGATGGTGGAAGCACCGTTTTGCCGACGCGTGAAGCATTGGATATGGCACGCGACCAGGGCGTTGATCTCGTCGAGATTTCGCCGAATGCCAATCCACCCGTCTGTCGTCTCATCGACTATTCCAAGTTCCTCTACCAGCAGAAGAAGCGCCAGAAGGAAATGAAGGCCAAGCAGGTGAAGGTCGAAGTCAAGGAGATACGTTTCGGACCTCAGACCGATGAGCACGACTATCAGTTTAAGCTGAAGCATGCCAAGGAATTCCTCGAAGAAGGTAATAAGGTACGCGCGTATGTATTCTTCCGTGGTCGCTCCATTCTGTTCAAGGAACAAGGCGAGGTACTGTTGCTCCGTTTCGCCAATGACCTGGAGGAATATGGTAAGGTTGAAGGAATGCCGTCACTTGAAGGCAAGAAGATGTTCCTCTATCTGGCTCCTAAGAAAGCCGGTGTCGCCAAAAAGAGCCAACAGGCTCGCGACCGTGAGGCATCAAATGCCGAAGCCAAGGATGCTCCCCGTCCACAGGCCGTTGAAGAGAAGCCGTCAAACGGCGGACTTTTGGCCAATGCGAAAATCAGTGCCGATGCGCTGAAGAAACTGACCGAGGAGGCCGAAGACGAATAAAAGAAAAAAGAAAAGGCGTCGCGCCCGGTATATGCGTAGTCGCCGATTTATTAATAACAATTTAAATTTTTAAAAACAATGCCAAAAGTAAAGACAAACTCCGGAGCGAAGAAAAGATTCGCGTTCACCGGTACAGGTAAGGTTAAGAGACACCACGCTTACCACAGTCACATTCTGACGAAAAAGACTAAGAAGCAGAAGCGCAATCTGCAGGGTTCAACACTCGTTGATGTAACAAACATGAAGCAGGTTCGCGACCTGTTGTGTCTCCGTTAATTCACCTATTGTCAAACATTTAAAGTAAAAGAAAACTATGCCAAGATCAGTAAATCACGTAGCATCACGTGCAAAACGTAAGAGAATTCTTAAGCTCACTCGCGGTTACTTCGGTGCCCGCAAGAATGTTTGGACAGTAGCCAAGAACACTTGGGAGAAGGGTCTTACCTACGCTTACCGCGACCGTAAGAACAAGAAGCGCACATTCCGTGCTCTTTGGATTCAGCGTATCAACGCTGCCGCTCGCCAGGAGGGTATGAGCTATTCTGTACTCATGGGTAAGTTGGCCAAGGCTGGTATTGAGATTAACCGTAAGGTGCTCGCTGACCTCGCTCTCAACAACCCCGAGGCTTTCAAGGCTATTGTAGCTAAGGTTAAGTAAGAGTTTACAGTTAAGCAACAAATAAGAGGGGATGCCGTTATGACATCCCCTCTTGTTGTATTCTCACTTTACCGGAATCTTGACCTTCGGTCGAGATTCCTCACGTTCGGCAGTAAGAACGAGCTCTTACTGCTCTCACTTTACCGGAATCTTGTCAATACGCTTCTGGTGACGACCGCCTTCGAACTCCGTAGTAAAATACTCGTCCATAATCTTACGGGCCGTATCTTCATCAATGAAACGTCCGGGCATAACCAATACGTTGGCATTGTTGTGCTGACGAATCAGATGTGCAATTTCGGGAATCCAGCAGAGGCCAGCACGAATCGACTGGTGCTTATTGAGCGTCATGTTGATACCCTCACCACTGCCACAGATGGCAACACCTGGGAATACCTCGCCCTTCTCGATACCCTCAGCCAACGCATGACCGAAGTCGCTGTAGTCACACGAATCCTCCGTATACGTGCCATAGTCCTTATACTCGTATCCTTTCTCTTCCAGATACTTCTTCACGAATTGTTTCAGTGCAAAGCCTGCATGGTCGCTGGCCAGTCCGATAATCTTTGTTTCCATCATTTCTTTCGCTTTAGGATTAAACATTGGTGCAAAGTTACAAATAAAAAGTGAGCCCACCAAACGATGAGCCCATTTTTTGTTATATAGTGCTTACATTGTAAAAAAGCTGTGCTGATGGTTGGTCAGTCCGCTTTTTTTGTGTATCTTTGCAGCAGATATGGGAAAAATCATTGTAGCAGGCATAGGGCCTGGCAGTAAGGAAGACATCACTCCCGCCGTACTCGAAGCAGTACGGGAGGCTGATGCTGTCGTGGGATACAAGTACTACTTCCAGTTCATCGAAGCGTATGTGAAGCCGGGCTGTGAATGTATCGACACGGGTATGAAGAAGGAACGTGAGCGTGCCGAACAGGCATTCCTGCTGGCAGAGCAGGGTAAGACCATTTGCGTCATATCGAGTGGTGATGCAGGTTTGTACGGCATGGCTCCGCTGATCTACGAGATGAAACGAGAGAGACAATCGGATATCGAGATAGTATCCTTGCCTGGCATCTCTGCTTTCCAAAAGGCTGCTTCATTGCTGGGAGCCCCCATCGGACATGACGTCTGTCTGATATCCCTTTCAGATTTAATGACTCCTTGGAATGTTATTGAACGACGCATCATGGCTGCTGCCGTGGGCGACTTTGTGACGGCGGTTTATAATCCGAAATCGCACGGCCGCTATTGGCAACTATATCGCTTGCAGGAACTCTTCCTTCAGGAGCGTTCTGCCGACACTCCTGTGGGTTATGTTCGTCAGGCAGGTCGCGAAGAGCAGGAGGTGAAGATAACCACCCTTGGCGCCTTCGATCCCGAGGATGTGGATATGTTTACCATTATCCTTATTGGCAACTCGCAGTCTTATGTCGCTGAAGGCAAAATGATTACGCCTCGTGGCTACTATCGTGAGGAGAAGCAGGAGGACGTGAAGCCCGGCCAGTCTATTATGATGGAAAGTTTCCGCACGATACTCTCCGAGATGCAACATCCCGATGTGCCAACGTGGCGCATGTGGCCGTTGTTGCACGCCATTCATACGACGGTTGACTTCAGCATGGAAGAGTGCCTCTGGATGGACGATCGTGCTACGGAGATACTATACGGGAAAGTGGTCGACGGCAGTTTGAAACATATTGTAACAGATGTCACGATGGCTGCCAGCGGTATCCGTAAGGGTGCTTTGGAACGACTGGGCATCGAGGTGCATTGCTACATCAACGACCCGCGCTCCAAACAAATGGCTGACGAGAGAGGTATCACCCGCAGCCAGGCTTGCATGCAACTGGCCGCGGAGGAATATCCCGAGGCGCTCTATGTGGTGGGCAATGCCCCAACGGCGCTCTTCGAAATTTGCGACTTGGTGCGTAAAGGCAAGATGCATCCAGTGGGAATCATTGCCGCTCCGGTTGGTTTTGTACACGTTTGCGAAAGTAAACATGCCGTCAAGTCGTTGAAGCAGATTCCAAAGATAATTGTTGAGGGCAGAAAAGGTGGCAGCAATCTTGCCGCAACGCTTTGTAATGCGATACTTACTTTCGACGATGCAGAACAACTGAAACCAGGTCGCGACCTATGAAGTTCATCGTTATAGGAATTACGGACAATCCACAGCCGTTCTTTCCGCCAGAGGTGCTGGAGATTATTAGGAATGGCAAGGTGTTCTCAGGAGGCAAGCGCCATCATGAGATTGTGGCGCCGTTGCTGCCTGCAGATACAGAGTGGATAGATATTACTGTTCCTTTGGATGCTGTTTTCAAGCGATACCATGACGAAGTGGTGGTATTTGCTTCTGGAGATCCTTTGTTTTTGGGTTTTGCCAATACCTTGCGCCGTGAATTTCCTGATGCAGCTATTACAATTTATCCGACCTTTAACTCCCTGCAGATGCTGGCACACCGTCTGGTGATTCCTTATCACGACATGCGTATCGTCTCGCTGACAGGCCGCCCTTGGCCTGAGTTCGATTGCGCGCTGATAGAAAGGGTTGGGAAGATTGGAGTGCTGACCGACAAAGAGCATACCCCTGCCACTATTGCACAGCGTATGCTGGATTACGGCTATAGCGGATACACGATGCATGTGGGCGAACATTTAGGGAATCCTTCTCTCGAAAAGGTAGCTACGCTTTCCCTTGAAGAAGCCGCTCATCGCGACTTCTCGATGCCCAACTGCGTGATTCTCGACGGCAAAACCATCGAGAACACGAAACCTTACGGCATCCCTGACATCGCTTTTGCGCTCCTTGATGGTCGCGAAAAGATGATCACCAAGATGCCCATCCGACTCTTGACGCTTCAGGCCCTCGCCCTGCCTAAACGTCACGTCTTCTGGGACATTGGCTTCTGCACGGGTAGCATCTCTATCGAGGCGCGCTTGCAATTTCCACAACTACATATCGAAGCCTTCGAGATACGCCCCGAATGTGAGGCCATCATTCACGAGAATGCCCGCCGCTTGGGTACCCCAGGCATTAGCGTACATATAGGCGACTTCCTCAAAACGGACATTGCTTCATTTCCGCGTCCTGATGCCGTCTTTATTGGGGGACATGGTGGGAAATTAAAGGAAATGATTGCCAAAGTGTTGACGGTATTGGCTGATGACGGCGTTATCGTGATGAACAGCGTCAAGGCTCCTAAGGTGCTTACCGACAGTCAGCAACTGTGGGACGAGACTTGTGAGGAATTTGGTTTACGGCAGGAGCCACCCATGAAGATAGTAATAGATGAACATCATCCTATAAAGATACTGAAATGCAGAAAATAGCGGTTATACAGATTAGTGAGGCTGGAGAGAATATCGCCAACAGACTCCAGCGTGAACTTGGTGCAAAGAGGATTCAGCGTACTGACGTAGGCAGGCAATGGACTGAATATGACGGCTTTGTCTTCGTCGGCGCTATGGGCATCTGCGTGCGCACCATTGCGCCCTTCGTCAAGGATAAGCACGAAGATCCTGCCGTGGTCTGCATCGACTCGTTGGGGCAGAATGTTGTTTCTGTGCTCAGTGGACATGTGGGCGGAGCCAACGACCTGACACGAGAGATTGCAAGCATTATTGGCGGTCACGAGGTGATTACAACCCAAAGTGATTGTGCTGGTCTGTGGGCGCTCGATACACTTGCAGACCGTTTCGGCTGGTGGGCGAGAGTGGATTGCTGGGAACCTCATCATGATGACATGACCGCCTTTATAACAGCATTTGTCAAAAAACAACCGACGGCCCTGTTACTCGAAATCCGTGATGAAGGCACTGACTATTTAGAGTCTACCATGCCCGATCATGTGACGCTTGTCGGCTCATTTGAGGAAGTGAAGTCTGGACGATTCAAACTGCTCATCTCTGTCTCCCCCTATGACTATTCTCACGACTCCATTGAAGGTGTTGATGTACTTAACTTTGTGCCGTCAGTACTCGATATTGGCATAGGGCTGGCTCACCAGGCTGGCCCTGTGAACGATGTGATGGATCGAATAGAAGAATTAATGGGCTATGACGTGAATCCCATGAGGTCATTTTTCTTTATGCCCCGCAGTATCAATACAATAGATATCAAGAAAGATGAACCTGTCATGAAAGAATATGAACGGCAAGGCTATCGGGTGCAATATTATACGACGGAACAACTTGCTCAAGTAGATGTACCTACACCAAGTGAAACGGTAGCCAAGCATGTGGGGACACCCAGCGTCTGCGAGGCTGCAGCCCTGTTAGCTTCCAATCACGGTAAATTGCTGTTGCCCAAGGTCAAAAGTAAGAACTTCACATTTGCCGTAGCAATCGACCGTAAGTATCTGCGCGAGGGACATATCGAAATCGTTGGTGCTGGCCCTGGCGACCCAGACCTGATAAGTGTGCGTGGACGTAAGATGTTGGAGAAGGCCGACCTTATTCTTTATGCCGGCTCGTTGGTTCCCAAGGCTTTGACCGAATGCCACAAGCCTGGCGCTGTCGTCCGAAGCTCTGCAGACATGAATCTTGAAGAGCAATGTGCTTTGATGAAGGAGCACTACGACCGCGGCCATTTCATTGTGCGTCTGCATACCGGCGACCCCTGCATCTTTGGCGCCATTCAGGAACAGATGGCCTTCTTCGACGCCAACCACATGTCGTATCACATCACTCCAGGCATTTCGTCGTTCCTCGCTGCTGCTGCCGAACTGCGCTCTCAGTTTACCATTCCTGAGCGCACGCAGACCATCATCCTGACGCGAGGCGAGGGTAGGACACCCATGCCCGAAAAGGAACAACTGCACCTACTGTCCCGCAGCCAGAGCACGATGTGCATCTTCCTTTCTGCCGCTATTGTCGACGACGTCCAGCGCGAACTCCTGCAGGAATATCCTGAGGACACGCCCGTTGCTGCCTGCTACCATCTGACGTGGCCCGACCAGCGCATCTATCGCGGCCAGTTGAAAGACCTTGCGAAGATTGTTCACGACAACCATCTCACCCTCACCACGATGCTCGTGGTTGGAGAGGCTATCGACAACCGCGCCGGTCTCTCCGAACTATACAACAAACACTTCACACACCTCTTCCGACAGGGTGACCCTTCTTAAGGTTTAAAACTCGGTTACGGGCGGGCGGTCGCAATAATGCGGCCTCCCGCCCGCAATAATAAGCACGGCCGCCCACATTAATTCGGGCGGCCGCCCGAATCCGCTTACCTAGGCATTCGCTCCCTTTCTTCTAGGCACTTTCTCCTTGTTTGCACGGCACTCTTTCCCTTCAACCCGGCACTAAATTCAGATACTCCGAAAGAAATTTTGAATACTCTTGGACTATTTCTGATTAGTCCAAGAGTATTGGAGCCGACTCCTTCCGGCTGAGGGCAATCAGCCGCTTTTTCGTCAATAACCCTTGGTTATTTGTGAATAAGTGCCACTTATTTCTGAATAAGAGCCATTTATTTTCCGAGAAGTGGCACTTATTCATTCATTAGAGATGCTCAAAAAGATGGAAGAAATGTGGAAGAGAAAATTTTCTCTTCCATCTTCAAATACACAGTAAATAAACAAGATTTGAGAGATTTGTGGAAGATGGAAGAGACTTCACAACTTTTTTTCCTCTACCCTAATAGTAAAGCCTCTCTAGTATGATACTAAAGGGGCTCTGGTGTGACACTGGAAAGAGTGTCGTGTTAAACTAATTTTCTGGTGTGATAGTAACCTTCAACGTTATGTCAAGGGGCTGTCCCTCTGACATAGGGACAACATCGTGAGTTGGGCCCAAAAAGCGAATTTTTGTCTAAATATTTGGAACTTTCGTTTTTTCTTCTTATCTTTGCGCCATAAATAATAAACTAACCGATATTATGCCAAGACAAAAGCGCTTACATAATGCAACAGGCAGCTATCATGTCATGCTGCGTGGCGACACAACCCTGCTGACCGGTGGCATCTCGCATCCCTTCCGCTTCACGGGCAAGGAGCTGGACAGAATGAACAGCCTGAACATGTACGACTTCAGTGCCCGTTGGTATGATTATGCTGATAAATATGATTTTGATATGAAATCATGGAAAAATCCTTTAAACTGGGGGCGTAATAGTGAAACTATAATTGGAGAGCATGTTGCAGGAGAAGGGAAACCTTTTGAAATCAATATTTATGGAAGTAAAAAACTAAAATCTATGTATCCATGAAGCCCCAAAATTTATACTGGATTATTATAATCATATTTGGCATTGGGTTCGTTCTTTCATTATTTCCCAGCGATGAGGTAAAATTGGGCGATAATTATATCTATGATTCTGAACACCAACATATTATAGGTGCAATAGACATCCCGCCTGTCGTCAAAAAATACAAATACGATAAAAGATTTATTGTTGCTAAACAATTGCCTGAGGCTTTTGACCATGCCATATATGACAAAATGGAGTATAATTATTATCTCGGCAGAGACACTGCATATTATTGGATTATCGACAAACAAAAAGAAGAGGTATGGGGCCCTATGGATTATAATAAATACACATCATTATTAAGTAAGTATAATGCTCCAAAAGACTTTTATATTTTTGAAAACAATGAATAGAAAGAATCTTGGGTAAGAAGTTATTGATTGAATGAAGAAAAGTAGACAATGAAAATCATGAGCATGAGACTACGACATATCATCTTGTTTCTCCTGATGGCGGTGTTCATCACTCCCATCAGGGCAGGTGGGCTGATAGACAGCCTGACCATCAGCTACGACGGCAACCAGCTGGTGAAGGTCACGGATGCTGCCGAGGCGCTGAACTACAGCGACGCCCTCGACTTCCATGACGGCGATGACACTGCCTGCGAGTACGACTACGACAGCAATGAAGTGATATGTAATGGACGCGCTAATAAAAAAAAGTAACATTTTATGCGGTATTTGTTTGAAAGTTTTTTCTTCTTGTACTTTAGCTTAGCTCTATGTGCGAGAAATATAAACAATGATTCTATTTATACATATAAGATAGTTAACGAATCATTATGCTCTATTGTTGACTCGTTAGACGAAGCTACCCATGGCGAATCTGTATATGTATTAACATTTAGTAATTATTGTGGAACTTTATATTTGGTAGTTCTTCACTTAAAGAATGAAAATGAAATTATGGAATTAGTCGATGATTATAATGATTATTATTGTTTTAAAGGATGTTTAACAGGCTATCGTGGCATATACATCGTAACGCATCAAGTAGATGAATGTCAAATGCAAGAGATAGTATTATTGACAGATATCCGTAAGAGATTCGTTACTCAAAATACAGAGGAAGACAATACGCCATTTGTTTATCAAGAAAACATAGCTTATGTCTATAAAAACCATGAATTTCATCGAATCAAACAATCATGTGGACAGGTTTTTGATTGAAAGTAGGTCAGGGGACTCTAATTTTGCGCTCGGGCAATCATGGGGACCTGTGATTCTACGTTTACCACAGGTAATCCTCGACGGATCACGGGGTCGGTTCTAATGATCATTTTTCAAGATAGACAAAGTATAAATGGAAATGTAAATGAAACAAGTAATGAATTATCATAAAGATAACGGA
>CACYKE010000059.1 GCA_902774925.1 uncultured Prevotellaceae bacterium | reverse complement strand
GTAACTTTGTAATAAATTGCAGGATTTCTTTATATAAAGGCAGTTTGGGGAATTGAGGAAAAATGGGGTTACGATTTGGAGACCGTTCTCAATTCTACGTTCTGCTACAAATTGCATTCAATGAACTCCGACTTTGAGCCACCAGCCTTTTCTATGACTCTCTTTCGGGTGCAAAGGTACAACAAAAAAATGAAAGGACAAAGGAAATTCCTATTATTATTGAGTTTGGACGGAAATCTGTAGACATATAAACCAGTGGGCATATACAAAAGGTAAGAAATAAAGAGGGAATCTGTAGCCGACGTGTCAGCACAGACATCCTTTTTTCATCTGTCCAACACCTTTTCATCATTTCACCCAATCGGTATTCTTTACTACGACAGACGATAACATACGAAAGTCGTTTTTTTATTGGCGAAGCCGATACTGAGATGAAGTTTACGTCAGATAGTTTCCACCCAAAATAGATATTGCACGAATGGTAACTCTTTCGTAACTTTCACCACCTGTCCGAAGATTTCATAGCAGCATCATTGCAGTGGCCGTCTGCACGGCTTCCATCGAATTGTCAACGCTCAGTTTCTGGAGGATGTTTTGGCGGTGAGTGTTCACGGTGTGGATGCTGATGTGGAGCGTGTCGGCAATCTCCTTGCTGAGTAGGCCCTGCTTGATAAGCAGCAGGATTTCCCGCTCGCGCTTACTCAAGATATTGAAACGTTCTTCATAGAGAGCCAGTTTTTGCACGGCACCAGTCTCTACATTGATAATACTGGGATTGATGCCGTGAATCGGTTCTTGCTCTGGCGACAGTTCGTATAGGCAGGTAACGAGTCGCATTAGTCCGTCGGCATCGTTCATCTGGATGCGGGTCACATTATGAATATAGGTATAGTCGCCATTAGCCTTCTGCATCCTGATGCGGCAGGTGGCGTGGTATTTCAGCCGTTCCTCGGCCCTCATGTCATCCACCATCTCGAAGTAACGGAGTTCGAGCATCCGCTTGTCCACCAGGTCCTCAGGGTGGATGCGCCGATAGATGAAGTCCTCGTCGATGTCAATCAGTTCCTCCTCCGGCACCTCGCCGTGCAGCCCTAAGATGTCCACCAGCCTGCCAATGGCAAAGTAACTGCCGTTCGTGGCCAGATCGCTCAATATGGCGCACCCCTGACTGATGGCAGTCGATGCACCGATAAACCGTCGGCAGGCCTCGATGTCACCTTCATCCAGTGCCGATAGCCGGAACTCATGCCGGTGGAACACTGTCTGTAACTCCTTCCTCAGTACATCCATATCCTCTACACTTTTGGTTATAAATCAGTATTGCACGGTTCAAGGAATCCTTGTACCTTTGCACCGCACTTTCTCAAGTGCAAAGGTACGAAATAAAAATCAAATCAAAACCGAAATATGGATAATACAACAACGACAAAAGGACAAACGATTGACAAGCACAAGTTTGTCACACCACCCAGACACATTAACTTCCATGCCAAAAGGCTTTTTGGCGAGATGGGACGTATCCTTGACGGGGCTATTGCTTATATAGACCTCAATGGTGGAGGGCCAACGGAACTGCACACCCATGAGCATGACCACCTCTTTATCGTGACCGAGGGCGAGGCTCGTATACAATTGGGTGACCGCGAGGTGATTATTGGGCAAGACGAAGCATTCCTCGTTGACGGGCATATTCCTCATGCCGTCTGGAACAATTCGGATGGTATCACCAAGATGATAGGTATTTCAGTCATAAAGTAATATGAGCAGAATTTTAATATTGGTGGGCAGTATGCGTCGAGGCGGGAATACCGAGATGCTGGCGCAGGCATTTGCGGAGGGAGCCCGAGAACATCATGAGGTGGAGATTATTTCTGTGGCTGATGTCAAGGTCAATCCCTGCATTGGATGTAATTCCTGTTTTAGCAGAGCTGGTAATGCCTGTTCACAAAAAGATGATATGACAGCGATATACGCAAAGTTGAGGCTAACGGATGTCCTCGTCCTGGCCTCACCCGTCTATTTCTACGGCATCAGTGCCCAGCTAAAGGCTGTAATAGACCGACTGCACACGCCACTTCGAAACCATTTCCCTATCCGATGCCTCGCCCTGCTGTTAGTAGGTGCGTCCACCCTGCCAGAACTGTTTGATGCTATCGTGACCCAATACCGGCTCACCCTCAATTTCTTCCATATAGAGGATGCTGGCATGGTACTGGTTAGGGGAGTAAAAGACAAAGGTGACATCAAAACCACGGATGCCTTGGAACGAGCATATCGGTTAGGACAAAACATTATAGGATAACTATTAATTACCAAGATTATGAATGTAAAACAAAAGAAAATGTTATTGACGATGCCAAGCATCATCCTTATGTCAGTCACATGGTGGCTCGTATTCTACAACCTCTGTCACATGCCAAAGGCATTCTGCTTGGCAACTGTGGCGTTCGTGATTCTCTCAGCTTTCAGCAAGGCGATTGTTCCTGCCGAGATGAAGAGGCCGAAAGACATACTGATAAGCGCTATTTGGGCTTTGGTATGGTTTCCGTGGCTCTGCTACGAACTGCTGTTGAGGCATGGAGTTTTAAGAAATGCTATGGCTATAAGTGTCTTCTGCTGTATGGTCTTGTCCACAAATGCGGCAGTTAAGATTGACCGTATCGAACCGACAGACTGGTATGTTGGGATGAAGAACACCTCGCTCCAACTGATGATCTATGGCAAGGATGTGCGTAATGCCAATGTCACGACAGACTATTCTGGTGTTGCCATCGACTCCGTCGTCCGTTTGGACAGTCCCAACTACCTGTTGGTCTATCTGAATATGGCAGAAGCCAAGGCAGGTGAGATGGTACTGAAGATAGATGGCAAGCGAGTCAGGTATCAGTTGAAGCATCGGGAGAAACGCGGCGAAGAGCGCATTGGATTTACCTGCGCTGATGTGCTCTACCAACTGATGCCCGACCGCTTTGCCTCTGGCATGGTGGAGAACGACCAACTGATAACGATGAATCCCTATCAGTGCGACCGCTCCAACCCCAACCTTCGTCATGGTGGCGACTTGGAGGGAATCCGTCAGCATCTGGACTACTTCAACGAACTGGGCGTAACCGCCCTTTGGTTTACACCCGTCTTGGAGAACAACTCACCTG
Organism: uncultured Prevotellaceae bacterium; assembly: GCA_902774925.1. Classification (GTDB taxonomy): domain Bacteria; phylum Bacteroidota; class Bacteroidia; order Bacteroidales; family Bacteroidaceae; genus Prevotella. The sequence continues at coordinate 18,325 of CACYKE010000059.1, read as the reverse complement.
ACCGCGACGGTTCCAGCACCTACCACGGCTATGCGCCAACTAACTACTACCGCATAGACCCGCGCTTCGGCAGCAATGAGGACTATCGCATGCTGACCGATGAGGCTCACAAGCATGGACTGAAAATGGTGATGGACATGATATTCAACCACTGCGGCTTTGAGCATCCGTGGGTGGCAGATATGCCCTCATGCGACTGGTTCAACTGCCCGGAGTGGTTGACCGATGCAAATGGTGAACCGACTGCCAACGAGAAATATCAGCAGACGAGTTACCAACTGACGCCCGTCCGCGACCCATACGCCTCGAAGATAGACCTGCACGAAACGCTGGAGAGTTGGTTCGTGCCATCGATGCCCGACCTTAACCAGCACAATCCCCACGTGCTGCGCTATCTCATTCAGAACTCCATGTGGTGGATAGAGACTATAGGCATCGACGGCATCCGTATGGACACCTACCCCTACGCTTTCGGAGATGCCATGTCTGAGTGGATGCAGGCTATCAACGAGGAGTATCCCAACTATAACGTCGTCGGAGAGACGTGGGTGACGGAGCCTGCCTATACTGCTTCCTGGCAGAAGGACAACTGGCTGACCAAGGAGAACAGCCACCTGCCTACCGTGATGGACTTTGCTTTCTACGACCGCATGGTACAAGCAGCGGGTGAGAACACCAACGACTACGGCAAAGGCCTCAACCGCATCTATAACTCGCTGGTCTATGACTACCTCTATCCCAATCCGTCGAGTGTACTGGCTTTCATAGAGAATCACGACACAGACCGCTATTTAGGAAACGGAACGGATACTCTCGCACTGAAACAAGCGTTGGCATTACTGCTGACCATCAATCGCATTCCTCAGCTTTATTATGGTGTGGAAATCCTGTTGAATGGCACGAAAGCACAGGGCGACGGCAATGTGCGGCAGGATTTCCCTGGCGGCTTCTGGGATGACAGCCGAGATGCTTTTACAGCTGAAGGGCGCACAGATGCGGAGAACAGCATGTTCCGTTGGCTCAGCCGTCTGCTGCACTGGCGACAGGGTAATGAGATCATCAGCAAAGGCACAATGACGCAGTTTATACCGTATCGAGGCATTTATGTTGTTGCCAGACAATACCGAGGACGAACGGTTCTTATCATCCTCAACGGAACGCCCGACGTCACCACCTTGCCTGTCAGCCGCTATAAGGAAGTCATCGGACATCACCGACAAGGCCGAAACGTCATTTGCGGCTGTGCTGTTGATCTCAGCAGAGAGATAGAACTCCAACCCCGTGAATCACTCATCATAGAATACTGAATAGCGTATGAAGCCACTGATATTGAAACAAGACCTGCTGGCGGCATTCCATGAGTTGGGAATGCACGAGGGAATGACGGTGATGGCGCATACCTCATTGAGCAGTATGGGGTATGTATGCGGAGGCGCACCGACGGTGATAGAGGCACTGTTGGAAACTGTTGGGAAGGAAGGGACGATTATGATGCCGACACAATCGTGGAAGAACCTTGATCCCGATGTGGGCGTGCATCCCGAAGTGAGCGAAACAGATTGGCAGATAATACGCGACTACTGGCCCGCCTACGACAAACGGACGACACCGACGCAGACGATGGGAGTCGTCGCAGAGTTGTACCGTCAGTGGCCTGGCACGCTAAGAAGCGACCACCCTGCCCGCTCCGTATCGGCTAATGGGAAGATGGCCGGCTTTCTTACTGGGCACCACGACCTGTCGAATATCTTCGGAGACGGCTCACCCATAGGGCGGCTCTACGACATCGACGGATACGTACTGCTGATTGGTGTGGGTTATGACAAGAACACCTCTCTGCATTTGGCTGATGCCCGTGCCGAATATAAGAGCAAGCACACCACGATAGAGCATAGTGCCATCATGGAGAATGGGTGTCGTGTCTGGAAAGCTTACGAGACGCTCTACGTCGATGGCAAGGACTTCACTCAAATAGGCGAGGCCTTTGAGCAGACGCATCCCGTCGCTAAAGTCCGGCTGGGGAATGCCGTACTCCGACTGATGTCTCAAAGGCAACTCGTAGACTTCGCCGTGAGATGGATAGAAGCACACAGAGACTGAAAATTCATCAGTTTTGGGTATTGCACAAATGGAAAAATCGCCGTACCTTTGCAGCGCAAATTCAAGATACATATGCAAAGAAGATATAAAAGACATAGGTTCTTGCAGAGCAAGCGGCCTTTGGCCGAGCGAGTAGCCATAGACATCCGTCGGGAGAGGACTTACAGCTGTAGGTCCTCTCTTTTTTCTGAACGGTTTTGAATATTGTTCATTTTTGAAGAGATAGAGACTATGCAGATACAAAAGGAACATACACGCGAGCAGATACTACAGGCGGCAGAGCAGGCTTTCCACCAACAAGGCTTTGCCAAGACCTCGATGCGCGACATTGCCCGGCTATCGGGCGTGGGTGTGGGAAATCTCTACAACTATTTCCCAAAGGGTAAGGATGAGATATTCCGCCTGATAGTCAGTCCGCTGATACAGGACATGGAACGGATGGTTTACGAGCACCACGATGAGCGGCATGCAGAGAGGTACTTGGACTACTTGAGCAACGGAAATCCAGAATTGCTGGAATACCAGATGCGGGAATACCTCTCTCTGATGCGCCGCCATCGTCGCCTGATGGAACTGCTTTTCTTTCGGGCGCAAGGCTCGTCGTTGGAGAACTTCATGGACGAGTTTACCGACCGCTGCACGGAACAAGTGGTACGCTTCATGAAACGGGCAGCAGAACTGCGCCCAGACATAACGCCTACATGCAGTCCGTTCACTTATCACCTGCACACGGTGTGGATGTTCACCATGTTCTGCGAAATTATCAAGCACCGGCTGCCCCCACGGGAGGCGGAACGGGTGGTGCAGGACTATATCACCTTTGAATACAGCGGATGGAGAGAGCTTATCAGACGATAGGCTCTCTTCTTCGTTATGGCTGAATGATTTTGGATTTTGTTCACTAATAAATAAAGAACGTATGAAAGAAAAGAAGAAAAAGAAGGGACTCGCAAGGCTCATGGAGATTGCGGGTCAGAGAAAAGGGCTGCTCATTGTGGCTGGCACATTGTCAGCACTAAGCAGTGCGTGTATGTTGGTGCCCTATTGGGCTGTGTATGAAGTGCTACGGCTACTATTGACAGGCAATGCAGCCAGTGGCGAAATGGTGCATTGGGGCTGGGTGGCCTTCGGTGGACTGGTTGCAGGGCTGGTGCTGCTATACCTGGCACTGATGGCGAGCCACGTGGCGGCGTTCAACGTGCTCTATGGGCTGCGCATAAGGATAACAGAGCACATAGGACGGCTGTCGTTGGGCTACCTGAACGGCACCACGACGGGAGCCATCAAGAAGACGATGGAGCAGAACGTGGAGAAGATAGAGACCTTCATTGCCCACACCATCCCCGACCTCGTGGGCATCGTGGCTACGGTGGCGGTGACGCTTGCCATCTTCCTGTCTCTCAATGCTTGGCTGGCGCTGGCGGTGCTCTTGGTGGTGCTGGCCCTGTGGCTACAGTTCTCAGTGTTCATGGGCGAAAAGACCAAGGAGTTTGTACGGCTCTACTACGACGCACAGGAACAGATGTCGGGTTCTGCCGTGCAGTATGTCCGTGGTATGCATGTCGTGAAAATCTTCGGCCAAAGTGTCGCCAGTTTCCGTCAGTTCGGCCGCGAGATAGAGGCTTACAAGACGTATGCCTTGGGGGTCTGTGACACCTACGAGCGTGGCTACTGCCTGTTCAATGTCGCACTCCAATCGGTGGTGACGATGGTGCTGCCCGTTGGCATACTGTTGTGGCAGGGCGACGTGGCCTTTGCCGCCGTCTGGCTTTTTTTCATTGTCATGGGGCCGGGAGTGGCTTCGCCTGTGTTCAAACAGATGTTTCTCGGCAGCAGCACACGGGAGATAGACGAGGGAGTCAGCCGTATTGATCGTATTCTGGAACGCCAACCGATAGCGGAAGCCACAGAACCGAAAACGCCCAAGAACTACGACATCGAGTTTCGTCACGTCTCGTTTGCATACGAGAACGGACGGAGCAGCGAGAGCCATACGAGCTTGCTCGGAGATGGCCGAGTCGTGACGGACGAAGGCGAAGCCAACACGGACACTGCAAGTCGTACAGAGGCACTGAAAGACATCACATTCACAGCCCACCAAGGCGAGATTACCGCCCTTGTCGGACCTTCGGGCAGCGGCAAGAGCACCGTGGCCAACCTCATCCCCCGTTTTTGGGACGTTTCTTCGGGTGAGATACTGATAGGCGGCGTGAACATCAAGGACATTGCCACAGACAGGCTGATGAACCTTGTCTCGTTCGTGTTCCAAGATTCGTTCCTCTTCTACGACACTATCTACGAGAACATAGCCGTAGGACAGAAGAGTGCCACAAAAGATGATGTGGAGCGAGCCGCCCGTGCTGCCCAATGCCATGACTTCATCATGTCACTCCCCAATGGCTATGACACCCGAATTGGAGACTGGGGCGTGTATCTCTCTGGTGGTGAAGCCCAGCGCATCTGTGTGGCTCGTGCCATTTTGAAGAACGCTCCCATCCTCGTGCTTGACGAGGCCACCGCCTTTGCCGACCCCGAAAACGAGTACAAGATGCAACAGGCGCTGGCCGAACTGATGAAGAGCAAGACCGTCATCGTCATTGCCCACCGCATGCAAAGCATCATCTCGGCCAACCAGATTATTGTGCTCCGTGATGGTCGCATCGAGCAGCAGGGACAGCACATTACGCTCTCCACTACAGAGGGACTATATAAGGATATGTGGAAGGCTTACACCTCCGCTTTCAACTGGCAACTAAACAATTAAAGAATCATGAATGCAATCAAGAATATCACCATCGGTCAGACCTCACGGCTGCACCGTCCTGTCGGCTATACTATGCTGTCGAACCTTATCAACATCGTGCCATTCTGCCTCAGTATTGAGGCCATTAACATCATCTTCCGTGCCTTCTCCACCAAGGATGCCGTGCTTGACACCCAGCGGCTTTGGACGATTGTTGGCTTGCTTGTCGTTTATCTCAGCGTGATGCTGTGAGCAGAGCGCAAAGCCTACCGCGCCAACTTCCGAAGTGCATACGAGATGAGTGCCGAAGGGCGCACCTCTCTGGCCGAACACCTGCGGCGGCTCTCGCTCGGTTTCCTCTCCCGTCACGACCCTGGCGACCTTTCGTCCATGCTTATCACCGACTTCGCGATGGCCGAGACTGGCATGTCGCACCATCTGCCACAACTGATGGGCGCTCTGGTAATGCCCATTCTGGCTTTCCTCTCGCTGGTGTGGATTAACTGGCGTATGGCGGTGGCTATGTTTGCCAGTCTGCCCTTTGCCTGTCTCATCCTGTGGCTGTCCACTTCCGTACAGAATCGTTTGAGCGGTGCACAAATCAATGCGAAGATAGAGGCAGGCAACCGAATGGAAGAATACCTGCAAGGCATCCGCGTGATGAAGGCTTACAACCTGCTTGGTTCCCGATTCACCCGTCTGCGTGATGCTTTCCTCAACTTGAAGCGAGCCGCCATCCGTCAGGAGGCATTGCTTGGCCCGTTCGTGCTGCTAAGTATTTCCATCGTCCGCGCTGGATTAACGCTCATGGTGGTCTGCGGTGCCTATCTGCTATTGAAAGGTCAGTTAGACGTGTTGACTTTCGTGATGTTCCTCATTGTGGGCTCCCGTGTGTTCGACCCGCTCACCTCCGCCCTCACCAACTTCACCGAGTTCCGCTACTTCTCTATTGCCGGCGGTCGCATCCTCTCGCTGATGAAAGAGCCAGAGCAGACTGGCACCCGACAAGCACCAGAGAGTGGTGACATCACTTTCGAGCACGCATCGTTTGCCTATCAAGACAAACAGGTGCTTCATGACATCTGTTGTCAGTTTCCCAAGAACACTCTCACAGCTCTTGTCGGCCCTTCGGGCAGCGGCAAGTCCACACTGATGAAACTCTGCGCCCGCTTCTATGACCCGCAGCAGGGAAGGGTGATGTATAATGGTGTGCCGATGAATCAGTGTGAACCCGAATCGCTGATGCGCCACGTCTCGATGGTGTTCCAAGACGTCTATCTCTTTCAAGACACCATCCGCAACAATATCCGCTTCGGTAAGTCTAATACTACCGATGCCGAAATAGAGGAAACTGCCCGCCAAGCCTGTTGCCACGACTTCATCATGCGTCTGCCACAGGGCTACGATACAATGGTTGGCGAGGGAGGCTGCACACTGAGCGGTGGCGAGAAGCAACGTCTCTCCATTGCCCGCGCTATCTTGAAGAACGCCCCCGTCATCCTGCTCGACGAGGCAACTGCCTCACTCGACCCAGAGAACGAGGTCAGCGTCCAGCGGGCCATCGACACGCTCATCAAGGGCCGCACCGTCATCGTCATTGCCCACCGCTTGAAGACCATCAGGAACGCTAACCAGATTCTCGTCCTCGACCACGGACGCATTGTGGAGCGAGGCCGACACGCCGACCTGATGGCAAAGGATGGACTCTATGCCCGCCTATGGAACATACAGGAGAAGGCATTAGGCTGGCAAGTATAAACTGATTTTATCCAATCTATTATGAGTCCGTAACAAATTCCGTTAAACGTTTGGGAGTGAAAGGGATATTATTTTCCTTTACACTCCCAAATCTCATTTACCTCAAATTCTTTCTTATTTGTTCGGACTCGCGCATCAGCCTCTTTGCGGTGCTGTCGTTTCGTGCTGCTCTCTGTTCCATCTCATAACGGCGGTGAATAGAGTCCTCGTAGTTGATGACGAACTGCTGACAATGGCGGATGCCTTCTTTATTGCCTGCCCAGACATTGCGCTCCAACCATATCACGTTGGCGTTGTTGGCGGGTAGTGTAGCACGTAACGCCCGATACTTCCAACCCGCTAATTCCAGTTCCTCTATCTTTTTTGACTGGTCGTAAATCTTGGTTGTCAGCAGGGACATACAAAAGAAAAGGACGGTGCCGATACCCACTAAATACCATGTTTTAGTCGTCAGGTCGTGGATGACTTTCTTGTGCTGTGGCTTGCTTATCTGTTCTGCAATGGACCGGCGTAAGGCTTGGATTTCTTCTACCAAAGCTCCGTCATCTTTGGCTGATAATACCTCAAACTTACTACTGATGGCATCCAATAGTTCTTTCTTGCTCTCTTTCTGACGGTCAGAGATAATCTTCAATACATCCCGAACAACACAAAGATTCCTGTTTGTCCGATTCACGGAATCAACTAAAGGCACTATAGCCTCAGCCAGATTCCCGTTGTCCTCATTCTTGCCCTGCTCAGTCTGAACTGGCTGTTTGTCTAACTTCTCTTCGATGCGCTCCAGGCAACCGAAGATGCTTTCAATCACTTCTTCTTTCATTTCTTGTATGGTTTTAATAATTATACATTCATGTTTACACATTATCTTAGAGTCTCGGCCCACGCTTCTTTTTCTTCCTCTGCATCCGTCTACGGAACTCTTCCTCGGCTGGGTCATAGACGGGATTGTTGGTGTCGAACAGACCCAAAGATGGGAAGTCAAATGTGGAATGGGATGTACTTTGATAGTCCTGATTAGGCTCTTGTCTGATATTCTCATTCTGCCTTGCTTGACCATGATTAGCGGTTTGCCTCTGTTCGTCATTCGCCAGCCTCTCGTTCAGTTTTGCATACGAGAACTGCCGTCCAATCTGTGAGCCTTTGAAACGCACACCGTCCTTGATGAACGTGATCCCGTCTATCACATCGTCGTTACCCCTGCGTCGTTTGAACTCCACTTCGACACCCTGCTGTTTCAGCCTGTCCGTGAACTGCTGCCAATTCCTTGCCCCCATTAAGGCGTTCTTAACCGCATTCTTTATCTCAAACTTCGTGCGTTCCGTATAGTGCAGCCGCTCCGTCCTCGTCTGTCCCTTGCCGTCGGAATAGGTCAGCCCGTACTTGTCTTTTAGTTGCTTGACAACCTTCTCGCTGCGCTTCCGCTCAAACTTGTCCGAGATAATCTTGCCGTTATTATCGACACGGTTATACACTAAATGGCAGTGCGGATTGGTCGTATTATGGTGCCTGACAAGGAGAAACTGCGTGTCCCTGATGCCCATCAGCTCCATGTACTCCCGTGTGATTTTAGTCATCATCCCGTCCGTCAGTTTCTCCTTATCCTCCGGTTTGAAACTCAAAGCAATATGTCCGACAGGCTTTGAACATCTCGGATTAAGCCCTCTCTGGTACTCGAAACTGTCCGCTATATTGCCGACAGAGCCGAGCAGCACACCGTCTGAGGCCAGCACCGTCGCATTGTCCTTACTCGTCACATACTGGACGCATCCACGGAAAGATGCGCCCTTCACTATCTTGGCTATCATCCGTTTCCCTCCCTTCCCTGTTTATACTCGCTGATAATCGCCAGAACTCTTTCCAATACCTCGTCCACCTTCCTGCTTGTATGGTAGAGGCTGGTCTGGTGGCTGAGCCTTGCCAGTTGGTTGAGGTTGTTAGCCATCCCTGCAAGTTCACGGTAGAGGCTTGCGTTCTCCGTCGTATGAGGCATCACGACTTCCGACTGCAGGGCGGACTCGCGGATGTACTCCGAAAGCCGTCGGTTTGCTTTCCTGCATCTTACCCGTAGCGTCTCGTAGTCAATCTTCGAGAATCTGACGGTGACGGACTTCGATCGTCTGCGGGCTTTCGGCAGTGTCGGTCTGCCTCCCTTGTGCCGTTGGCTGTTAGCCTCGGCTTCTGTTTCCTTTGTTTTTCCTGTTACCATTATTGTCATTGCTTATGTTGTTATCTGTGTAATCTTACGTCAGTAACCAAACCCTGAAATCTGCGACCGTCGGGAGCGGATTTGTCCCGTCTGAAAGAGCGGGCAAGGTAGTTTTCGGGTTACGAAAACACAACCTTGCTTGCTCTCGGAACTATGTTCTTCGACCAAATGCCGCTTTCAGCGTCAATGCCACTCCCTTAGTCTTTTGGTTCGGTCTTATCGTTCACAATTTACGCCACTGCTCGATGTCGTCTTCATACATGGTGATGTGGTGACGGCAGATGTTTTCAAGCAGTCCCGTGACACTCATCCGTCGCGTATCTGACAGGCGGAGGACAATGAGGTCGAGTTTCTGACGGACTTCCTCGCTGACGAACACGGGGCGGCGGTTGACGATCCTCGGCACCTGAAGGAAGGTGGCACGGTACTCATCAAGTGACAACTTGCGCTGCTTGCTGCTTATTCGTCGGACTGTTGTGGATGACGTGTCAGACGTCGGGGAAGGTACAGATGTAGGGGATAGTTCAGCATCCTCTCTAACGGCAGGGAAAAGAGATTCCTTGCCCTGTTCATCTCCCGTCGCCTCAGCCAATGGACTGGTGACCGTACTCCGAGCAGTAACGGGACTGAGTCCTGACTGCTCCGTTTGTTTCTTACTCTCAGAGGCTACGGGTACTTCACCTGTGAATGCCCTGAGTTCTGCTTCCGTGAAATTTCCATTTTCTTTCTTTGGCATTTTACTTTGCTTTTTATGTTACTACTATGGTCAGAGTATGCACTGCTGACCGATTATCGTGTGCAAATGTAATGTGCCTTGTTTATACTGCCAAGAGATTGGGTTTAGATGCCCCATTCTGCGCATGGTCTTGAAAAATCGGCTTTTTTCGGTAGCTTGTTTCTGCATTCTGCCAAGTGGCTATGCGGTGCAAAGCGGTTTTTCAGGGCTGGCGGTGTTGTCTGAGGCTGCTCTGTATTCTGTGCAACCATAGAGTGCAAGGCTCTGTATATATTATATGAAATGTGTAGCCGTTTTGTATGAGGGATGGCAGTCCCTCCGTCCCGTGGTCTATCCGTCTTGTAGTCCTTCCATCCCGTAGTCCATCCGTCCGTAGGTATGTAGGGCGGGACCTACACGTTACGGATGTTGTCACTGCATACACAGGAAACAAAGCATAGATTGTATCTACTCCCGATTCTGTTGTTATCCTTGGCCGTTCTGGCGTAGCGAATACAGGACAATGACAGCCAACTGCCTCAATTATTTGGCGGCCCGATATACAATGCGTAATTTCGCGCTGGAAATAAGGCAAACCCAAAGGCTGCAGACCGCCACTTACAGACAACCAGCCGCCACTTGCAGCCATAGGATGACATGACCTTTGGAAATGGAGACAACCTTTCTAAATTTGCAACTGCAAAAAGAAAACTGGCAGTGACAGGTGACATACGACGACACGGACGCGACATATCGTGCCATGAGTCTGGGAATCCATTGCCGATGGCTTGGAAATGCTGAACTTTGCATCGTCAAAAACGGGAAATGTGATGACAACTTGTTAACAACTTGTCAATCGGTCTCGTAAAGACAGGGTAAATTTGCACCGTCAAACAAAAAAATCGATGTCAACTTGATATCAACTTGACATTCGGTCTCGTCAGGACAAAGTACCTTTGCACCGTCAGAAATGGATGCGGAACACCAAAAGAGAAAGAAATGTTCTTCCAAGGTGTTAAAATGGTGGTAAGAAGTCGGAAACGGAATGCCTACCTTTGCAGACGGAAACGGGAAATCACCGAAAGAGAAAGAAAATTTCTATAACGATGATATAACGGTGACAAAGAGTGATAAAAATAGTGCCTACTTTTGCAGGCGGAAACGAAAGATCATTAACAAGATAAAAAAAATATGGACGCAATTATTATTGAACGCAGTGCCTACGAGGAACTGCAGACGGGCTTCAACAGCTTTGTCAACAAAATGAAGGCAATGGCCAACAGGGGAACAGACAAGAAAATGGGAAAGTGGCTCGACAACAGCGAAGTGATCAGTTCACTGCACATCAGCCTTAGAACGTTGCAGACGCTCCGTGACAACGGGACGCTTGCCTACTCTCAGATTGAGCGTAAGATTTACTACAAGCCGGAGGACATTGAGAAGATCATGCACAAGGTGAACGACAGGAAGAAGGACGCCTGCTGGCGTACACACGACAAGGAGGCAAGACAGAGTAAGCAGTGCGAACAGGGACAGCAGAGTGTGTAATCTTTATGCAGCAGCCATGATGGATGAACTGATTATGGGCCGCAATGTCGGCGTGAAGAAGGTACTGGAGAGCATGAAGGATGTGCTTGCACTCTATGAGGACGTGACGGGCAAGTACCGCCCGATGCTGAACGGGGAGCGCTACCTGACGGACGATGAGACGTCAAAGGCGCTGAAGGTCAGCCGACGGACTTTGCAGGAGTACCGCAACAACGGGGTGATTCCCTACTATGTTCTGGGAGGAAAGATACTCTATCGAGAGAGCGATCTGGAGGCTCTGTTGCAAAGGTGCTACCATCCTGCCAGTAAGTCAGCAGAGTAGTAAATTGCCTGTAAGATTCCCTCAATGGGACTGAGAAAGCAGAAAGGCGGATGTTTGCCAGATTGGTGGCATGACATCCGTCTTTCTGCGTTGATAAGATATTCCTTGGGAGATTTACCCCTTTACTATATTCCGCAGGAAATCCACGTCGTCAACGATGATACAGATGTGTTCGTATGGATTCCGCTCGTAAGCCTTGTTGGTCATGTACCTACGGAATATCCGTGCATTACGGCTGGGCAGTTTGTAGGTAAGGTAGAGTATCAAGTCCAGATTATAGACATCTACCGTCCAACCGTCTGCCTCATGACCGGGGAAGGGAATCCTTTCCGCCGTCTCATGCTCATATAACTCGCTCTTCTTGTAGATGGAGCGGATAGTACGATAGACTAAAGCCTCTGGGAGTCCGAACATGTCGGCTATCTCTTCCGTTGTCATCCACACGTCTTTCTGTGGCATGGTTACCTGACCGCCTTCGGTCATTCTGATGATTCCTCTTTTCATGGCTATGCAATTTTGATGTTACTGAATGATGCGTTGAGTTTGTCGCCAAGCATGGTCAGGTCTGCATTCAATTTCTGAGAGGTGATTTTCGCGTATATCTGTGTCGTGACGATGTTCGTATGTCCTAATACACGGCTCACACTCTCAATGGGCATCCCTTTTGAAAGCGCCAGCGTTGCGAATGAGTGTCGGCCGCAGTGAAATGAAATCTGCTTTTCAATTCCACAGGCTTCCATGACCTTTTTCAGTTTCTTGCACATCGACCAGTAGTTCATTTTCCCGAATACCAACTTGTCTTCCTGCAGGTGTTTGTAGCGGTCGATAATCTGCAAGGGTACGTCCATCAGCTTCACTTGGAAGGGGATACCCGTCTTGTGACGGTGCCCGATGATCCACTTATCACCGTTGATGTCAACGATGTTGTCCGTAGTCAGTTCCTTCACATCGATGAACGAGAGGGCGGTGAAGCAGACAAAGACGAAGATGTCACGAACGAAGGCGAGGTTATCGTCCTCAAACTCATGCGTCACGACGGCTTTCAGTTCATCCTCAGTCAGGAACTCCCTTTCCTTGCAGTTGGGGCTGATGTGAAACTGTGCGAAGGGATTGCGGGGTATCTTGCCGTTATAGTGCGCCCTCAGCACGACACCCTTCAACCACATGCAGCGCTGCCAGATGGTGGCGTTGGCCAGTCCCCGGTCTGTGCTGAGGTAAACGGAAAAGTCCTTGATAAACTCTGGCGTCAGTTCCAGCATTGACATATCCGTGCGACGGTAATGAGATTGGATGAACTCAGCCACATCCTTTCGTGACCTTTGCATGGCCCACAGGGTGCTTGCAACCCTGTCCTTTCCCACACGCTTCTTCTGATTGGCGATGTCCTTGTCGAATGCCGACAGAAGTGTCTCGTACTCGCTGCCAAAGCCCTGATAGGCATTGCGCACCATCTCGGCTGTTACGAAAGCCTCTCGGTCTGACAGGTGCTGATAGTGCTTGATAATCTGCGCCTTAATGTTGTCGAGGTCGCGGTTAATCTGCAAAGCCTCCTTGCTGCGTCCTTTGGCACAATTGCCCTTCACGTCCCACATATCAAGCGGGATAGACTTCTTACAACTGAACTGGCTTTGGGTGCCGTTGATTGTCACTCGTCCCATCACTGGAACAATACCCTGTTTCTCCTTGCTTTTGTTCACGTAGAACAAGATTTTGAAAGTTGATCTGCTCATACTTCACTTACGTTTTTTAATTCCGGCTGCAAAACTACATTCTTTTTCGGAATCCATCGCTATGCAAAATATAGCAGTTTGAGGCAGTTGAAACGGGCGGTGAATGATGCGCCGTTCTTCCCAGAATTGCGTAGCCGATTAACAAAGTTTAACCCCGCTTCCCAACCTGTTTTCAGGGTTACGATTTGGCAACCTAACTTCTTCACCAATCCTCCCAATTTTGCGTAATCCCGATTTTTGAACTTCCTCGATTTTCCCCTGATTGCCTTTATTTACGGTCGAATTGCGTTAATCTTCCAAAATCCCTCGTTTATTACAAGCTTTTTTTGTATCTTTGCAGCCGAGATAAAGTCAAACAAAGCATTGATTCTATGGATGTAAAAACCAATCCCAGGAAATGGCTGCGACCTGTGCTCATCGTCGCGCTGGCGGTTGCGGTAGCGCTGCTGGCGGTAGCATTGAACTACACGGTTCGGGCGGAGCGTAACGTGCGCTATGTCGGCATGATGAACCTGGTGGCGGAGAAACTGTCGAAGACTGTCAGGGGCGTGGAGATGAACGCGGAGAATGTGTTTGACGAGGTGGCGAAGAACATGGATTCGCCGCAGAACGTCATCGAGGCCCTGGGAAGCAAGACTAGCTTGAACCCCGACGTCATCGGCTATTTCGCGGCCTTCGTGCCCAACTACTTCCCGCAGAAGGGCCAGTGGTTCCAGCCTTACGTGCACCAGGACGACTCGGCAGAGTTCGTGTTGACGTTCGTGGGCTCGGCGCGCCACGACTATACCAAGTCGACGTGGTATGTGCAGGGCGTAAAGGAGAAGGAGAGCTTCTGGTCGGAACCGTATTATTATGAGGATGACCTGAATGTGACCAACGGTTACTATGTGACGTTTGCAACACCCATTTTCGACGCACAGGGCCGCTTGGCATGCGTCTGCGGAGCCGACATGACCCAGGAGTGGATGATTGACCAGTTGCGACAGATTGAGGATGAGGTGAAGAACGACGAACTGCTGAACGGCTATCGGTTGCCTGGGGAAGACGATTTCTACATTGTCATCCTGAATGATGATGGTACTAGCTTCGCCCACCCCGACGGTGACGTTGTCACCATGAGCGACGATGCGTTCGTCGCCAACCTGAAGAATCACCATCACGGCATGGCCGATCTGGAGGTGAACGGCGTGCCGTCGCGTGTTTATTACACCCCACTGAGGCGCACCCACTGGTCGGTGGCCATTGTTGTAAAGAAATGAAGAAAAACGTATTCATCGTTCTGACTTTTGTCATGGCGACGCTGGCTGTAGCGGCGCAGACATCGGGTGCCGGCGGCAATGCGACGGGCGGCGACGACCGCATCGCACAGCTGGAGAAGGAGATGTACCGCTACTACAGTTCGAGCGCGATCGACAGCTTTATGCTCATCACCGACCAGCTGATAGAGGCGTGCCGCGAGGCCGGACCCCGACAGGAGCGGCTGTTCTACAAGGCGTGGTCGAACCAGGCCATTTACATTTTCAACAAGGAGAACCGCACGCGTGGTCTGGAGCAGGCCCGCCAGATTCACGACTACGCTTACCAGCACGATAGCAAGTTCGGACTCTACACGTCCACGTACGCCTTGGCCACCATGTCGTCGGCCCTGCGCCATTTCGCACAGGCCGAGCACGAGTTCAACGAGGCCATCAACTACCAGCACCGCTTCTTCCCCGACGAGAGCGCTGCTGCCCCTTACCTCGGGATGGCGAAAATCTACGTCAATCTGAAAGACCCAGAAAAGGTGCTCGACTGCGCCCGCAAGGCGCTGAATGAGCCTAACGTCATTGTGCAGCACAAACTGTCAGCATGGAGCTATATCTGTATTGCGTACAACGACGACCAGTACAGTCGCGATGACTTTAACCGCGCCTATGCCGAGCGCGAGAAACTGAAGCGCGACAATGGGCACGACGACAATTTCGGCCCCATTGTTAACTTCTACCACGCCATGAAGAACGGCCGCTATGCCGAGGCCCTTGACATCGCCACCAACATCCAGAGCGGCGTCGATCGCTTGGGATTAATAGCCGAAGCCTATGCCAGCCTCGGTGACTACCGGCAGGCCTATCTCTACAGGATGCGCCACATGGAATATCGCGACTCTATCAGCACTGCCGATGTGCAGAAGATGTCCTACGAGTATGCCACACAGATTGACGTGACACGTGCTGAAAACGAGGCTAAAGACCTGCGCCTCTCCAACCTGGACCTACAGATACAGGCCGCCGTGGCCATCATCCTCATCACCATTGCCTTCTTCGCCTTCTACTACTTCCGCCGCCGCAAGCAGATGCAGGAGCTTCGCCACGCCTACAACCAACTGGCCGACACGACCACCGCTAAGGAGCGTATCGACAGCGAACTGCGTATCGCACGTGATATCCAGATGTCGATGGTGCCCCGCACCTTCCCCGCCTTCCCCGACCGCCGCGACATCGACCTCTACGCCACTATCGTGCCTGCCAAGGAGGTTGGTGGCGACCTCTACGACTTCTTCCTCCAGGGTGACCGCCTTTGTTTCTGCGTCGGTGACGTCAGCGGCAAGGGCATCCCCGCTTCGCTCACCATGGCCGTCGCTGTCAACCTGTTCCGTACCGTTGCCAAAGAGGGCTTCCCCCCTGAGGTCATCGCCACCAAGCTGAACGACACGATGTCTGCTAATAACGAGAATGCCGTCTTCGTCACCATGTTCATCGGCATCATCGACCTCAAGACCGGCCACCTCGACTACTGTAACTGCGGCCACAACCCACCTGTCTACGGCGAGCGACGCATGCACACCTCGCAGACCGTATTCAGCTTCCTCGACATCGAGTCCAACGTCCCCATCGGACTCTGGCCCGACTACACCTTCGTTGGAGGCCACCTCGGCGACATCCGCGGTAGCTCGCTTTTCGTCTACACCGATGGTGTCAACGAGGCCGAGAACCGTATGCAGGAACAGTTTGGTGAGAAACGCATGCTCCGCGTGCTCCGCGAGTCCACACAACCCTTCGGCGAGCGCACCCCCAAGACCCGCTCCCGTTTCCTCATAGACGAAATGAAATGTGCCCTCGACGCCTTCGCCGACGGCCCCGAGCAGAGTGACGACCTCACCATGCTCTGTGTCGGTATAAAATAGAGATGAGAACTAAGTATCAGGCATGATTCTCGCAGGGAATCCAGAGCCAGAAGGTGGAGCCGCGGTTTTCGCCAGCGCTGATGACACCGATGTCGCCTCCACAACTTTCAGCAATCAGTTTACAAATGGCTAGTCCCATGCCGGTGCCCTGTACAAACTCGTTGAGCTTGACGAAGCGGTCGAATATGATCTTCTGTTTGTCCTTAGGGATGCCGATGCCGGTGTCCTCACAATAGAGGTACATGCCGTGCTTCTCGTAGCGGTAGCCTAGTCGGACGTGGCCTTGTTCGGTAAACTTCACGGCGTTAGTCACGAAGTTGGTGAGCACCTGCTGGATGCGCTCGAAGTCGAGCGTGTTGACGAAGGTGTCGTAGGGATTCTCCTTGATGAACTTCAGTTCCTTACTCTGCACACGTTGTTGGAGGGTCAGGCAGATGTCGTCGAAGGCAGTGGCGAAGTCGATGGTCTCGGGCTTGACGGTAAGTGTGCCGCCGCTGATAGACGAGGCCTCAATGATGTCGTTGATGAGTCGTTGCAGCATGTCGCTGGAGTTGCGGATGATGCGGACGTACTCGCCGCGCTCAGGATTGTCGTCCAGTGTGTCGAGGACACCAGTGAATCCGACGATGGCGTTCAGAGGCGTGCGCAACTCGTGGGTCATCGATGCCATGAAGCCGCTCTTCAGCCTGACGCTTTCTTCGGCTAGTGTGGTAACGGCCTGCAACTGTCGGCGGGCCTCCTCGAGTTTGGTGTTGTCGACGACGATACGCATTCTGCCATCATCGTCCTGCTCTAAGTGGCGGTTGCTATGTTTCAGGAGGAAGGCCAGGGTCTGCTTCTTGCGCTCGATATCGGTCTTGATGGCTTGCATCTCCTTGTTGTGCAGATGGCGGTCGCGGTCGCGGTTGCGGTCGTCGGTGATGTCGAGCGTGGTGATGAAGTAGTTGCAGATTTCGCCCTCGCTGTTGAACAATGGCAGGATGAAGAACTCGATGTATCGGTCGATGCCCATCTCAGGATATTCCATGTGCTGGCAGATGAGCATGTCGTTGCGGCTGTCGGGCGAGTAGATGTTGCGGAACAGCGGTACATCGAACATACAGACGGTCTCCCAGAATCGCTTGTTCTCTGGGTGCTCGTCGGTCATGCCACAGAGCTGCCGCATGTTGTCGTTGAGGTCGATGAGCCAGCCGCCCTTGTCGTAGAACGACATGGCGATGAACGGGATGTTCGACAGTTGCTCGTACTTCTTGACGAGTTCGCGCTCAGCCTTGTTCTCTTCGAGGTCGTGGGTGACGTCGTGGATGGCGTTGACGACGTAGGCAGGATGTCCCTCGTTGTCGAGTTCCAGGATGGCGTGGCCGTGGAAGCTGAGCCAGTGAGGGTCGCCGTCGGTCGCGCTGTTAAACAGTTTGTTCAGAACGAACTGGCGCTCACGGCCGTCGGTCAGGCGCTTCATCTTCTGAGTGAATTCCTGTCGTTGGCTGGGGTGGATGTGATTCGTGAATTCCTCTAGTGAGGCCTTCCTTGGGCAGTATCTCGCCGTAGTTGTTGGTCATCCGGTCATTTTTGATGTCATAGACCATGATAATGAAGTTACCCATGTGCAGGGCCTTGTACATCATGCCGTTCAACTCCGTCGACTTGCGGGCGGCGCTCCGCACATGGGCCTTCGCCAGCCGCGCAAAGAAGTAGCATAGAGCAGCCAACAGCAGCAAGGCGGCGACGATGTAATAGACCATCGGCGACGAGTGGTCGTGGACGCGCTCGGGATGGAACCAACGGTCCTGAATGGCAGCAATCTCGCCGCTCTGCTTCAGGCGCGAGTACTGGTCGTCTATCTGCTCTATCAATTGCCGGTCGCGGCCGATGATATGGATTTCGGAGATGGGGATGCCCACGTCGTTGAGCACGATGCCCTCGAGGTTGAGTTCCTTGATCTTCCACTTCAGCGGCTCCTCGCCCCATACATAGTATTTGTAGTCGCCGTTGAGCACGCCCATCAGCGCCACCTTGGGTGTCTGGAACTCCATGCGGCTG
>CACYKE010000058.1 GCA_902774925.1 uncultured Prevotellaceae bacterium | reverse complement strand
GTTGAGCTCGGCATAATACACGGGGGTATCGATGTCGAACTTCTTCTGCAGCTTCTTGGTCAGCACACCCAGTTCGATGAGCTTCTTGCCACCGCGATTTTCGATGGTCAGACCAGCAGAGAATATAGCATTCTCTGACTTCTTGCGTACCAACATGCCAGGCTGCACACCGATGCGAGCAAGGATATTGTCCACGTGTGCATCGAGCTCGGCAAACGACGTGTCCTCGTTGGCATGAGCCCACGAACCCTCGACACGCTTGCCGGTCAGCCACAATCCCATGTGATACTGCTCCTTATAAGCCTGCATGGGGTCGTCCTGATTCTCCTTTGCAGGGTCGAAGCTATAGACGTTGCCGAATTCAAAGAAACGGCAGTTGGGGTTCTTACGCTTGACATTGTGTTCGACGCTCTCCAAACCACCATACAGCAGGGTGCCACGCATCACGTTGAGGTCGCTGCTGAGGGGGTTCATGATCTTTACTAGCTGAGCCTGCTGCTCTTCTGCATAGTAGGCAGCCTTGGTCAACGAGTTATTCAGGATTTCGTTGAAGCCAGCACCTACCAACTGCTCAGAAACGAGGTTGGCCAACTTGTGCTTCTGGTCTTCGTCGCCTTTGATGACAAGGCTAGATTTCAGCTGTGTGGGAATCTCCACATTATTATATCCGTAGATACGCAGGATGTCTTCCACCACATCGCAAGGACGCTGAACGTCGACGCGATAAGCAGGAACTTCGAGCTTCAGACCCTCGGCACTCTCGCTGAGCACCTTCATCTCCAGCGAGTCGCAAATGCTCTTGATGGTCTCGACGGGAATATCCTTACCAACCAGCGAGTGAACATAGCTGTACTGGAGGTCGACAACAGCGTTTTGCATCTTCTCAGGATAAACGTCCTTGATTTCCATAGACACCTTACCACCAGCCAGTTCCTTACAAAGCTGGGCGGCATATTTCAGAGCATCAATCACGCCATTGGGATCAATGCCACGCTCGAAACGGAATGAAGCATCGGTGCTCAATCCATGACGGCGAGCCGACTTACGAATCCATGTGGGATGGAAGTAAGCGCTCTCGAGCACGACGTTCTTCGTGGTCTCGTAGGTACCACTACCTTTTCCACCAAACACACCAGCGATACACATGGGGTCCTCGGCATTGCAGATAGCGAGGTCACGGTCAGAGAGCTTGTGCTCCTCACCATCCAGCGTCACAAACGGTGTGCCTTCAGGCATGGTCTTCACCACAATCTTGTGGCCTTTCACCATGTCGGCATCAAAGGTATGCAGGGGCTGACCCAGCGCCATCATCACATAGTTGGTGATGTCGACGATATTGTTGATAGGACGCAGACCAATGGTGGTCAGCTTGTTCTTCAACCACTCAGGGCTCTCCTTCACCTCGCAGTCGGTGATGCTAACGCAGGCATAGCGCTTGCAGGCCTCGGTGTTCTCGATGACCACGTCAATGGGCAGGTCATGATTGTCGACGGCAAAACCGCTGACATCAGGACGGTGGGTGGCGGTCTTGTAGCCGTTCTGCTTCAGCCAGGCATACAGGTCGCGAGCAACACCCCAATGTGAGAGGGCATCGGCACGGTTGGCAGTGATGTCAACCTCGATGAGCCAGTCGCTCTCCAAGTGGTAATACTCGGCGGCAGGTGTGCCGACAACAGCATCCTCAGGCAGCACGATGATGCCCGAGTGGTCGTTACCGATACCAATCTCGTCCTCGGCACAAATCATGCCCAGCGACTCCACGCCACGCAGCTTCGACTTCTTGATGACAAACTCCTTGTCGCCATCGTAGAGCACACAGCCCAGATCGGCCACAATGACCTTCTGGCCAGCAGCCACATTGGGAGCACCGCAGACAATCTGCTGGGGTTCGCCCTTGCCTAAATCAACGGTAGTTACATGCAAATGGTCTGAATCGGGGTGCATCTCGCACGTGAGCACTTTACCAACGTAAAGGCCCTTCAGACCGCCCTTAATACTTTGTACTTCTTCGAGTGCGTCAACCTCCAGACCTGTCGATGTCAGCGCATCGCAAACCTCCTGCGGTGTGAGGTCGAAATCAACGTACTCTTTTAGCCATTTATACGATATATTCATTGCAATGATATTTGATGTCTCTAGAAAACGCGTGCAAAATTACAAAAAAAAATCGAGCCCACCAAAAGGTGAGCCCATTTTCTTATATTACGTAGAACATATTCATCTCCAGCCAGAGGATAATGAAACCTATAATCCAGCCCAAAAGCACCTTGGGCGTCATGTGTTTTACATACCAACCAAGCCGTACATGTTCCATATTCATCAGGGCAAGACCGCTGATGCTGCCAATCGTCAGCAGACAGCCGCCGATGGCCGTCGTGTAAGCAACGACACTCCAATAAGCACCGTTCGTTCCGAGTGCGCCACCGCCCAAAGTGTAGAGCGAAATATTGGAAATGGCGATGGTGAACGAATCGACGACAGAGCTGAGCATTCCTGCCAGAATTCCCATCAGCCAGATGTCGTGAATGTAAGTATCGAACCATCCTGCCACGTCGCTCCATACACCCGTTTCCGTTACCACACCCATGCCTAGCATAATGCCCATGACGAACAACATCTGCTGCAAGGCGCCATACTGCAAGGCGCGCGGAATGCGACGCTGAGCCATCTGATCGGCCTTCATCAGTTTGCGGTTGAAGGCCTCGTTGACTACCCACAATACCGACAGCACACACAGCGCGCCAAGGAAGGGAGCCAGCTTGGTAATGTTGTGGAAAGTCGGGATAAACCACAGTCCGCCAATGCCCACGATGAGCATCACCACACGCTGCCAGCGGTTCAGGCGCGTGTCGTCGCCACGATAAGGCGAAGGATTCCAAGCGGTATCGAGGCGGTCGGGCAACTGACGGTTAATCAGAATGGTAGGGATAATCCACGCCACCAAGGCAGGTATGAGCAGATAAGCCGAGAAACGACTGGCCGTCACGGCACCGCCATCCCAAAGTATCAGTCCAATAGGGTCACCAATGACAGTAAAACTACCTCCTGCATTGGCGGCAAGAACAATGGCCGAACCCACCAGCATGCGTTGCCGGGAATTTTGCAGGATATTATGCATAATGACCAGCATCATCGTTGCCGTCGTAAGGTTGTCAAGATTGGCCGAAAGGATAAACGTTGCAAGGCTAATGGTCCACAACAGCCGTTTCGAATTGCGTGTACGAATCCATTCGGTGATGAAGTCGAAACAGCCGTTGTTGTTGAGGATTTCCACTATCGACATCGTAGCCAACAGGAACATAACGATGGCTGCCGCCTTGCCAACGTAGTTCAGAAACACATTATTGTAGATAAACAATTTGACCTTCTCGCTGGTAGGCTCGGCACCATTGAGCCACTCCTGATAATCCAGCGGATGTTGGTCAGCCACGAAATCGGCCCCCCAACAGACATAAACCACCCACCCCACTGTTCCGAGGAACATGGCGATGGCGGCCTTGTTGACTCCTGTCAGATGACCTGTGGCTATGAGCACATAGGCCAAAATGAGCATTGTTACAATAATGAGCGTCATGAGAATCGTTTATTGCTTATTGGTTATTATTCGGGGACGACATAACGGTCAGAAGTCTGACGAATGAGTTCACGAGCGTAGACAGTGGCAAAACCGGGACGACGGACGGTAGCGCCTAGTCCGTATTTTGAACGTTTGAAGACACCGTTCTCATCGGGTTTGACGGCCATATCGTTGTATTTCACTACGAGATAGAAAGCCAGCTGCTGCCAGCGTGCGAGCATTTGCTGAGCTTGTTGGACGCTATAGGCATTGAGGAATCGCTGCATCTCGGCGGGTTCCATCTTCATGGCCTTGGCCTCAATATCGGGCTGCTGGGCAAAATAGGCATTCTGCAGGGAGTCGCGAACGGCCTTCAGCGACGGGAACAGCATCGAGTAGCGTGGATAAACCATGTTGCTGACCCAATTTTCCACCCAGTAGGCATTGTTCATCGAGAACGTCACCTCGTCTGCACCCGGGGTGTTGTAACACTCGGGCTGTTCAGTCATCGAACAATAGATAGGGGTATAAGCCACCATGTTGCCGTCGTCGTTGCCAAACCAGAAACAACCTCCCACCTCACGAGGCATCCACGAACGCATCTGCGAGACATAGGTCCAAGCAGTCTGCTGCGTCGACGTCGGACGTTCGTTGAAATATTTCTTGCCGTCCACCTTATAATATAAAGGTGTAGGACGATAAGGCATTTGCCAGATACCGCCACCGATATCAGTCGAGTCAATAGCCATTGGCGTGCCTTCATAGTGGTCACGCATGTCGTTGATAACGTCCTGCACGCTCACCTTCTTGTCGGGAATGACCCACAGCGGCATGTCCTCTGCATCCTTGTCCTTACCCAACGCCCAAGGCAGATAGCGTTCCATACCTTTCACGTGGTGATTGAAGAAACTCCACACGCGAGCATCACAAATACGACGACCACTGAAATCGGGGAAGGCGTAGGCATTCTTAAACGAAAACTCCTCGTCCTTGCCGCTGAACCAGCCCATCTTACGAGCATATTTGATGACGTTCTTCGAATACAGCACGTTTTCCTTGTCCTTCAATGGAAACACACCGATACGGCTCTGGTTGGCATGTCCGCAGATGGCCTCATCGGGAATACGACGAGCAACCCAGACGACACGTTCTTTCGATACATTGCGGTCGGGGCCACAACCCTGCATCTCCAGAATCCACGCCTCTTCGGGGTCGCAAATGGTAAACGTCTCACCTTCGCTATAGTAACCGTATTGCTCCACCAAAGTAGTCATTATACGGATGGCTTCGCGGGCATTCTTTGAACGTTGAAGCGAGATATAAATCAATGAACCATAATCAATTACGCCTGTCGAATCAACCATTTCCTCACGACCTCCGTAGGTCGTTTCACCAATGGTTACCTGCCACTCGTTGATGTTGCCAACAACGTTGTAGGTTTCTTCGGCCTCGGGAATTTCTCCGAGGTATTTGTTGGTATCCCATTCGTAAATTTTCCGCATTTCGCCTTTCGCGTGCTTGCCTGCAGGATAGTGGTAGAGCCACATAAAAGCGCCATATGAGTCGGCATTATACGAACAGATGACACTGCCGTCCACGGAAGCTTTCTTACCCACAATAAAGTTGGTACACGCCAGCGCATAAACCCCAGCCATCATCACCGTCGCTAATAATAATATTCTCTTCATACCTCTTTCTAATTATCTCTAAACTATGAATTATAAACTATATCAAAACCTCTTGTCCGTCGTATGCCATTTGGATGTCCTTCGGCAACGAGGCGTTCACCTCTTCGTGGCGGCCAATGTCGTGACTCGAATGGATGAGCCACGTCTGTCGTGCGCCAATCAAACGGGCAAAATCCACAGCCTCAGCCAACGTCTGATGCGAGTGGTGAGGCTTTTGTCGCAAAGCATTCACCACCAGTACTTCGGCACCTTTGATGTAATCCAGTTCTCCGTCGTCAATGGTCTTCATATCCGTGATATATGCCAACGGACCAATGCGGAAGCCCAGTATCGGCAGGTCGTGATGCATCACCTGAAATGGCACGATGTCGAGATCACCAATGCGTAAGGCTTCGTGGGGATGAATCTCGTGTAACTGAATGGCCGGCACACCTGGATAGCGGTGTTCGGCAAAGCAGTATGGCAACATCTGCAGCATTCCCTGACGCGCTATCGGGTCGGCATAGACATTGATTTCGCCAAACTGACAGTAAGGGCGGATATCGTCCATTCCTCCCATGTGGTCGTAATGGGCGTGGGTAATTAGGATACCGTCAATCTTGCGAAACGGCTGATTCATAATCTGCTGACGGAAATCGGGACCGCAGTCGATGAGCAGTCGTGTCTGTTCGGTCTCGATGAGTGCCGAACAGCGCAGACGCTTGTCCTTCGCGTCCGTACTGCTGCACGTGTAGCATTGGCAGCCGATAGTCGGCACGCCACACGAGGTTCCCGTTCCTAAAAATGTCAGCTTCATATAATGTTAACTTCCGGATGTATGTCTATTCCAAATTTCTCGCGAACGTCCTTGCGGATGGTTTCACACAGCGTCACGACTTCCGCGCCTGTGGCTCCGCCTCGGTTGACGAGCACCAGCGCCTGTTTGTCATGAACTCCTGCACGGCCCAGCGAACGACCTTTCCATCCACACTGTTCAATCATCCAACCGGCAGGAATCTTTTCGTGGTTGCTGTCAATCGTATAATGAGGCATACGCTCATATTGTGCTGCCAGCGATTCGTATTTCTCGCGACTCACCACGGGATTCATATAGAAACTGCCTGCATTGCCCGTCACTTTGGGGTTGGGCAACTTGGCATTGCGAATATCGATGATGACGGCACGCAACTGTGCTGCCGTAGGATTGCTGATGCCTTTTCGTTCCAGCTCTGCACGGATATTACCATAGTCCAATTTGGGCTCGAACGTCGATTGCAACGCGTAGGTTACGTGAGTCATCAGAAACAGGTTCTTCCAGTCGTGCTTGAAACGGCTGTCGCGGTAGCCATACTGGCAGTCGGCATTGCTGAAACTCCGCAACTGTCCCGTGGCAATCTCAACGGCTTCGACTTCGACAATCAGGTCTTTCGCCTCGACGCCATAGGCTCCGATGTTCTGCACAGCACTGGCTCCAACATCGCCTGGAATCAACGACAGGTTCTCGGCACCATAGAGTCCTTGCTCCACAGCCAGTGCCACTACCCTGTCCCACTCCATTCCGCTACCGCAAGTCATCTTGCAACCGTCGGTGTCGACGCCCGTCAGCGCGGAGTGAACCACAATGCCTTCGAAGTCGCGAGTCAACAGCAAGTTGCTGCCTCCACCTATTATAATATAGGGGGCTCCTGTCTCTCGCAGGATAGCAGCAACACCTTGGGCCTCTTCCACAGTGCTGTATTCCAAAAACCTACTGCACCGCGCCTCAATGCCAAACGTGTTATGCTCTTTTAGGCTGTAGTTCGCTATATCTCTCATTCTAACCTCTTACTTCTTACCTCTTACGTTGACAGTTTCGTCAGTTTCCATTTACCGTCCTTCCGCGTGAATCGCATCTCCAACTCCATACCGTTCGCAATGCCTCGTAGCACGAAAAGTTTCCTGTTGCCACTCTTTTGCGCCTTACCGTAGATAATATTGAAAATCATCTTCTGCGGCAACTCAGGAGCAAAGGCTTCCCACGTGTCGGACGATATCAGTCCTTCCATACGGGCAAAGTCGTCGTCGGGGTCTGGTCCCTCAAACTCGATGGTTTCGTTCAGACTCTCCAACTGGAATTCAAGATCTGTCGCAAACTTATGATAAAACTCAAGGAACGACGCGTTAGTGGATTGGTTGATGGGAATGGTATTGATGCTCGTCAGCATCCAAGCGCCACGCAGGCGGTCGAAGATGTGTTGCACCACGGCTCCCGTGTTGAAATATATCATCTCCACAACGGCATGGTTCAACGACGTGTCCTTCACCACCTCCATCTGCTTCTCGCTGTCGAAAATCAGCGTGTAGTAGTCTTGACGCATAAAATAGCGTTCCATCTTCCACTCGCCTTTCTCGATTTTACCCTCTTGACCGTTTTTCGTCGTCTTCAGCGGAAATAGGATACGCTCCATCTGCAGATTTTTGTTTGCCGCAAAGTTGAAAATAAAGTCGTCAAACAACTCGTCAGCGGCCTTTGGCATAGGGATATTTGCTAACAGGTCAGTGATACTGTCATTAGCTGCCGAATCAGTGCGCTCCTGCGCAGAATCTGCTGGGGCAACCTCCTCGGTTACTCCCGTCTTATTGCCTCCGCATGCCATCATCAGCACACCGCAGATTAAAGCTATAAAATACCGTTTCATCAATTTGATCTCAAATCGACTGCAAAGTTACACTTTTTCATCTAAATGACCAAAGAAAAAGTGAGTTTTTGTTTTACGATTTACCAGATTGTTGCGTATACTATTTTAATGTGTTGCGTTAAAATTCGTGGAATTTCTTGGATAATTGACAATATTATGCTATCTTTGCACAAAACTATTTACGTATGAAAGACTTTAATTATTACGCGCCGACGGAAGTAGTATTCGGCAAACAGAGTGAGGAGCTGGTGGCTGCTTTGGTGAAGAAGTATGGTGGCACGAAGGTGCTGGTGCATTACGGCGGAAAGAGTGCGGAGCGCTCAGGACTGCTCGACAAGATTTGCGGACTGCTGGCTGCTGGCGGCGTGGATTACGTCAAACTCGGTGGCGTAGTTCCCAATCCAAGACTCTCATTGGCACAGCAAGGCATTGAACTTTGTCGCAAGGAGGGTGTTGACTTTATTCTTGCCGTGGGTGGCGGTAGTGTTATTGACTCAGCGAAGTGCATCGCTTATGGTGTTTGCATGGAGGGCGACGTGTGGGATTTGTATCTCGGTAAAGTCAAAGCCCCAAAGACGATGCTGCCCGTGGCATCAGTGCTGACCATCCCCGCTGCTGGTTCGGAAATGAGCGAAGCCAGCGTGATCACCAACGAGGACGGCGACGTGAAGATAGGTTACTCAAACAACATGTCGCGCCCGAAGTTCGCCATCATGAATCCCGAACGCACATTTACGCTGCCGCCCTACCAGACTGCAGCGGGCGTAACCGATATGATGATGCACACCATGGAGCGTTATTTCACCAAGGACGACGACATGGATTTCACGACCGAGCTGGCTGAAGCTGCCCTGCGCAGCATCAAGAATGCCATATTTGCCGTGCTGAAAAATCCTGAGGACTATCGCTATCGCGCACAAATCATGTGGGGCGGCTCCGTCATGCACAACGGACTGACCGGCTGCGGCGTGGCTGATGACTGGGCGACACACCAGTTGGAACACGAGTTGAGCGGTATGTTCGACGTGACCCACGGTGCAGGGCTCGCTGCCATGTGGCCAAGCTGGGCTCGCTATGTAATGCATGAAAACCTAAGCCGTTTCGTACGTTTCGCAGTGAACGTGATGGACGTACCCAACGACTTCACCGACCCCGAAGGCACCGCCGAGAAGGGTATTCAGGCCATGGAGCGCTTCTACCACGCCATCGGCATGCCCATCAACATCAAGGAACTCATCGGTCGTGACATTACCGATGCGGAAATTAAGGAAATGACGCGTAAGTGCAGCCGCGACAACGAGCGTACTTGCGGCGCTCTGAAGGTGCTCAAAGCTGAAGACATGGAGAAAATCTATCAAATGGCTCGAGGCTAATGAAAGTTGGTATTATCGGAGCAGGATGGATTGCCGAAAAGGCTGCCATCACACTCAATGGAATGTCCGACTGCGAGGCCTATGCCATCGGTTCGCGGTCAATAGAAAAAGCCCAAGCCTTTGCCAAGGAGTGGAACATCCCAAAGGCTTACGGCTCGTACACGGAACTGATTGTCGACCCCGATGTTGACCTCGTCTACATCGCCACGCCACACTCGCACCATTACGACGTAACAAAGGCGGCGATAGAAGCTGGCAAGCCCTGTCTGGTAGAAAAAGCCTTCATGGCCAACGCTCGGCAGACCAAGGAAATACTCGACCTTGCTCACGAGCGTCGCGTATTCCTCGCCGAGGCCATCTGGACGCGCTACCAGCCCGTCGTGGGAATCGTTCGCAAGCTGATTGCCGACGGCCGCATCGGCACTCCTCACCTCATCACGGCCACCCTTGGCTATTCGATGGGTAACAAGGAGCGCATCATGCGTCCAGACCTCTGCGGAGGTGCACTACTCGACCTCGGCGTCTATGCCCTCAACTTCGTACGCATGTTTACCGATAGCGACATCAGCGTGCTCGACGGTTTTGCCGTCAAGAACGACACCGGCATAGACCTCACAAACGCCATCACGATCATCCTCGCCAATGGCATCCTCGCCAACATCCAATCCTCCGCGCAATGTGTTGGTGACAACATCGGCGTTATTGCCGGAACTGATGGCAACCTCATCATCGACAACATCAACAATCCGCAGACCGTCACCGTGAACGGTCCCGACCGCACCTACATAGAGACCATCCGCGTGCCCAAGCAGATTACCGGCTACGAATATCAGTTCAGCGCCTGCCGCCAAGCACTCGCCGACGGACTCCTAGAGCCGCGCGAGATGTCGCATGCCGAGACGCTCTACATCATGCAACTCATGGACGGTCTCCGCCGTAAATGGGACGTCCGTTATCCCATGGACTAAATAAACTCCTCGCCCTTACCGGTATAATTCTTTAATTTTTGGTTATTATACTCCTTATTGCAACATTGCAACGCAATTTTACTTTTTGCCCTTGCGCATTTCGGTGACACGCTTGGCGATGGTGGGGGCCAAGGGTGGAATATTATGGCTTTGCTCGTAGGCTTCGAGGACGCTGAAGGACATGTCGCCGACGTAGTCGCCGTTCAGTTCCTTCTTCTTGGCCTTGAACTCTTTCTTGTCCATGTAGTCGCGGCCGGTGGCATATGTCTCTAAGATCATTTTGTGGTGCTCGCCTTTTTTGTCGTATTCCCACTGATTCACCTTCATGATAAGGTCTTCAGGGACAACTTTGCCGTCGTCGCCGATGCGGAACATCTCGGTGTACTGGTATTCGTAGTTGGCGTTCTCGCGACGTTCTAGCATTTTATTCTCTCCATGCGTCTTGTTGGCATACAACTGCATCTTGCCCCCGTCGAGCGTCACGTTGCTCACGCCATTGGCATTGGTGATGTAGCCCACCGTACCCTCAGGATTACTGACGCGCAGTCGGCCGTCGTCAAGGTCTGTAAGCGTTACGGCATAGTAATTCTTGGCCTTATCACTGTTGGAAAGGAAACCTAAAGCCGATTCTTTACTGATGCCTCCACCCAGCTCGGCGTACCTGCTCGTTATGGCATTCTTCCAGGTACGTCCCTTGTCGCAGAATGAACCGTAAGCCCATATTCCGCCTAGGTCAACTTTCTGCTTCTTGGGGTCGTAGCCGTTGGCGAGAATGCCTGCACGATAGTACGTCAGCGAGTCGCCTATGAAGAGATAAACACGATAGTAGGTCTCGACGTAGATGTACTGTTTGGGCTTGACAACAATCTCGGCGATGTTGTAGTCGAGGTCGAGCAGTGTCACTTTGCCGTCCTTCAGTTCGCTGACGGTCACCATCTTCGGCTGGTATGCCAGATGGTTCAAGCCAACCTTCTGATGACCCTTCACATTTGAGAGCACACCTTCGATGTCTGTCGTTCCGATAAGGTTACCGTCTATAGTCGTCACACTGACCAACGCAATACCGTTGCCTTTCTGGTCAACCACCTGTATGCGCTGTCCGTAAACATTCGCGAGGCTGCACGCCAGGATGGCAGCCAGCATCCATAGTCTGATATTCATCTTCGTAATTTTGCGTGCAAAGGTACGAATAAGCGAGCAAGAAGCCAAATTTATTTGAACTTTTTCGAGAGAGAAGACCTTCTCGCGGAGCGAAAAGGTACGAAGAAGTGGGGAGAGGACAAAATATAAAGGACTAATAAATGCTAAAAGGTGAGGTGACGTTTTGGTCAGTTCACTTTTTTTGCTTACTTTTGCAGACGTTTAAAGAGAAATGTATGTTAAAGACCCTGCTGATCAGTATTCTCATCATTGCCGCTGGCATGGTGTTGCTGCTTGTAAAGGTGTTGCTGAGGAAGAATGGCAAGTTCTCGTCACAGCATATTCACGACAGCAAGGCGATGAAGGAACGGGGCATTCACTGCGTGATGGATCAAGACCGCGAAATGCGCCGAACCGCAAGGACTGCCGTCAGCGAGCGGTCGGAATGACGGAATCATGGATTAACGGAAATTACGGAATAACGAAAATTACGGAATAACGAAAAATAAAAAAACAAAAACAATGAACAAGTACATGATGATGGCCGCAGGTGCCGTACTGGCGCTGGCCTCTTGCAACAATGCAAGCCCCAAGATGGACGAACAACCCGCAGCAGCTGAACCCGCTTCTACTGGTGGTCTGAAGATTGCCTACGTTGAGGTTGACTCGCTGATGACTCAGTATGAATTCTGCAAGGAGTTCACCCTGACGCTGCAGAAGAAGAGCAACAACGCCCGCAACACGCTGAACCAGAAGGGCCAGCAGTTGCAGAACGCAGCAGCAAACTTCCAGCAGAAATTGCAGAACAACGGATTCACCAGTCGTGAGCAGGCCGAGAGTCAGCAGGCTGCCATCCAGCGTCAGCAGCAGAGTTTGCAGGAGTTGCAGGCTCGTCTTGAGAACGAGCTGGCCACCGAGACTCAGAAATACAACGAGGCTCTGCGCGACTCGCTGATGCACTTTCTGGACGCCTATAACAAGGACAAAAAGTACGACCTCATCCTGACCAAGCAGGGCGATAACATCCTGTATGCTGCCAAGCGTTTCGACATTACCAACGACGTCATCAACGGTCTGAACAAGCGCTACAAGAAGACTCCTGCCAAGAAAGACGACGAAAAGAAAGAGGAGAAGAAGTAAGAGGTGAAAGGATGGATATTCAGAAAATTCTGACGAAGCTCCGCATCACTGAACTCAACGAGATGCAGCAACACGCCGCCGAAGCCATATCGGACTCCGACGGTGATGTTGTTTTACTCTCACCCACAGGAACAGGCAAAACACTGGCCTATCTCCTACCCCTCGTGCAACAGATAGACGCCATGAAGGACGAACTTCAGGCGCTCGTCATCACCCCTGGTCGCGAACTGGCTCTGCAATCGGACAACGTGCTGAAAAACATGGGTTGCGGACTGCGCTCGATGGCTTGTTACGGAGGTCGCCCAACAATGGACGAACATCGCGTATTAAAAGAGGTACGCCCGCATATCATTTTCGGAACTCCTGGCCGTCTGAACGACCATTTAGACAAGGAGAACATCCAGCGCTACGGTATCCGTTGGCTTGTTATCGACGAGTTCGACAAGTGTCTTGAAATGGGATTCCACGCTGAGATGCAGAAACTCATCAAGAGCCTGCCAGGCTTGGAGCGTCGCATCCTGCTTTCGGCCACCAATGCCGAGCAGATTCCACAGTTTGTCAACATGGCCAAGAAAGGCACGCTGATTGACTTCCTGCCTGAAGAGGAGCAGACCTCCGAGCGCGTAACGTTGTATGAGGTTCGCAGTCCGCAGAAGGATAAATTGGAGACGCTCAAGCAGTTGTTGCTGGGCTTTGGCGACGAGAGCAGTATTGTGTTCCTCAACTATCGCAATGCGGTAGAACGCGTGAGCGACTATCTCAAGGAACAGGGTTTCACCATCAGTTGTTTTCATGGTGGACTCGACCAGCGCCAGCGCGAAGACCAGCTCTACCGTTTCTCGAACGGCTCGGCTAACATCCTCGTAGCCACCGACTTGGCATCTCGTGGACTGGACATTCCCGACATTCAGAACATCATCCACTACCACCTGCCTGAAAGCGAAGACGGGTACATCCATCGCGTGGGTCGTACGGCCCGATGGGATGCCTCTGGGCGCACGTTCTTCATCCTCAACAGCGAGGAAAGTATTCCTGAGTATGTGGAGGGCGACGTGGTCACGTATGCTGAGGCAATGCCTCAGCATACAGAACCTGCCCTTCCCCGCATGTCCACCCTTTACATCGGCAAGGGCAAGAAGGACAAGATATCGAAGGGTGACATTGTGGGATTCCTCTGCAAGATTGGCGGACTGGAACCAACGGACATCGGACGTATCGACGTCAAGGACCGCTATGCCTATGTTGCCGTTCGTCGCGAAAAGCTGCAACAGGTATTACAACAAACCAAGGGTGAAAAGATAAAAGGAATAAAGACAATTATCGAACAAGTGCGCTGATATTGCTACTTAGAGTTGACAAAAAGCAACCAAAATAGCACATTTTGCTTAATTCTTGCTTAAATATTTGCCCAATTCAAATAAAAAGTGTAACTTCGCGCCGCATTTTAGAATCAAACGTAACAAATACATAACAAAAAACTGTTAAACAATGAAGAAGTACAACTTTAACGCCGGTCCCTCGATGCTCCCACGTGAGGTTATCGAAGCTACCGCAAAACAGTGTCTTGATTTCAATGGCTCAGGTCTCTCTCTGATGGAGATCAGCCACCGTGCAAAGGATTTCCAGCCCGTTGTTGACGAGGCTGTCGCTCTGGTAAAGGAGCTCCTCGACATTCCTGAGGGCTACTCAGTCATCTTCCTCGGTGGTGGTGCAAGCCTCGAGTTCTGCATGATTCCTTATAACTTCCTGATTAAGAAGGCTGCTTACCTGAACACAGGTGTTTGGGCAAAGAAGGCCATGAAGGAAGCTAAGTTTTTCGGTGAGGTCGTTGAGGTGGCTTCTTCAGCTGACGCCAACTACACCTTCATCCCCAAGGACTGGACGGTTCCCGCTGATGCCGACTATCTGCACATCACGACGAACAACACCATCTACGGTACTGAGATTCGCAAGGACCTCGACGTGAATGTTCCCCTGATTGCCGATATGTCGTCAGACATCTTCAGCCGTCCTATCGACGTGAAGAAGTACGACGCCATCTACGCTGGTGCTCAGAAGAACCTCGCTATGGCTGGTGTAACCATCATCATCCTGAAGGACGAGAAGTTGGGCAAGGCTCCTCGTGAGATTCCTACCATGCTCGACTATCGCACACATGTTGACAAGGGTTCTATGTTCAATACTCCTCCTGTAGTGCCCATCTACAGCGCTCTTGAGACCCTCCGCTGGATCAAGCGCAATGGTGGTGTAGAGGCTATGGACAAGCTGGCTCAGCAGCGTGCCGAGATTGTTTACGGCGAGATTGACCGCAACAAGATGTTCCGTGGTACTGCCAATGTTGAGGACCGTTCAGTGATGAACCTCTGCTTCGTTATGGCTGACGAGTACAAGGAATTGGAGAAGGACTTCCTCGACTTCGCAGTCAGCAAGGGTATGGTTGGTGTGAAGGGTCACCGCAGTGTTGGTGGTTTCCGTGCTTCTTGCTACAACGCCCAGACCATCGAAGGCTGCAACGCCCTCGTAGCTTGCATGAAGGAGTTCGAAGCTAATCATTAATAATAAGGTATTATGAAAGTATTAGTTGCAACAGAGAAGCCATTCGCAGCAGCTGCTGTCAATGGTATCAAAGCAGAGATTGAGGCAGCAGGCAATGAGCTCGTGCTGCTTGAGAAATATACTGAGAAGGCTCAGTTCCTGGATGCAGTGAAGGATGCCGACGCGCTGATTATCCGTTCGGATAAGGTCGACGCTGAGGTGCTGGATGCTGCCAAGCAGTTGAAGATTGTGGTTCGCGCTGGTGCTGGTTACGATAACATCGACATCGCCGCTGCTACTGCTCACAACGTAGTCGCCGAGAACACCCCTGGTCAGAACTCCAACGCCGTTGCCGAGTTGGTATTCGGTCTGCTGGTAATGGCCGTTCGTGGTTTCTACAACGGCAAGAGCGGTTCTGAGCTGCTGGGTAAGAAGCTGGGTATCCTCGCTTTCGGTAATGTAGGCCGTAATGTGGCTCGCATCGCCAAGGGCTTTGGCATGGACGTTTATGCTTACGATGCTTTCTGCCCTGCAGAGGTCATCGAGAAGGCTGGTGTTCACGCCGTTGCCAATCAGGACGCCCTGTTCGAGACCTGCGACGTTGTTTCACTCCACATCCCTGCTACTCCTGAGACCAAGCAGAGCATCAATGCTGCTTTAGTTGGCAAGCTGAAGAAGGGTGGCGTGCTGGTGAACACTGCCCGTAAAGAGGTTATCAACGAGCCTGAGCTCATCAAGCTGATGCAGGAGCGCGAGGATCTGAAGTTCGTTACCGACATCATGCCCGACGCTAACGACGAGTTCGCTAAGTTCGAGGGTCGCTACTTCTCTACCCCCAAGAAGATGGGTGCTCAGACAGCCGAGGCCAATATCAATGCCGGTATCGCAGCTGCCAAGCAGATCAACGCCTTCTTCAAGGACGGCTGCACCAAGTTCCAGGTGAACAAGTAAGTAATAGCATAACACTAGAGGCCCTTTAGTATGACACTGGAGGGCCTTTAATATATACAAAATTACTGACTACATATGATGTAAAAAAAGAGGGTATGTCGATTGTGACATACTCTCTTGTTCTTTGTGAGTCCGATGAACTGATTACTCAGCGGCGGGAGCCTCAGCAGCAGGTGCTTCAGCGGCGGGAGCCTCGGCAGCAGCAGCAGCCTCGGCAGCCTTCTTTTCAGCTACCTTCTTAGCCTGCTCCTCGTTCTGAGCCTTCTCAGCCTTGAGCTGGGCAGCAGCAGCGTCCTTCTTAGCCTTAGCTTCAGCCTCAGCAATCTTGTTAAGACCATTCTGCTTATCAGCCTTCCAAGCCTCGAACTTCTTCTGTGCAGTAGCCTCGTCGAATGCGCCCTTCTTGACGCCACCCTTCAGGTGCTTCATCATGTAGACGCCCTCGCGGCTAAGGATGTTACGAACAGTGTCGGTAGGCTGTGCACCACACTCGCACGTGGTGCACGAGCGTCAGCGATAACGATGCGGTAGAAAGCATAGCTCTTACGTCCGCCGCGCTGCAATCTGATTTTTGTTGCCATTGTTTAAATGTGTAATTTTGTTGTTAAATAATTGAATTTCGTGCTCTTATCTCGTAAAAGCGGCTGCAAAGGTACGAACTTTCCGTGAATTCGCCAAACAAATGAAAAGAAAATTTGGTTTTTTGCCATTTATTTACTAATTTTGCAGCCGCTAATAATAAATAAGGTATAAGAAAGAGATGATAACAGTCACAAACTTAGCGATTCAGTTTGGAAAGAAAACGCTGTACAAAGATGTTAATTTGAAATTTACGAGTGGTAATATTTACGGTATTATCGGAGCCAACGGCGCCGGTAAGTCTACCCTACTCCGCGCCATCAGCGGCGAGCTGGAACCGAACAAGGGTTCTATCGAGATGCTGCCGGGCGAGCGCATGTCGGTGTTGGAGCAGGACCACTTCAAATATGATGAATTCACGGTGATGGACACAGTGTTCATGGGCCACCAGCCGCTGTGGAAGAATATGAAGGAGCGCGAGGCGCTGTATGCCAAGGCCGAAATGACCGAGGAAGACGGTATTCGTGCCGCCGACTTGGAAATGGCTTTTGCCGAGATGAACGGTTGGGAGGCTGAGAGCGAGGCTGCGCAGTTGTTGCAGAACTTAGGCGTGGCTGAAGGCCAGCACTACAAGCAGATGTCGGAGATATCAAATAACGAGAAAGTTCGCGTGATGCTGGCCAAGGCCTTGTTCGGACATCCCGACAACCTGTTGCTGGACGAGCCTACCAACGACCTCGATCTGGATACCGTGCAGTGGTTGGAGGAATACCTGTCGAATTTGGAGCAGTGCGTGCTCGTAGTATCTCACGACCGTCACTTCCTCGATGCCGTGTCGACGCAGACGGTAGACATCGACTTCGGCAAGATAACGCTGTTCTCGGGTAACTACTCGTTCTGGTACGAATCGTCGCAGTTGGCTTTGCGTCAGGCTCAGAACCAGAAGATGAAGGCCGACGAGAAGCGTAAGCAGCTGGAGGAATTCATCCGCCGCTTCTCTGCCAATGTGGCAAAGTCGAAGCAGACCACGT
Organism: uncultured Prevotellaceae bacterium; assembly: GCA_902774925.1. GTDB lineage: Bacteria > Bacteroidota > Bacteroidia > Bacteroidales > Bacteroidaceae > Prevotella. The sequence continues at coordinate 20,636 of CACYKE010000058.1, read as the reverse complement.
CGCGTAAGAAGATGTTGGAGAAACTGAACGTCGAGGAAATCACCCCGTCAACACGTAAGTATCCGGGCATCATATTCTCGATGGAGCGCGAGCCTGGCACTCAGATTCTGGAAGTAGAAGGACTGAAGGCTCTGAATGACGACGGAACGGTATTGTTCGACAACGTATCGTTCACCATTGAAAAGGGTCAGAAGACTGTCTTCCTGTCACACAACCCGAAGGCGATGACCGCGTTGTTCGAGATTATCAACGGCAATCGCGAAGCCGACGCCGGCACTTATAAGTGGGGCGTGACTATCACGACCGCTTATCTGCCTTTGGATAATACCGCTTTCTTCCAGTCGGAGATGAACCTCGTAGACTGGCTGTCGCAATATGGCACAGGCAACGAGGTGATGATGAAGTCGTTTCTGGGTCGTATGCTGTTCAAGGACGAGGACATCCAGAAGAAGGTGTGTGTGCTCTCGGGTGGTGAGAAGATGCGTTGCATGATTGCCCGTATGCAGCTGAAGAATGCCAACTGCCTGATTCTCGACACGCCCACCAACCACTTGGATTTGGAGTCGATTCAGGCGTTCAACAATAATCTTATCTCGTTCAAAGGAAATATCCTGTTTGCCTCGCACGACCATGAATTCATCAATACCGTGGCCGACCGCATTATCGAATTGACACCGAAAGGCACTATCGATAAACTCACTACGTACGACGATTACATCTACGACGAGAGCATCAAGGAGAAGAAAGCTGAGATGTATGCGTAAAGAATGGCACGGAATTTGCTGGAAGCGAAGAAAAAACAAAAAAGCTATGAACGAAGAAGAAATGAAGAACATGGAAGAGGAAGAAACCCTCGACCAACAAGAAAATGTGGTAAGCGATTCTGCCGCTGACGAAGATACAGTGGTCAGCGATTCAGTCGCTGACAATGAATCTCCCGCTGACGCCGAAGCTCCCGTTGAGGAGGAAGAAGAAAAAGACCCTCTGGAGCAGGCTCAGGCCGAGATAGAGCAGCTGAAGACACAGATACTCTACAAAACCGCTGAGTTTGACAACTACCGTAAGCGCACGCTGAAGGAGAAGGCAGAGCTCATCCTGAATGGCGGCGAAAAGGCTGTCAGTGCCATTCTGCCAGTTATTGACGACATGGAGCGTGCACTGGCTAATGGCGAGAAAACCGACGACCCCGCCGTGTTGCGCGAAGGCATGGAACTCATCTACAACAAGATGATGAAAGCCCTTGAGAGCTTAGGAGTCAAGAAGATAGACACCGACAATGCCGATTTCGATACCGACATGCACGAGGCCGTAGCTATGGTTCCAGGCATGGGAGACGACAAGAAAGGCAAGGTGATTGACTGTCTGCAGGCCGGTTACCAACTGAATGACAAAGTCATCCGTCATGCCAAAGTGGCAGTAGGACAGTAAGATGTCTGATGTAAGATGTAAGAAGTAAGAAGAAATGGCACAGAAACGAGATTACTATGAGGTGCTTGGCGTTGACAAAAACGCCACAGAAGATCAGATAAAGAAGGCATATCGCACCATTGCCATCAAATACCATCCCGACCGCAATCCCGGCAACAAAGAAGCTGAGGAGAAATTCAAGGAGGCTGCCGAGGCTTACGACGTGTTGCACGACCCGCAGAAGCGTCAGCAGTACGACACGTTTGGATTCAACGCTCCCGGCAGTGGCGGCTTCGACCCCTTCGGAGGCGCATCGATGAATATGGACGACATCTTCTCGATGTTCGGCGATATCTTTGGTGGACACGCAGGTTTCAGTGGTTTTGGCGGAAGTGCCAAGCGTGGTCCGCAGGTTCATCGTGGCAGTGACCTCCGTCTGAAGGTTCGTCTGTCGCTGCAGGAGATTGCTCATGGCGTCACCAAGAAATTCAAGGTGCGCAAGGATGTAGCTTGCTCTCATTGTCATGGTTCCGGCTCTGCAGACGGCTCTGTCGTTGAGAAGTGTCCGACGTGTCACGGTACAGGTGTCATTACCCATACCACACAGAGTATTTTCGGCATGATGCAGACGCAGGGTGTCTGTCCTACTTGCGACGGCGCCGGTACTGTCATCAAGAACAAGTGTCAGCATTGTCACGGAACAGGTATCGAGAAAGGCGAGGAAGTTGTCGAAATCAAGATTCCTGCCGGTGTGGCCGAAGGCATGATTGTCAACGTCCCTGGCAAAGGTAATGCCGGTATTCGTAATGGTGTCAACGGTGATATTCAGGTATTGGTGGAAGAAGAGCCTAACGACACCTTTATCCGCGACGACAACAACCTAATATACAACCTGCTGCTCGATTTCCCGACTGCAGCACTTGGTGGCGATGTGGAGATTCCTACCATCGAAGGAACCCGTCTGAAGGTGAAGATGGAACCTGGCACGCAGCCTGGTAAGACGCTGCGTCTGCGCGGCAAGGGACTGCCTGCCGTTCAGGGCTATGGACGTGGTAATGGCGACCTTGTGGTTAATGTCAGCGTTTACGTGCCGAAGACCCTCACCAGCGACGAAAAACGCGCCATCGAACAGTTCCGTCAGAGTGACAATTTCAAGGGTGATGCCGCCACCAAGCGCAGCATCTTCCAGAAGTTCAGGAATTACTTCAGTTAAGTATGTCGCTGTGGCACAACGACAAACAGAACGCTTATGACCTACAAAGAGACCTGCGAATACCTGTATAGCCAGATGCCCATGTTCGAGCGACAGGGCGCCTCGGGATATAAAGAAGGGCTTCATAACACGCTTGTAATGGATGAGCACTTCAAACATCCTCATAAGTCGTTTGCCGTTATCCACGTCGGAGGCACAAATGGCAAAGGCAGTGTATCCCACACCATCGCCTCTGTACTACATGAGTGTGGCTACCGCGTAGGTCTTTACACCTCACCCCATCTGGTTGACTTCCGTGAGCGTATCCGCGTCAATGGACATCCCATCACTGAGAAATATGTCGTTGATTTTGTCGAGCGCGAACGTTCGTTCTTCGAACCATTACATCCCTCTTTCTTTGAAGTAACTACGGCAATGGCTTTTGTCTATTTCCGTGATATGAACGTTGATATTGTGGTGGCAGAAGTAGGCTTGGGCGGACGCCTGGATTGCACCAACATCGTCAATCCTATCGTTTCCGTCATCACCAACATCAGTTTCGACCACACACAGTTCTTGGGTGACACACTGTCCAAGATTGCTGAAGAAAAATCCGGTATTATTAAAAAAGGTGTACCTGTCGTCATCGGTGAGAACCATCCTGAGACACGACCCGTCTTCGAAGCCAAGGCCAAGGAGATGCAGGCGCCTATTGTTTTTGCCGAGGACAATCCCGAGGTGCTGAGTGCCGCGCCTACCGAAGAAGGGGGTATGCACTATGTGACTTACCATGCTGGCGAGTTTGACGGCGACCTTGGCGGTATATACCAGCAGAAAAACATGAACACCGTGATACATACGCTGAAAGTCCTCGAGGATCTTGGTTTCCTTGCTAAATTCCCCAAGGACTGCTACGAACTGCTCAACGGTGTCAAGAAGGTTTGCAGCAATACAGGACTCATGGGACGATGGCAGACCATCCAACGCAATCCGCTGGTTGTTTGCGATACAGGTCACAACGTCGGTGGATGGCAATATCTGAGCCGTCAACTGGCCATGGTGAAATGCAAAAAAATGCACATTGTATTTGGCATGGTGAGCGATAAAGACATCGATTCTGTGCTCAAACTGCTTCCAAAGGATGCAATTTACTATTTTACGAAGGCAAACACGCCAAGAGCGCTCAACGAACAATCTGTGCGCATTTTAGCCATCAATCACAAACTGGCAGGAAATTGCTATCCAACTGTAAATGAAGCATATAAGTCGGCTCTCGAAAGCGCGGAACCCGACGATTTTATCTTCGTTGGAGGCTCCAGCTACGTCGTTGGCGATTTCCTCAAAAACTGCATTTAGATGTTTTTAACACTCTCGTAAACGTTTTTTACGTCGATTCATTTGCCATTCTCGTTTTTTTTCGGTTACTTTGCAAAGTAAATTAAGTAACTTAAAACATTAACAATATGGCAAACACAAACGAAACAGCGAATTTGTGTGGTCTGAACCGCAAGGATTTCCAGGCCACGGTGAATGGAAAAAAGACGGATCTTTACATTCTGAAGAACCGTAAGGGTTATGAAGTAGCTATCTCTAATTATGGTGGCGCAATATGTGCTATCATGGTTCCCGATAAAGATGGCAAAGTAGCAAACGTTATTGAGGGTCACAACAGCATCCAACAGCTCACCAGCGGCAACGAGCCTTACCTCTCGACGCTGATTGGCCGTTGGGGCAACCGCATCTGCAAGGGTCAGTTCACGCTGAACGGTAAGGACTATCAGCTTGCTCTGAACGACGGTCCTAACCACCTGCATGGCGGTGGCGTAGGTTTCAACGCCAAGGTATGGGATGCTCGTCAGATGGGTCCACGCTCGCTGGCTCTGCATCGTATTTCATCTTATGGTGAGGAAGGTTTCACAGGCGAACTGGACGTAACGGTAGAGTTTACCTTCACCGACCAGAACGAGCTGGTTATTGAGTATCTGGCTACCACCAACAAGAAGACGATTGTCAACCTGACACACCACGCTTTCTTTGCATTGGGCGGTACTGCCGACCCCACTCCCGGCATCGAGGACCAGATTTGCGAAATCAATGCAGATTTCTATCTGCCCACCGACGCAACAGCTATTCCCACAGGTGAAATTCTGAAAGTTGAGGGTACTCCTTTCGATTTCCGCACCGCAAAGACTTTCGGTCAGGATATCGAAGCTGACAACGAGCAGATTAAGTTTGGTCACGGTTTCGACCATAACTACGTGCTGAATAAGCAGGAAGAGGGTGAATTGAGCTTTGCCGCCAAGTTGACAGAGCCTAAGAGCGGACGCACCATGGAGGTTTATACCACCGAACCAGGTTTACAGCTCTACACCGGTAATTTCCTGAATGGCTACAAAGGCGCCAACGGTTGCACCTTCCCACGTCGTTCGGCCGTCTGCTTCGAAGCACAGCATTTCCCCGACAGCCCCAACCGTCCCTACTTCCCCAGCGTCGTGCTGAATCCAGGCCAGCGCTACAAGCAGAAGACGGTCTATCGCTTTGGTGTAGCAGAGTAAACTAAACTACTAATACATACATTATTTATTTATGAGTAATCAAAAGAAAAACGGGAGCATCATCGCCATTGTGACGATGATGTTCCTTTACGCAATGATTGCGTTCGTCACCAACCTTGGCGCTCCTATTGGTGTGGTGATGAAAAACGATCCCGAGGTAGGCGGTTCTAACATGCTCGCCATGTTAGGTAACTTCATGAACTTCTTCGCCTACCTGTTTATGGGTATTCCTGCAGGTAAGATGCTGACTCGCATTGGCTACAAGAAAACTGCCATGCTCGGTATCTTAGTTGGATTTATCGGCGTGCTCATCCAGTTTATCTCGGGCTTCGAGGCACTGGAAGGTTATACCGATAACGTCGTTTATCTGACTGGTGCCTTCGTATCGGGTCTTTCCGTTTGTATGCTGAATACTGTGGTTAACCCAATGCTGAACTTGCTAGGCGGCGGTGGTAACCGAGGTAACCAGTTGAACATGATTGGCGGTACGCTGAACTCGTTGTCAGGCACGATGACCCCCATGCTTGTCGGTGCGCTCATCGGACAGGTGACTCGTGAAACAGACTTCGTACAGATCAACCTCGTGCTCTACATTGCAATGGCAGTCTTTGCTGCTGCATTCTGTGTACTGGCCTTCATCCCCATCAAGGATCCCGAGATGGGCAAAGTGACTGCCGCTACGAAGTTCGAGCACACCCCTTGGTCGTTCCGCCACTGCACTTTAGGTGTCATCGCCATATTCGTTTATGTAGGCGTTGAGGTAGGTATTCCTGGAGGATTGAACTTCTACCTCTCCGATACCAGCGCCAATGGTGGATGGGTAAATCCTGAAGCAGTGCTCAATGCAGCTACAATTGGTGGTGCTGTAGCAGCTATGTACTGGTTGCTGATGCTCATAGGACGTTTGGTATCTAGCGCCATTGCAGGCAAAGTATCCTCTCGACAGTTGATGCTCGCCACAACGAGTGTGGGAATGGTGCTCATCATTGCTGCCATTCTGACGCCGAAGGATGTTACTGTCAGCATGCCGTTAGTAAAGATTCTGGAAGGCACCGTAGAGATGACAACGGTTCCGATGAGTGCACTGCTATTAGTACTCTGCGGACTCTGCACCTCTGTGATGTGGGCTTCTATCTTCAACCTCGCTACTGAAGGTCTTGGCAAATATACCGCTCAGGCATCAGGTATTTTTATGATGATGGTTGTCGGCGGTGGCGTGCTGCCAGTGGTTCAGAGTTTCTTTGCCGACTTCATGGGTTACATGCCAAGCTACTTCGTCTATCTGCTGGCTATGGCCTACATGTTCTATTACGCCCTCATCGGCTGTAAGAACGTCAACAAGGACATCCCTGTGGAGTAAAGTTGAAAGTTAAAAGATTAAAGCTGAAAGTTATATGATGGAAATTGATTTTGTAAGAAGCCGCTTCATCAAGCATTTTGATGGAAAGACCGGCAATGTATATGCCTCACCGGGCCGTATTAACCTCATTGGCGAACACACCGACTACAACGGTGGATTCGTTTTCCCCGGTGCTGTCGATAAGGGTATTATGGCAGAAATGCGCGCAAATGGCACAGAGGATACCGTCATGGCTTATGCCATCGACCTGAAAGACCGCGTGGACTTCCACCTCGATGATCCTGCTGGTCCCCGCGCTTCATGGGCTCGTTATATCTATGGTATCGCTAAGGAGATGCAGAAATTGGGCGTTCCCGTAAAAGGTTTCAATATTGCCTTTGCAGGTGATGTTCCCCTCGGTGCCGGCATGTCGTCATCAGCTGCTATGGAGAGCTGTTTCGCTTGCGGTCTGAACGACATCTTCGGTGACAACAAGGTTTCTCAGTGGGATATGGCACTTGCCGGACAGGCTACCGAGCACAACTACTGCGGTGTCAACTGTGGTATCATGGACCAGTTCGCCTCCGTCTTCGGCAAGGCAGGTTGTCTGATGCGCCTCGACTGCCGTTCGCGCGAGTTCGAATACTTCCCCTTCAAGCCCGACGGCTATCGTCTCGTACTGCTCGACAGTGTTGTGAAGCACCAGTTGGCTGGTTCTCCATATAACGACCGTCGCAATTCGTGCGAGAATGTCGTAAAGCACATTCAGGCCAAGCATCCCGAGGGCAAGTTTGAAACCCTGCGCGACTGCACATGGGAACAGCTTGACGAAGTACGTGCCGAAGTTGGCGAAGAGGATTACAAGCGCGCCAAGTTCGTGCTGGGCGAGAAAGACCGTGTGCTTGCTGTCTGCGACGCTCTGAACGAAGGCGACTACGAGAAGGTTGGTGAACTGATGTACCAGACCCATGAAGGTTTGTCGAAGGACTACGAGGTTTCTTGCGAAGAGCTCGACTTCCTGAACGACATCGCCAAGGAGTGCGGCGTCACCGGCTCACGAATCATGGGTGGTGGCTTTGGTGGTTGCACCATCAACCTCGTACGCAACGACCTCTACCGTCAGTTCATCGCTACGGCTAAGGAAAAGTTCAACGCAAAATATGGTCATGAGCCTAAGGTTTACGACGTCGTCATTGGCGACGGTTCCCGCAAGCTCTGTTAAGCCCCTTTCAATACAAAGTTTACCGGCACTAAACCTGAGTTTAGTGCCGGTAAATTGTTCGTTTACTGCCGGTAAACAGAAGCGTTACTATTTCTTGTCCAATTTCTCGTAAATCGAGTTGTTTGACTTGTACTCAGGTACGATTTCCTTCATCTTTTTCACCGTAGCCATATCGTCATAATGCTTGGAAATCTCAATAAGATCGTCGATGTCCTTGCACACCTTGTCGTAGTCGTACTCACGAACCTCTGCGATACGAATCTTCTCATGGAACGTTGGCTTGGTACCCTCGAGTTCGTTAAGGACTTCCTCGTAGAGCTTCTCGCCCGGACGCAACCCCGTAAACTTAATCTCGACATTCTTGGCACCGGAGAGCTTGATCATGCGCTTGGCAAGGTCAGCAATCTTCACGGGTTTGCCCATGTCGAAGACGAAGATTTCGCCACCATTTCCCTTCGTGCCAGCCTCGAGCACCAGCTTACAAGCCTCGGGAATAAGCATGAAGAAACGAACGATTCGTTCGTCAGTAACAGTCACAGGACCGCCATTTTTAATCTGTTCACGGAACAAGGGAATGACACTTCCGTTGGATCCCAGCACATTACCGAAACGTGTGGTAACAAACTGCGTTCGAGCCGTCGGGCCACCCATTTGACCTGCCGTGATGAAGCTGAGCTTGTTGCCCAAGAGAGGTAGATGATTGACCATCTTCTTCTCTTTGATAGCTTGGTCGAGTGCCTGCACGTAAATCTCGCAGATACGCTTCGAACAGCCCATGACATTCGTGGGGTTCACGGCCTTATCCGTTGACACCATCACGAATTTCTTGACGCCATATTTCACGCTGTAGTCAGCAATCACTTTCGTTCCGTAGATGTTGTTGAGCACTGCCTCCGAAGGATTATCCTCCATCATCGGCACATGCTTATAGGCGGCAGCATGGAACACGTAGTCAGGTCTGAACGTACGGAAAATTTCCTCCATTCTGCGCTGACGGCTGATACTTGTCACGATCACCTCTGCATCCACATTCGGGAAGTCCTTTGCCATCATTAGTCGAATGTCGTGCTGAGGGGTCTCCGCTTGGTCAATGAGCATCATCTTTGCCGGCTTAAACTGCGCAATCTGTCTTACCATTTCGCTACCGATAGAACCGGCGCTTCCAGTAATCAACACCTTCTGTCCCTCTATCAGCTCAGCCACCGATTTCAGGTCTACACGAATCTCCTGACGAGGCAACAGTTCTTCTACAGATACTTCACGCATCTGCATGTTTCCGTAGTCCTCGTCCGACATTTCTTCGCCTTCGCTCATCTCCTTGGCACTCTGAGTCATATATATTTTCGCACCAGCACCAATGATCTTATCCTGAATTTCCTGATTATCCCTGAATTCCTTCACACGATAAGGCGACACCAAAACACCCTCGATATCATTATCCATGATAATTTTGGTCAAATCCTCATCAACAGAATACACACGCTCGCCCATAATTTGCTGGTGTTTTGTATTCTTGTAATGAGTAATGAAACCTTTCACCAAGAACTTACGCGGACGCTGGCTTTGGATATTCTTCGCCAATCCTACCCCACCCTGCATGGCACCGTAAATCAGTACGCGAACAGCACGGGTATTCGAGAAAGCCACATCATACAGAGTCTTCACAAACACGCGCAGAGCCCACATCAGCAATGTGGCAAAAATAAAACAGAGGAAAATGCTAGTCGTGTTGAAATGTACAAACCAGTCACCAGGAAGCATATCCATTCCATAGTCAGCAATCAACACAAGTCCAAGGCTAACCAAATTGCCATACACCACACGCATCAAGTCAACAAAACTCGAATAGCGCATAAAGCCGGAATAAGTATGGAACAGGCGGAAACCAGGTATGCTCAACAGTGCAAAGATGATTACGGTGTTAAATACCTGTAATGAGTTTTCGTATAATGTCTGCGTGTCGTGGAATATCCAGAAAGTCACGACTCCACTGAACATTACAATTGCACAATCAATAAGGAAAATACACCAGTATGGTAACGAATTCTTCGTGAAATACCAGTTTAATATCTTGTCAAACGGATTTCTCATATATATCTATGCTTCAAAACCGCTGCAAAGTTAAGAATTATTGTTTAAAAATCCAAATAAATTGCAAATTATTTCTTCATTATAACGTAAAGACGCCTTTGTGTAACACAAAGACGCCCTTATTTATTATTTGCGACCTTCAATCAGAAGGTATTAAAAATATTTTCAGAAAGTATATGACAATGTGCAGAGCAACTGATGGCGGTTATCTTTAACACTGACAGCATTACAATCGTTTGACTTGGGATCAGGGTAATACTGATTCATGTTCTGAAAATGGTTCATGTATGGATAGAAATCACCGTTGCGCATTTGGTACTGATAAGCCAAGTCGATGCGGAATTGATCGAAAGTGAAGCCGACACCAGCAGTAATGCGGTTGGTACTCTTCCAGTTGGTATAATCGGTGGTGGAAGCCATCATAACGCCTGGCGAATCGAGAGTCATATCGCGAACACCATCCTCTTTATACATAGGCGATATGTAGTTGTAACCCACACGGACCGAGATATTTTTGTCAATCATATATTCTGCACCAGCCTTAATGGTCGATACTCCTTTCAGTGTACGCTGGGCATGATCTTTCATGACAGGATCGCTGTCACTCTTATCATAGTAGTCGCCATACCAGTTATAACCTGACGAAGTGATGGTACGCATGTCGTTGGTGCTATAGTCGGCATATTCATAGCTGAGACCCAGCGCGAGGCAATTATCAATAATGTGTCCTGCAGAAATACCAAACACCCAAGGAGTGTTGAAACGAAAATCTGCCTTATCACTCATTTCCATTACCATGCCGTATTGGTCATTAAGAGATGTTCTGTTTTCTGTGGTCAACTTGTAGAATGTTGGCGACGAAACACTTACACCCAGACGGAATGGCGACTCCTCGATAGGACGGCCAATGATACCTGCTTTGATATTGAAACCAGTACCAGTAATCTTGTGGCTGTCCTTCATCTTTACATAATTGATCGCAGGGTCCGACGACACCAGTGACTCTTCATATTCCGTATAACTATTGTAATGGACACCCTTCACACCAACCGTCAGACCCCAATAGAGGCGGTTGTTAAAGTTACCGCTGAGATTGAAATCGTACTCACCGATATATCCTGTCTGGGCGCGGTTGAATGTGTAGTCCTGAGCGTCGATGTAAGTATAGTTGGGGTTACCTGTTTCCGGATCAGTACCGTCTTCCATCATACGCAGGCAGAGTTCGTCGACAGTACTGACACTATAACGGCCGTTAAGTTGGTCGTTCATACCCTTGATGTAAGTCTGGCGATTCTGCGATGAGCCATTAATGGCATTAGCTGCAGCCGAAAGCACATGGTTGAAATTGCGGCTCTTATGGAAATTGAAACCGAAATTAATGTAATCAGAAACACCTGTGCGTGTCGCAACAACAAAACCCATCTGGTCGAACGACGCATTGGTCTTTGAACCGTCAGCAAAGGACTTGCCATCGGACTGCGAAACGAGACCGAACGAACCAGACACATGACTATGGCGGAAAAGGCCGATGCCAGCGGGATTGGTGCCAATGGTCGATATATCAGCACCCAGAGCTTCCATCGCTCCACCCATGCCCACGTAACGGGCTGTTCCATTGAGGTCCTCAGTAGCCAGCTGGGCACCGATGTAGGTGTCGAGGTTGACTGCGTTCTGAGCATGTAACTGCATAACTGCTATAAACAGAGCAGCGAAAACAAATATCTTCTTCATTGTCGTATTCCTTAACTATTATCTATTATCTGTTAACTATCAACTGTTAACGGCGTCCGCCAAATGTTCGTCCACCAGAAGAGTAACCACCGCCACCACCGCGGCTACCACCACCGCCACCGATGCTGCCGCTACCGCTGAAGCCACCCGAACTGGTGCGAGGAGCGCCAAACGAACTTGACGAATTGCGGTTGCTGCCAAACGAACGGTTTTCGTTATACGTCCGACTATTGTTCGTACGCGAGGTTGTACGTCCGAAATCACGACGGCTGTCATACGTCGTTATGCGTCCACGATGAGGAGTCCTACGCACGTAGCCACCATACCAACGCGGGCTATAATATCCGTAATATCCATAATTCCACGGACGATAGTAACCGTAATACCAGGGGCTATACCATCCATACCAACTGCTATAGTAGCCGTAGTAGTACGGGTAGTTCCAATACCAAGGGTCATAGTCGTACCAACTATACCAGCGGCTGGCATACCAGGGCGACATCCATTGTCCGTCTCGATAACCTTCCCAGTAGGCCTGACTGGGTGTATAGTCGTCGAAACGGCTCAACTGACGTGTCAGTTTATAGTCATCAGCCGATGATGCATTATCGGTAGAATCAGGATACACACCACGAACGGCAGAGAAATCAATGATATCGTTGCCTGCCGAATCGGTGGGAATAGTACCTGTCAATACTCGACGGTTATAATCATCAACTGAGCGTGAGCTACCGGAATAGTAGGTGCCGCGAGGTAGTCCGTATTCGTAAACGTCCTTGGCTTTCTGCTCCTTGGACGGAACGAAATACATATCATCCTGAGCCACCATATTGATGGGCAACACTCCTAAAAAGAGCAGTGACATGATCAGCTTTTTCATCTTCATATCTCCTATGTTTAATTGTTCACGATGCAAAATTAATACTAAATTCTATGCAAAAGTAAGGAAAAACCCTAAGAACTGATAGGTTTTTCCCTATTTTTTGTAATTTTGCAGTCTAATTTTAACATAACTATGAAATATTTCGAGGTAGAATTCACCATTACGCCCTGTTCGCAGGTTGCACAAGACCTGTTGTCAGCATTGGCTGGAGAGGCAGGATTCGAGACGTTTGAGGAAACAGCGAATGGCTTGAAAGGTTACGTACAGCAGACGCTGTTCAATGAATCTGTACTATCGTCAGCACTCGAGGATTTCCCCCTCGACGATACACATATTATATATAAGGTAGAAGAAGCCGAAGACCGCGATTGGAACGAGCAATGGGAACAAGAGGGCTTCGAACCGATTGATGTCAGATGTCAGATGGCTGATGGCAGAAGTAGGACATTGATTATTCATGATGGCCGTCATCTCCCCTCAGACATAAGCCTTAAGCCCTCAGACTTGGAAGTCGAGATTGATGCCCATCTGGCCTTTGGCACTGGCACTCACGAGACAACACGTATGATTTGTGCTACACTACTCGGCATGAATCTAAGTGGTATGAAAGTACTTGACTGCGGATGTGGAACGGGAATTTTGGGCATTTGTGCCTTGAAATTGGGTGCACAGCATTGTGTAGGCTATGACATTGATGAATGGAGCGTAGACAACACCCGCCATAATGCCATTATCAATCGTGTCGATGACCGTTTAGAAGCACTTCATGGCGAAGCCACCGTACTCAGCAGTTTTCCCGCTGATTATGACCTCGTAATGGCCAATATCAACCGTAATATTCTTTTACAGGATATGGAACGTTTCGCCAGCATAATGCGACCAAAAGCGACACTAATCCTCAGCGGATTTTATCAATCTGATTGTCAATTGTTGGAAGAAAAAGCCAACAGTTTAGGACTCATGTTAAAGCAAACGAAAAGCGATGGAGATTGGTCATGTCTTGTATTTCAGTATCAATAAGTTACAAAGCTCCGTTCATGTAACGGGATAAGGCCTCTGCACAACGTTCGCCATCAACTCCTGCTGACACAATACCGCCAGCATAACCAGCGCCTTCACCACAAGGAAACAGACCCTGTAAACGGATATGCATCAGGCTCTCCGTATCGCGAATTATTCGTACAGGAGCACTGGTGCGTGTTTCAACACCAATCATCACAGCTTCATTAGTTAGAAATCCATGACTCATACGGCCAAACTGCTTGAAACCTTCCTGCAAGCGATGACTGATATCTTGAGGCATCCAGAAATGCAGAGGTGACGAAATGAGTCCTGGTGCATAACTGGAACGGGGAAGGTCGTACGAAAGACGATTGTTTACAAAATCTGCCATACGCTGAGCAGGTGCCGTCTGCTTACGATTACCCTGTTGCCAACAATCACGCTCGAGTTGTTCTTGGAAATGCATCACGCGTAAAGGGTCGTCACCTGCGATATCCTCAGCACGCATTTCGACAACCATACCGCTGTTCGACCACTGACCACCACGATTGCTGGGGCTCATGCCGTTAACGACAATCTGTTCTTTATCGGTAGCGGCAGGAATGACAAACCCACCAGGACACATGCAGAACGAATAGACTCCGCGCCCGTCAATCTGGGTGACAAACGAATATTCCGCTGCAGGCAGATACTTTCCGCGTCCCTGCTTATTATGATACTGTATCTGGTCTATCAACTCCGAAGGATGTTCCAAACGTACACCTACCGCAATACCCTTGGCCTCGATTTCAATCTTGGCATCTGCCAAATAGCGATAGACATCGCGGGCTGAGTGTCCTGTAGCCAGAATCACAGGACCACGAAACTCTTTATCGGATGCCAAACAACCAGCCACTCGATTGCCTTCCAGTATGAGACTGGTCACTTTCGTCTGGAAATGCACCTCGCCACCACTATGAAGAATGGTATTACGCATGGCCTCAATGACACGCGGCAACTTATCGGTACCAATATGCGGATGGGCATCGGCCAGAATATTCGTCGATGCGCCATGTTGACAGAACACATTGAGAATTTTCTCAATAGAGCCTCGTTTCTTAGAACGTGTATATAGCTTACCGTCAGAATAGGCTCCTGCCCCACCCTCGCCAAAACAATAGTTGCTTTCGGCATCGACCTGCTGCGTCTTGGAAATCTGCGCCAAGTCGCGTTTGCGTTCGCGGACGTCCTTACCTCGTTCGAGCACAATGGGACGAATACCCAGTTCTATCAGTCGGAGGGCAGCAAACAATCCTCCAGGACCTGCACCGACGACAATAGCCTGTGGCGCTGATGAGACATCCGGATAAACAGTCTGCACATACTCGTCCTGCTGCGGTTGTTCGTTGATATAGCAACGCACCTTCAGATTGACAAAGATAGTGCGCTGGCGAGCATCAATGCTACGACGGAGAATACGTACGGCAGTTAGCGTACGCACATCGAAGCCATACTCGTTAGCCAGCCAACTGCGAAGCGCCTGTTCGTTAGCTGCCACATGCGGCTGAACGCGGATCTGGTATTCGTTAGTCATGCCTCAAGCGGAAACATATTATTCGCTTTTTTCTTCTTTATTAGGCATGAGGTCGTTGATTTCAGCTATCTCGTCCTCATCGAACCACTTGGAAAGGCGCTTGCGGGCTTTCACCTGAATCTCAGGATCTATGTCCGTCCAAACCTTTTTCAATACAAACACCAGCACACCCAAGTCGTCTGCCAGACCGGCAATAGGAATGGCATCTGGGACTACATCCAAGGGACTAATCAAGTAGCCCAGTGCACCAATAATCATTGCCTTATTCGTAGCACTGACTTTGTCACTCTGCAGCGTATAATAAAGAATAAGCGCAGCATAAACCAACTTCGCTCCGGCACCTTTAGCAATGCGGGCAATCTTTTCAACAAAGTCCTTCCTTGAGAACTTGTTGGAATAGTTCATAAAATCGGGTAATTCCATATTCTTTCGTTTTTTATTTGATTCTTAATATTCTAATACCAGTAAACGTCTTATGCTTTTGCAAATAACGATATAGCGTCATAGGTTCCTCGACGACCTTCTTATGTATCAGCGACGCATTGAGCAGATGCAATCCGTCCTTCTGCCAAACGGCAAATCCAAGATGAGCAATGTCGAGTCCTGTTTTATTGCAGGTAATGGCAATGATGTCACCGTCTTTTATAACACTGCGCAACAGCTTGGTATTGCGTATGGCCGACTTGGGGATATAACGCGCCTTCAATCCATTGAGCGATTGTTCCTGCTGACGAATCTTGGGTACAAGACGACTATCAGCTTTCAGTGCCTTATAAGCCTCAGGATGCGTAGACATATAGTTGACGCTGACCGTCTGCACAGCTGAAAACGGCGGATTGGGCTGCTGAATATCACTGACCAGCTGCATTTGTGCCTTGTCGCGTATCCAGTCGCTGAAATAGTGAAGGCGCGAAGGATAGCCGTCAAGCGCGCCCTGCCGATAGCGCAGCGTGGTAAGCATCTGCACATAGTCTTTCCATGACTTCTGTCCACGATTGGCACAGAGTTTCAGCGCTGTTACCGTTTCCACCAGTGTCGTACAGTCGAGTTGGCGGGTATTCACCACCAGCTGTTCTCTGTCGTTGACCTCCAGCGTATGTGCAACGTAAGGGATGCCCACAAACTGACGTGCCAACCACAGCGTTGAAGTCTGCTGGTTAGCCTGAGCCAGCAATTTGCAGATCTTGATGCTGTCAGCCTTCTGGTATGTCACTTGAGCTTCAACGCTCAAGGCAACCATCCACACGACAAGTAATATACATATCTTTCTCATCATCTTTTCTTTTTATAACCTTTACGAGGTCCGAAATTAAACCCCGCATAAATGTTCAGACTGCCGAAGATGTTGTTGGCAGCAAAACGTGACTTATGGTAATTATAGGCTCGCACGATGGCAGAAGCACCGGCATACCATTTATTATTATTCCACACGACACCAAACCGTCCGATACCGTCAATATTGAAATTTCCCAAGTCGAATCCAGTCTTGTCCTCGTCGGCCGTCTCACCTCGTGTCTTCTTATAAGCCAGTGCCAACGACAGGCTGGAGCAGAACAGACAGTTACGGGCGAACACCCAGTTGTAAGCATAGCCCGCTGACGCGTTCAGATTATAATATTTCACACTGTTGAACATCAGTCCGCTATCCAACTGTACAGGCTGTTTCAGGTGTTGTGACATCAGTGTCTGCATACGATTGTAGTCAAAGTCCAGCGAATTACGCATATATCCCAATCCAGCCATCCACGACCCGCAGCTGATTTTCTGCATCGTACTCTGGTTGAAAGCTGCCGGATAGGAGAACCGCTTGTGGTTGAAAATGTAATAAGCGTTGAATCCAGTGATACCTACGCTCAGTCCGTCGAAATTGATATCCTCCAGCACGTGCGTGTCAATACCCTTACCTAAATCGACATCGCAAATCCTATAATCACTACCTGTGCGGCGGTAGAATAAATCGACGCCTACCTGTGCAGCGTAGAAACTGATATCAAACTCCTGTTTGATTTTACTGATGTTGATGTTTTTGATATCGATAGTATAACCTAAGAAAATCCAGCGCCAACCGAAATAAGGACCGAATTTGAATGTCGGCGCAGGGGCAAACGTCACTGTCTGCTTATTGTCGCCTTTAGAGCTAAGGCGATAGATGTCGTAGTTGTAGGTGCCTTGCAGCATCAGCGCCCAATTATAGTGCTGGGGCTCCACATAATTCGTATCGATTTCAGTAAACTTACGCCACGTTTTCTTGAACCATCCTTCCTCTTTAGGTTCCTCAGCAATCCTAATCGTGTCAGCCCCCTGCCGTTGGGCAGCACTGAGTCCTAATGTCATGGTCAACAGGAATATGGTCAAGATGCTTCTCATTCGACTGTCACAACATTTAGAATTTACCAAGAATACGGTCCAAAGCCCAGTTGACAGGCGTTGCCGACACACTCGTACACTCGCAGACAGCTATGCCTTGCAAGTGTTCTATGACATTCTTGATAAGTGGAAACTGAACATAGGGAGGATTGGGCACAGCGATATTTTCTTCACCATAGATGGTATGCAGACGGATGGGCTGGTAGTCAAACACCGAGAACGATACTGAACCGCGGTCACCGACCACTTCTATACGGTCTTCGCGAGCAGACTCATGAGCCACAAAACACCACGAACCAGACCCAGGCAAACCATTCTCGAACTCAAAACAAGCGCTGACCGAGTCTTCAGCTTTATACAGGCCTCCACGGTTGGCGCGAATGCCACGAGCTTCGATGATGACACCAAACCAGTGTTGAAGCAAGTCAAGCTGATGAGGGGCAAGATCATAAAAATATCCTCCACCGGCAATGTCTGGCTGCAGACGCCAGGGCAACTGGTCGCCTTTGCCGTAATCCAACTCACGGGGCGGAACGGAAAAACGTACCTGCACACTGACGACCTTGCCAATGACACCACGTTCTATGATTTCGTGCACCTTCTCGAAATAAGGCAGATAGCGGCGGTAGTAGGCTACAAAACAGGGTTGTCCTGTTTCAACAGAGATGCGGTTTATGCGCGCGCAGTCTTCATAGGTCGATGTCAGCGGCTTCTCTACATACACAGGTTTGCCAGCCTTCATCGCCATAATGGCAAACGTGGCGTGACTAGACGGCGGAGTGGCTATATAGACAGCATTCACCTCGTCATCGTCAATGAGTTCCTGAGCATCTGTATACCATCGTGGCACTCCGTGACGTTCCGCATAGCTACGTGCTTTCCGCTCGTCGCGACTCATCACCGCAACGACACTCGAACCGTCTACCTCCGAGAAGGCCGGACCGCTTTTTTTCTCCGTCACTTCACCGCATCCGATAAAGCCCCATTTGATTATTTTCATAATTTCGCGTGCAAAGATACAAATTATTTAGGAAAAATGTGTACCTTTGCAGGCGTAAATTTCAAAAAGATGAAAAAACAAGACGATTTATTACTATTGAAAGCTCGCGGTTACCGTAGTGTGCTCGCTACGGGTTTCCACCTTTATACCAGTTATTTCCGCCGCTTTTTCAAGGCATCGTGGCAGATGGCAATACTTTATGCGCTCAGCTGTGGAGCCTTGGGTACCCTTACGGCTATCAAGCTACCAGAAATATCCACTGGCATCACGCAACAATTGCTTACCTATCAAGCAGTTAGCATCGAAAGTCTCCAGTCTTACTCTATCGTTGCCCTGGAGATGCTGCTTCTGATGTTGCTGGTTCTTGCCACGTTGGCATTAGCGTCGGCTCCTATCCTCAGCAAGCTCAAGGAACACAAGGAAACAGGCGCAATTACTACCCCGCCCCATTGGTTTTCAGCCAGTCCGCATCTCATGGGGCGCTCGCTGAAAGGCGTCTTCCTGACTGCGCTGATTTTGCTCATTCCTTTCTGCCTGTTCGTTGCAGCCATGTTTGTGCTCGACACCGTCAGCCAACAGTTCATTCTCCGTCATCTGACGACCACCATCGTGACGTTCTTCGTTTACGGTCTAATCGTCGTACTGTTCTCATTACCGCTTTACCACGTACTCATGAAATACCTGATGGAGGCACCGTGTGGCTACTGGAAAACGCTGGGACGTAGTTACGCCAGTGGATTACGCCACTGGGGATTGATGTTCCTCGTATTCTTTGTCAGCATGTTGCTCATTCAGCTGGTGGGCTTTGTAGTCTTGTTACCCTCACATATCCTTAGTTTTGCCAACCAGCAGGCACATCAGGGACTGCTCTTTGGCGACCCGCTGGGCATGCCGTCCTACATCACCACGCTCACCTTCATCACCGTTACCCTCTGCTGCTTCATTCAGTTCTATGTCAGCCAAGTGCTGCTGGTTCACAACTATTATATTTATGGTTCTATCGAAGCACGCGAACAGGAACGTAATCACATTGAAAATCCATAAGACAATATGAAAAAGATATTATTCATCGACCGCGACGGAACCATCATCCGCGAACCAGACGACGAGCAGATTGACGCTTTCGAGAAGCTCCAGTTCGTACCGCGTGCCATCAGCAGTCTCGCATTCCTCCGTCAGCATACCGACTACCTTTTCGTCATGGTCAGCAATCAGGACGGACTGGGAACACCGGCATTCCCTGAGGACACTTTCTGGCCTGTACAGAACTTCATCCTCGACACGCTACGTGGCGAAGGCGTCGAGTTCGACGATATCCTCATCGACCCCCATTTCCCTGAGGACAACGCCCCCACGCGTAAGCCCAACACCGGACTCGTCGAGAAATACATCAACAATCCCGACTACGACATCGCAAACTCCTACGTCATTGGCGACCGCGATACCGACCGTCGCTTCGCCGAGAACATCGGCTGTCGCTTTATACAGATTGGTGATTGGTCCAGCGCTACAGCCATCGCCTATGGTGGCGAACGTACTGCAGAAGTGCAGCGCACCACCAAGGAAACCGACATCCTCGTCCGCGTCGACCTCGACGGCAACGGCCGTTGCGACATCCAGACCGGACTGGGATTCTTCGACCACATGCTCGAACAAATCGGCAAACACGGCATGATAGATCTTACCGTTCATTGCAATGGCGACCTGCATGTCGACGAACATCACACCATCGAGGATACGGCGCTCGCTCTTGGTGAATGTCTCTTAAAAGCCCTTGGCGACAAGCGCGGCATCGAGCGCTATGGCTACTCCCTGCCTATGGACGACTGTCTGTGCAGCGTCTGCCTCGACTTCGGCGGCCGCCCCTGGCTCGTCTGGGATGCAGACTTCAAACGTGAGAAGATTGGAGAAATGCCCACGGAGATGTTCCTCCATTTCTTCAAGTCACTCAGCGATGCCGCCAAGATGAATCTCAACATCCGCGCCGAAGGCCAGAACGAGCACCACAAGATTGAAGGCATCTTCAAAGCCCTCGCCCGTGCCCTGAAAATGGCTGTCCGTCGCGACGTCTACCATTACGAACTCCCCTCCACCAAAGGAACCCTATAAAATAAACCGAGCATTGATACCCGTGGCGGTTGGGAACACTCCATGGAATAATCAATTATGGTTGTTATCGACAAATGGATATGAGAAGAATTGTAATTCTGTTCGCCCTTGTGTTCTCCATCACGGCAGTAGCACAAGAAAATGAGACGATGATAGTCCGCCTAG
>CACYKE010000057.1 GCA_902774925.1 uncultured Prevotellaceae bacterium | reverse complement strand
ACGACGACCGAAATGGAGCAGGTACAGGATTTTCCTGCTGTTGGCAATGCAGCTGTCGGCAGTGGTTTTTCACAACTGATGACTTCGACCAACGAGGTGAAGACTCCGTTTACGATGGGAAGTCTTTCCCTCGGTTACCAGCTCGATGCGTTGAGTGCCATCAATGCGACGGTTTCCGTTAACCGGATGAGCATGAAGAGTACCGGTACCTCGACAACAGCTATGAACGGCTCTTACTATGGCGACGGCTTCAGTTTTGGTAGCAGTACCGATATGAAGAATTCGCGCACGTCGTTCAGCGCCAGCGTCGACTGCCAGCATTTCTTCAATCAGATGCGTACTCATTCGCTGGCATTCACCTATCAGTTGAACTACAGTCCGGGCACTACTGAGATGACGAGTAACTTCGGTGCTACTTCCTCATTCATTGACCTGACGAACCGTTATTCGGAAAATAACGACAAGACCGTCAGCCATATCTTCCAGCTCGACTACACGTTACCGCTTGCTTATGGGCATACGCTGAGCCTGGGTGGTAAGTACCAGCTTCACGATGCTACCTCCGATGCACATTATTATATGAAGGATGTTTACGACCCGAATTCAAGCACCGACTATGAATACAAGAACAGCATCCTTGCCAGCTATGCCGAGTATGCCGGCAACTGGAATAAGTTCGGTGCCAAAGCTGGATTGCGCTACGAACATACGTGGCAGGATGTCATGTACCACTTTGGCAACGGTTACGACTTCAGCACCGACTATGGACGTTTGGTGGTCAATGCCAGCTTGCAGTATAACATCAGCGTGGGCAGCAATCTTGGCCTGACCTATAACATGCGCATCTCACGCCCTGGCATTACCTATCTGAATCCATACGTTGACAAGTCAAACCCCACTGCGCTAAGCTACGGCAACAGCGACTTGGATATCGAGAAGACGCATAATTTCTCGTTGGTCTATAATCTGTTTTCGCCAAAGCTGATGGTGAATGTCAATTTGCACCATAGCTTTACAGATGACGGTATCTCACAATACAGTTTCTACGACAGCAACAACATGCTGAACACCACCTTTGGCAATATCATCAAGAACAGTCAGACGGGCGTGAGCGCATACGTCAACTATCTGATAAAAAAGAATACCCGTCTCCTCGACCAGTACAACAACGGCTGGACCGTCAACATCATGGCAGGCGTGCAGCAGACGCTACCTTGGAAAATCAATCTCAGTGCCTTTGTCATGACTTCCTCCAAGGCCTATACCCTACAGGGATGGAACGGCGGTTTCAACATGCTTACTGCCAGTGTGTCGAAGTCGTTGCTGAAGGATAAGTTCAACCTGAGCATCAGCGCCATGACTGGTCTTAACAAGGGTGGCAAGCTGAACATCGACAGCTATAGTCGTGGTCAGAATTTTACGTCGACGACCAGTGTCAAGGTACCCGTCACGGGCGTGACGTTCACGGTGGCTTATACCTTTGGCGATACCAGGATTATGGCTAAGCAGCACGTCAGCCGTGTACAAAACGATTTCATCGAACAGCAGTCGCAGGGCGAAATGCTCAATAGCATCGAAAATACAGAAAATAAGGAAAAGTAAGCTGACTTTCAACTTTTTTTATTATCTTTGCAGCGATGAAGAAGATAGAGAAAAAAGATATCTGGTTATTCCTGGTACAGGCCGTTGTCTGGACGCTTGTACTGACGGTCCTGCCATTTGCCACTTTCCTTAGTACCCGCAACTGGGAGACGACGTCCACTTCACTCTTGATGGTGTGGCAGATTCTCCGTGGTCCGCTCATCGTCTATTTCGCCAATTTCTATCTCTTCGGACCCTATCTGTTCTTCCGTCGTAAGTTCTGGTGGTTTGCCCTCAGCAACCTGTTGCTCATCGTGGGCGTTAACTATGGTTTCTTCTTCAGCTACCTGATGATCAAGGAATATGCGCCCAGCATGACCAGCGACGCATGGATTGGTTTCTTTTCAGGCGCATTCCTCTTCGTGCTGCTCAATATGATTATGGGCGCCATTGCCATTGGTATCCTTCACTTCATCCGCGTCCGCAAAATCAGGCAGCAGCTGCAAGAAGAGAAGGCCAAGAATACCGAGGCAGAACTGGCATGGTTGAAAAGTCAGATAAACCCTCATTTCCTCTTTAATACGCTGAACAACATTTCCAGTCTGACGCAGATTGACTCTGATGCGGCGCAGAACGCCATCGCTCAGTTGAGTGACTTGCTGCGCTATGCCATGTACGAGACCAACAAGCCCAAGGTTCCCCTCGATGGCGAAGTAGAGTTCATGCGCAATTATATTGACCTGATGAAACTACGCTGTAACGAAAAGACCATTGTCAATTATCAATTATCCATTATCAATGATCAATTTGAGATAGCCCCCCTGCTGTTTGTCTCACTCATCGAGAACGCCTTCAAGCACGGCGTCAGCAGCAGTCGTCCGTCAAGCATCGATATCCGTCTGGAGCAGACTGACAACCAGATTGTCTTTACTTGTGACAATACCAACTATCCCAAAGACGATACCGACCGCAGTGGTTCCGGCATAGGTCTGGAGAATACCCGCCGCCGTCTGGAACTGATGTACCCCGACAGCTATTCATGGGAACAGTCGCTGCAAAACGATCGATACCACGTCAGGATAACAATAAACAATAAACGTTAAGAGTTAAGCATTAAGAATTAAGCATTATGATGTCGCTCTCTTGTATTATCGTTGATGACGAACCGCTGGCTGTCAAATTGCTCGAATCGTTTGTTAACAAGACACCCGATTTGGAGTTGCTGGGCTCCTATACCGATTCCGTTGAGGCTATTAATGCCGTCAGGAACCTGCAGCCCAATCTGCTGTTTCTCGACATCCAGATGCCCGACCTCAATGGCATGCAGTTGGCTCACATGCTGCCCGAAAGCACTAAGGTTATCTTTACCACAGCCTTCAAGGAATATGCCTTCGAAAGCTACGAGGTCAGCGCCATCGACTTCCTGCTGAAACCTATCCGCTACAACAAGTTTATCGCTGCTGTTGAGAAGGCTCGGCGAACCATCACTGCCAACTCTAACAAAACATCCATGTTTATCAGGGTCGACGGCGAACTGCGACAGATTAGCTTCGATAGCATCCTCTTTGTCGAGGGCATGAAGGACTATGTGCGTTTCCATTTGGAGGGTGAACGTATTCCGCTGACCACACACATGACAATGAAGGCCGTGGAGGATGTTCTGCCTACAGACACCTTTATGCGCATCAACCGCTCATATATTGTCCGCTTGGACAAGATTCGAACGGTCGACCGCAACCTCTGCGTCTATATCGGTGAAGAGATTATCCGCGTTACCGAGGCCTACCGTGAGGCTTTCGAAAGTTATGTCTCAACAGGTTGTAGATGACATAGGACTAGGGACTTCAAACGTGCCAACAATTTAGACTTATCTGTCATTTCTTTACAATCACGGGGGCTCTACTTGTCACTTCTCACACTCCCAGAACCACAGCAGGGTCGATATTCAGCTGACGGCTCAATTCTCTGCCTATTTTCAGCGAAGACTCGCGGAAGCTGAGGATAGGCTCCTCTATACTTTTCAAATAAGCCAAACTGGTATAATTCAAAAACTTTTTTCCCCTTCCCATACTCACACAACCGTTTTGACGCGAAAAGAAAAATAAATCGAGAATTATTTTGCATTTTGCTCACTTATTCGTATCTTTGCATCGGCATTCCCATCATCTTATCATATAGACTCCATGTAGGAGCAACGTACTTCCTCCACCGAAAGTCAGACCTCCCTCTACCGAAACTCTACCGAAACTCAATGGGAGGAACCTCGGAGGAAACCTAGAGCAACATCGGAGCAACATGCTACCAATGGCGATACAACATAGAACAACAAAAAAGGGATCACGGGGACTCTGCAAGCAGAGTGTGGCGCTGCAATCCCCCAAGTGATTCTTATAGGGCGACTTGTCGTTCGAGAATCGCGTGTCGCGATTGAAGCGGTAGGTGCAGTCCTTCACGCTCAGATGGGCAATCGACGGGTCGAATCCAGCAATCCTTCCAATCGCCAGCTTCACGCCTTCCTCAAAGTCTGCCCTAATGGCGTCATACTCTGCCTTATTGGCCCAGTACCACTCGCGGTTGTTGTTGGCCATCAACTGTTTCAGGTAATTCAATATTCGTTTTGCATCCATACGTTATAGAAATAGTTGTTCGTTTATATGATTTTTTTTTCTGTATCGTCCTTGAAATCGAAGGAGAGTTGCCTTTCGGCGGCGGCGCGCTTTTGTTGGGCCTTGCTGATGAGCAGGGGACGGAGGCGCTCAGGGCGGAGTTCGTTGATGCCAACTATGGGCTGCGAGAACTGGGAGGTGAGTTCGTTGCAGGTAATAAAGTACTTCGCCTTTTTCATGACCACGCCAATCTTCTTTAGGTCGAAAGACGTCAGGCGATTGAAGCGACGCGAGTTGACGATGAGCCAGGCGGACTTGGTGCCCAGACCAGGCACGCGCAATAGCTGTTCGTAGTCAGCGGAATTAATATCCACAGGGAAGGCTTCAGGGTGCCGTAAGGCCCATGCCAGTTTCGGATCCACCTCCAAGTCAAGATTCGCGTGCATCTCGTCGACGATTTCGTCGACGCTGAAATGATAGAAGCGCAAGAGCCAGTCGGCCTGATAGAGGCGGTTTTCGCGCACCAGAGGCGGCTGCTTGAGAATTGGCAGACGTGGGTCGTAGGTGTTGACACTGACATAGCCAGAGTAATACACGCGTCGCATCGTGGGCTGCCCGTAGAGCATCGACGACATCGTGAGGATGTCCTTGTCCGTCTCCTTCGTCGCACCCACTATCATCTGCGTCGATTGGCCTGCTGGCACAAACCTTGGCGCATAGCGGTACTTCTTGCGGTCTTCTTTGTTTTCCAGCACGCCCTGTTGGATGAGCTTCATGGGTTGGAACACGCTTTTATGGTCCTTCTCGGGCGCCAGCAATTTCAGCGACTCCTCCTTGGGAATCTCGATGTTCACGCTCATGCGGTCGGCATAGCGGCCTGCCTCGTTGAGCAGTTCCTGTGAACAGCCAGGGATGCTCTTCAGGTGGATGTAGCCGTTGAAGCGATAAACGGTTCTGAGGTCGCGGGCAATGGCAGCGAGGCGCTCCATCGTGTAGTCAGGATTGCGCACCACGCCGCTAGAGAGGAAGAGTCCCTCGATGTAGTTGCGACGATAGAACTCCATCGTGATTTCCTCGAGTTCGCTGACGGAGAGCGTCGCCCGTTTGACGTCGTTCGAGCGGCGGTTGATGCAGTAGGCACAGTCGTACATGCAGTAGTTGGTCAGCATCACCTTCAGCAGCGAGATGCAGCGCCCGTCGTCGGCAAACGAGTGGCAGATGCCCACGCCGCCCACCGTCGAGCCCACCATGCCTTGTTTACCTTTGCGCACGGTGCCGCTCGACGAGCACGACACGTCGTACTTCGCCGACTCTGCGAGTATCCGCAGCTTTTCCATTGTCTGTTCTGTCAGCATATCGGGTGCAAAGATAAGACAAGGTTGTCCCAAAAGTCGGGACACCTTTAATTATTTAACATACTTTATGATTCAAACGTTTCCCAAATATACAAACCTGATGCCTTCTTCCTCGGCGATGCGTTTGGCAGCCTTTAGCGTCGCGATGGGCGTGGGTGGCGTGTCCTGCATTTTGTAGCGAGGGAAGAAACGGCTGAAATGCAAGGGAGCCTCAGCGAGGCCTTTTTCATTCAGCCAGCGACACATCTGACGAATCATCTGCGTATTATCATTTATCTCAGGAATGACGAGGTTGGTGATTTCCACCCACACGCCAGCCTGTTTCATGGAGAGGATGGTGTCGAGGACGGGCTGCAGATGGCCTCCGCTTACCTTCATATAAATATCGTCGCTGAACGACTTGAGGTCGATGTTGGCGGCATCGAGATACGGCAGCAGGTCGTTTAGTGGTTCCTGACAGACATAGCCCGCCGTTACGAGGATGTTCCAGAGTCCCGCCTCATGGGCCAACCGTGCACAATCGATGATATACTCGAGATAGGTCAACGGCTCAGTATAGGTGTAGGCGATGCCTGGACAATGGTGCTTCAGGCAAAGCGCGACAACGTCCTCAGGCGACAACTCGTAATGATTGACATCAGCAGGCGACACCTGCGAAATGTCATGGTTCTGACAATTCAGACAGCGGAAGTTACAGCCCGTACAGGCCAGCGATAGACACGTCGTGCCAGGATGGAAGTGGTACAGCGGCTTCTTCTCGATGGGGTCGATAGCCAGCGAGCAAGGCTTGCCGTACACCTCGCTCACGAGCACGCCGCCCTGATTTCGACGACTACGGCAAATACCCGTCTTGCCCTCAGCAATACGACAACGGTGAGGACAAAGCGTACACTCCACCCTTCCGTCGTCCAATCGCTTATAATACCTGCATTCCATCATCCGTGATCGAAAAGAATTCGTTTGATTCGTGCAATTCGTGGTTTAGAAAACAATCGCTTCGTAAACGTAGAGTTCAGCGTCCTTCCAGCCGTCCCAGCCCAGTCCAGCCTTGTCCTGCGAGCAATGTCCCACGAATTCTTCTTTGGTCCAATTCACCTCGTCGGCCACCTGCGGCAGGAATGTGCCACTGCGATAGCCTTTCTTGATATAGATACCGTGACGATGCAGTTCAAACTCGTCCAGACTCTGTATGCGACGCATAGGCGTGAGCACAGAGATCTCAATATCGAGGTCGTTCAGTTCGTCACGAGTGACGGGCATAAACCGTGGGTCCTCAAAGGCTGCTGCTCGTGCCATCTCTGCTACAATCTCATGCAACGGATAGTCCTCTCCAAAATGTCCGATGCAGCCACGCAAATGGCCGTGCTTGTGCAGCGAGACGAAAGCTCCGCATTTTGAATTGAGAATTGACAATTGAGAATTGACAATTGGCTGCGCGATAGGCTTACCGTTTAATGAATCCACGATGCTTTGCAAAGCGATGTCCTTTAGCATCTTCTTATCTTCTGCGGATAAAGAAAAGTCCGTGTTAGTCTGCGTAAGTCCGCTGCGAATAATCGCGAACGAGTGGTAGCCCACTACCCTACTATGATCGTGATTATCGATGTCACCCGAGTTCTGATACATCAGGTGCTTCACCTCATACTGGTTGTCGAGCATCAGCATCAGCGTAATGATGGCAAACTCACCACAAGCACTCGTCTGCAGATTGCGTTTACCACTTCGTGCATTGGCATTGATGGTCGCAATAAACTCCTCCACGTCGCCCGTCTCAATGGCCTTGCCCGTCTTGGCATCCACCTCATAGGCATCCTCATATGACGGATAGTGCGAGAAGTCGCTGCTAATAATAAAGAGGTTCTCGTCCGTAAAGTACGGTTTCAGCACCTCCGCCATCCGATTCAATTTCTCGTAATCATTCGTCGAAATAACAATCGGCACAATGGGGGGTACTTCTTGATTGAAGAGTGAAGAATGAAGAGTGAAGAATCTTTGCAAGAACGGCAACTGCACCTCCAGACAATGCTCCCTGTCGTGTGCCTCAGGCCTGTAATAGAACACAGAATTCGTTTTATCCGTTCCATCCGTACTCTTATTATTCGTTTTATTCGTATTATTCGTGGTCAGTTTAACAGCCGTTTCGTGGTCCACCTTCACATTGCCTAATGGCGTGGCATAATAGTCCGCTTCCGTATTCACCGACGCCCCGTCGAGCCATTCGTGGTGACTCGGCCCTAACAGGAAAATCCGTTTGTACTGCTTCTTCGCGTCTATCGCCATATACGCCGATGCCGCCACATTACCTGAGAAATAATACCCTGCATGCGGCACTATCAATGCTGCCACATTACTGTACTTCGCGTCGCCCTTATGCAACGCCAGGAAGCTGTCCACCTCCTCGCTCAGTTCTCGTGCATCGCCCGTATAGAATCGGTTCGCCTGTGTTGCCGGCCTCACCACAGGAGCCTGCGTCTGTCCCTTACATCCGTTCATCATCATCGTTGTTGTTAGGATTAGTATGATTGTCTTGATGCTCATGCTACTTGATGAGTTTCTCGATTTGTTTCTCCGTCGCCTCAGGCAACAGCTTGCTAAGGTGCCCCTTCATCCGCTCGAACGACTCCTGCGGCGTCCGCTCACATCGACACATCTCACGCCCTAATAGCGATTCGGGCGTTGTTAGCAACGACCAGCCCCAGCCATATTCGCGCCCATGTTTGTCGGTGGGATAAACGAAGTCCTCAGTCACGATGCGACAGGCCATCTGCAGGCGCGTCACATAGCCGTCAAACTTGCTCCGCATCTTGGGACCATCGAATCCGCAGGCAGCCCGCAGATCACGCGTTATCAGACTGCCGTGCTCAGCCAATGTTAATAGGATTGTCTCTTCGATGCTTCCCTCAACGGGCGCAGGTCTCGAAGCGCGGCGATAGTTGCATAAATCGGGCCACCACTCTTTGCTCACAAAGCCCGCCTTGCCCGCAAAGAATTTGCCATACACGCAGCGACCCTCCGTGACAATAGGCCCCTTCCACTTCCATAGTGGCCAGTCCCAGCCACCGTCGTCGAACACGACATATCGATTGTCCTCATCGACGACATCCTCAGCCGAGTAGTCGCGAATACCACTATCCAGTAACGGTAGGAATCCCACTTCCTGGATGTAGTCCATCAACTCAGGACAACTATGTATCTCCACGTTTTTCATATTCTTACTGTTTTTCTGATGTTTTCTTTTGCCGTTGCGGGTTGCATCGCAATTACAAGGGGTAAGTCTGGAGGATTGATGCAGGCGACGCGGGAGAAGCCGGCATCAAGGAGAAGTTGTTCGTCAGCTATACGACCGGCTATCAGCATAACGGGCACGTCGTGCTTTAGTGCGCGTTGCAAGATGCCAAAAGGCAGTTTGCCCATCAGCGTCTGGCGGTCAGCAGAGCCTTCGCCAGTGATGACGAGGTCGGCATCCTGCAATAGGTCATCGAAATGAATGGTATCCAGCAGGAGGTCGATACCTGACCGACACTCCGCATTCATATATTGCAGGAACGCATAGCCCAAACCGCCTGCTGCACCTGCCCCTGGCATATTCTGGCAGTCGTGCCCCAGATGCTTGGCAGAGACCTCCGCAAAGCGTTTGGCACGAGCATCAAGGGCCTCGACCATTTCTGGTGTCGCGCCTTTTTGAGGCGCAAAAATGTGGGCAGCCCCATTCTCGCCACAGAGCGGATTAGTGACATCCGTTGCTATCGTGAAGCGCACGTCATCCAGTTCGCGCACGTCATCCCAGTTTCCTCCCTTTGAAAAGGCATCGATAATCGCCCGCAGCATGCCCATGCCGCAATCGCTGGTGGCACTACCACCAAGTCCTACAATGATATGCTTGCAGCCTTTGTGGACAGCATCCACCAGCAACTGACCTGTGCCGTAGCTCGTGGCTACCATCGGATTGCGTTCTTCTGGCGAGATCAGTGTCAGTCCGCTGGCCTTGGCAATCTCTATCACTGCCGTATCGCCCTGTACGAGATACTGCGCCACGATTGTTCGCATCAGCGGGTCTTTCACATTAACCTCTACTATCGAGCCACCCATCGCTGCCTTAAACGCCTCCAAAAATCCTTCGCCGCCATCGCTCACAGGCACCTGCACGACCTCAGCCTCAGGCATCTTCGCAAAAAAAAACTCACTTGCCGCCTGATTAGCCTCAGCCGACGTCAGACAACCTTTAAACGAATCGATCGCGACGATGACCTTTTTCATTTCCGTTCTTCCGTTGGCACGTTACTATTCTTACGATACCCCATACCCGTCACGTGACAGATGAGTTGTCCGTCCTGATTGGTTACGCGCACCTCCACAGCAGGAATCTTATGATGGTCGCAGATGCCGACAGCCTCTGCCCGCAGCACATCACCCTCGCGCGCGCTCGAAACAAACATGATGCTGTTGTTGATGCCAAACGTGAGTTGACCGTTGTAGTTCATCCAGGCAGCAATGGCCAAGTCTGCCAACGTAAACAGCGCCCCTCCCTGGCACACATTGCCGCCATTCAGGTGCATCGTCGTCACCGTCATCTCCGCCACAGCATGCTGCTCGTCCACCTCCGTAATCTTACAACCTGCATTGGCTGCAAACCTATCTGTCCGATTCAATAGTTCCTTTATATCCATTGTTGTCATTAATTTATAATTAGTTGTTCATTATTTACGGATAATACCCGTGAAGATGCGGCCTGACTGAATGCCCAGCCGACGGGCGGAGAAGAAGGTGTCAGATTGCTTGATAGTGCAGATGTCGGCAACGGAGATGTGAGCTTCGGGCACGCCAGCAGCAATGAGTTGCAGATGATTGCACTCAGGCAGGTCGATGTGCCACTTCGCCTCGCGCCTGCTGATGGACTTCATGTCGAAACCTGCTGCCGCGAAGGCGTCATAGACCTCGTCGCCCACCTCAAAGCTGTCGAGACTGATGCCTGGACCAATCTGAACGCGCAGGTCGGCCGGTTGTGAACCGTATGCTGTCGTCATATCCGCAATGGTCTGCTGTGCGATGCGCTGGACGGTGCCGCGCCAGCCAGCATGAATGGCTGCCACAACGTGTTGACGAGGGTCGTAGACGAGCAACGGAATGCAGTCGGCTGTGCTGACCCCGATGCATACGTCCGAGAGATTAGTCATCACCGCGTCGATGCCCTCCAACCGTGTTTGTCTGTCTTCTTCCGACAGCGCAAAAAACGCTTCGTCAATCTGAACGGACTGCACGAGATGTACCTGATGGGGCATGATAAGACGGTCGTCGCTAATGCCCAACTGCTGGCACAGCAGAGCACGGTTCTTGCGGATGGCCTCAGCATCGTCGCCACAGTAGCGGTTGATATTGAACTCACCATACGCCCCCGTACTGAATCCACCACGTCGCGTCGTACTGAACGCTACCACATCCTTATGCAGGTCGTAATCAAATAATTTGGGCTGTATCATATCATCATTTTTATTCAGGTAGGAAATCATTTCTTTCTAGGTTTACGCTTGCGCTTGGGCTTTACGTCGTCTTCGCCAAGGGCGTCGAGCATGGACATCTGCTTTTCGTGCAGGTAGTTGTCGACGGTATAGCCCTTCTCGGCCATCTTGACGAGCAGATAGCGGCGGGCAAGCCACGCCTGCTTGAGGTCGGGTAGGGCGTTGTTGAGGCGACGTGAGGCTTGTTTGTTGTTGGTCTCTACTTTGACGGAGAGTTCGATGGGTTTGGTGAGGATATCGCGCAACTGGTCGGCAAAGTACTCGGCACTGCGTTTTACGCGGTCGAGGAAATTGGCATCGCGCAGGGACTCGATAGACATCAATTGAATCTTCTGTTGCCACTTGACGGCCACCTCAAGAACACGCTGACGAAGGTCAAAAAGTGTCTGGTCGTGCAACTGCTTGAGCGAGGCGTGACTATGGTAGAAGAACTCAGCGAAGATGCGTACCATCGATTCTTCCAATAACAGGATGGCACGGAAATCGAAAAGTTGCATCAACAGATAGCGCTCGTACTCCTGCTTGAGCGCAGGCAATTGCTGGATGCTGCGTTCTGCCTCGCTCTCTTGCTGGGCGATGTATGAGTCGACACGCTCGTCGTTGATGACGGCACGAGGCTCCAAAGGTGAGGCAAGTACCAGTCCTTCGAGTGTGCGGCAACGGCTCAGGGCGACATACACCTGCCCAGGCGCGAACGACTGGTTGGCGTCGATGATGGCGCGGTCGAAGGTCAGGCCCTGACTCTTATGGATGGTGATGGCCCAGGCCAGTCGTAGAGGCAACTGTTTAAAGGTGCCCTGCACCTCGCTCTCTATCTCGCGCGTCTGCTCGTTCAGTGTATAGCGCATGTTCTCCCACTCCAGCGGCTCCACTTCGATGGCTTCCGCATCGCCCTCGCAATAGACAGTGAGACGATTGTCGCTGGCTTCCATCACACGACCTATGCGCCCATTATAATAATTGTGTTCACCTGACGGGTCGTTCTTCACGAACATCACCTGCGCACCCTCTTTCAGTACCAGCGTCTCAGCCGTGGGATAGGAGTATTCAGGGAACGTGCCCTTGACCTCTGCGCGATACTGATACGAACGGCCAGGTAGCTTTTGCAGCTCTGACTCGTTATAGAAATTGGCGAGGTTGTTGTGGGTGGTCAGGCGGATGGCTAATTGGCTATTAGCTGTTAGCTTTTGGCTATTAGCTACTCGGCTGTTCAGCTTCGACAAAGCCTCTGTCGACGGATGTCCCTCGCGAATCTCGTTCAAGAGTGCGATGAACGACTCGTCCTGCTGGCGGTAGACGTGAGAGAGTTGGATAGTCACGTAGTCAATCTGCTGCAGCGCCTTCGAGCCAAAGAAATATGGCGTGTCATAGTAAGGTTTCAGCATGCGCTCGTCCTCAGGTGTGACGACAGGTGTGAGCTGTGCCAGGTCGCCAATCATCAGCAGTTGCATACCTCCGAAGGGCTGTCCGTGTTCACGAAAGCGACGCAGCACAGCATCGATGGCGTCGAGCAGGTCGGCGCGCACCATCGATATCTCGTCGATGATGAGCAGGTCGGACGAGGCGATAATCTTTCTCTTCTCCTTGCCGAAGTCAAACTTGCTCTCGACCTTCGCACCAGGCACGTAAGGCGAGAACGGCAGCTGGAAAAACGAGTGAATGGTGACGCCACCAGCATTGATGGCCGCCACACCCGTCGGAGCCACCACGATGGGTCGTTTGCGCGAGTGTTCCATGATGGTTTTCAGAAACGTCGTCTTTCCCGTTCCCGCCTTGCCGGTCAGAAATATGCTGCGTCCCGTACTTTCGACGAAGTCCCACGCCGTGCGCAGCTCATTGTTTTGTTCCATATATGTTTTTAACCTTGTTAGGTATAACTTTGTCACAAAGGTAGTCATTTCTTGCGAAATAACGGCAGAAAAACACGATAATTAACATATACTGACACTTTGCCGATAAAACAAGGGGCGAAATAGCAAGGTGTAAGCAAAACGACAGAATTAGTAGTTGAATTCTTTACAAAATGACACTTTTTGGGTAAATATAAGCACAAAAAGTTATGCTTTTCTTTGGTGTTTCTGTCTTTTTGCTTACCTTTGCAGCCGAAAAAGTAGCAAAAGGATAGCAAAATACCCAAATAGTAAGCAATATGGCACAGAAAATCAGGTTTACGAAGATGCATGGTTGCGGCAACGACTACATCTATGTCAATACGATGGAGCAGAAAGTGCCGAACCCTCAAGAGGCCGCCGTCCGATGGAGTGACCGCTACAAGGGCATCGGTTCTGACGGACTGGTGCTGATAGGCAAGAGTCCTGTGCCTGAGGCCGACTATACGATGCATATCTATAATGCGGATGGTTCGGAGGCTATGATGTGCGGCAATGCGAGCCGTTGCATTGGTAAGTACCTGTATGAACGTGGACTGACGACGAAAACGGAAATCCGTCTGCTGACGCTGTCGGGCGTAAAGACATTGAAGTTACACATTATTAATAATAAGGTGGAAAGCGTGACGGTGGACATGGGCGAGCCGGTATTGGAAGACGAGTCGCAATTCATGGGCTATCGCGTGCTGGACAAGGGTACGTTTGTGTCGATGGGTAATCCGCATTACGTCATCTTTACCGATGATGTCGATCAGGTGGGCGAGACGGGACGGATGCTGGAAAAACATCCGGCATTTCCACAACGCTGTAATATAGAGTTCGCAAAGATTGTCAGCGGGAAAACCGCTGACCGCACGCCTGCTGACATCACAACCATTAGAACGCGCGTTTGGGAACGGGGTAGCGGCATCACGCAAGCCTGCGGTACGGGTGCTTGTGCAACGGCTGTTGCTGCGGCACTGAAGGACAAGGCAGGACGCAAAAGCGACATCGTGATGGATGGAGGTACGCTGAGCATCGAGTGGCGTGAGTCGGACAACCACGTCTACATGACCGGTCCTGCTGAGTTTGTGTTTGATGGCGAGATAGAAATATAAAAAGAATAAATATGGCATTAGTAAACATTCATTTCCTGAACCTGCAGAACAACTACCTGTTCGCTGACATTGCCAAGAAGGTGAACGCCTTCAAGGTGATGCACCCCAAGGCCGATGTCATTTCATTGGGTATTGGCGACGTGACGCAACCATTGGCACCTGCTGTGGTGGAGGCCATGCATAAGGCTGCCCACGAGATGGGTACTATCAAGGGCTTCCGCGGTTATGGTCCTGAGCAGGGCTACGACTTCCTGCGTGAGGCCATCCTGAAGAACGACTTCCTGACACGTGGTGTACACCTCAGTATCGACGAGATTTTCATCAACGATGGTGCGAAGAGCGATACGGGTAACTTTCAGGAGTTGCTGCATTGGGACAACTTTATTGGTGTGACCGACCCTATCTATCCTGTCTATATCGATTCGAACGTGATGATTGGCCGTTGTGGTACATTCCGCGACGGACGTTGGACCAATGTGCGCTATCTGCCGACAACCGCGGAGAATGGTTTTATTCCTGAGTTGCCGAAGGGTCGCCCTGTGGATGTCATCTACCTGTGTTACCCCAACAATCCGACGGGTACGGTGATTACCAAGCAGGAACTGCGCAAGTGGGTGAACTATGCGTTGAAGAACGATGCGCTCATCCTCTACGATGCCGCCTATCAGGCCTATATCCGCGACCCGGAAATACCACGTTCGATTTACGAGATTCGCGGTGCCAGGAAGTGTGCCGTCGAGTTCCATTCGTTCTCGAAGACAGCAGGATTCACAGGTGTGCGTTGTGGCTATACTGTCGTACCTAAGGAAGTGACCGTTTCGACGTTCGAGGGTGAACGTATCCCGTTGAACCAATTGTGGTTGCGCCGCCAGTGCACGAAGTTCAACGGCACGAGCTATATCTCGCAACGAGCTGCTGAGGCCATCTATTCGCCAGAGGGTAAGGAGCAGATCAAGGCAACTATTGACTATTATATGGACAACGCCCAAAGGATGCTGAAACGTCTGCGTGCATTGGGCTATGAGTGTTATGGTGGTGAGAACGCGCCCTATATTTGGATGCGTACCTCGGAAGGTATGGACTCGTGGTCGTTCTTTGAGGCCCTGCTCTATGGTGCAAATGTCGTCTGTACACCAGGTGTCGGCTTCGGTCCTTCAGGTGAGGGCTATGTGCGCTTTACGGCCTTTAATAGTCATGAGAAGACCGACGAGGCCCTTGACCGCATCAAAAAATGGAGTAAAGCTTGACGCCATTCACACCGTTATCTAAAAATCATTCCGCGAAGCCATAATAGGTTTCGCGGATTTATTTTGTAAACCTTAAAAATGCATGTGTTCGAACACAATTTTGTAAAATATGACACTTTGCAACAAAACAACAGGTTTTCAGGACAAAAAGTAAGCAAAATGGAAACCAATACCACGAAACACTTTACAATATGTCATTTAATTGTAGTTTTAATAATCAAAACGAAAGAAAAATTATAAATTTTACTGCAAAATGTCGTAATTTTGCACCGTGAAACAAACAAAGTGTCAACCCAAACAAAACGGGTAAGTATTAATTAATAAGGTAAAAAGGTATGAAAAAGATTGAAGCAATTATCAGGAAGACCAAGTTTGAAGAGGTCAAGGAGGCTTTGCTCTCGTCGGACATCGACTGGTTTGAGTACCATAACGTACACGGCATCGGACAGAGCCGTCAGGAAAGGGTCTATCGTGGCGTGCAGTATTCTACGGACGTGATTGAGCGTGTGGCATTGACCATCGTTTGTCGCGATCCGCTGGTGGAGCCGACAGTGAAGGTAATACTGAAAACAGCCCATACGGGTGAGGTCGGCGATGGTCGTATCTTCGTGAGCGACATGATCGACACCTGGAGCATCCGCACGGGTGAGCACGGTGACACTGTTCTTAAGGATAAGAAGTGAACATTGAACAGTGAATAGTGATTAGTGAATAATGATTAGGATAACAAACACAAAAATATTTAGGATATGAACGAAATTGGATTATCACTCGATACTGTATGGATGCTATTGGCAGCCATGTTGGTTTTCTGGATGCAGCCGGGCTTTGCGCTGTGTGAGGCTGGTTTTACGCGTAGTAAGAACACGGCGAACATCCTGATGAAGAACTTTGTCGACTTCATGTTCGGCTCGTTGTTGTTCTTTTTCCTCGGCTTCGGCTTTATGTTTGGAAGCGATGTGCTCGGAGGTTTCATCGGTGCACCCAACTGGGGCGACCTGAGTTTCTACGAGAGCGACCTACCCGTTGAGGGCTTCTTGATTTTCGAGACCGTCTTCTGTGCCACTGCTGCCACCATCGTTAGTGGTGCTATGGCTGAGCGCACGAAGTTCTCGATGTATCTGATTTATAGCGCCGTCATCTCGCTGATCATCTACCCCGTCGAGGGTCACTGGACTTGGGGCGGTGGTTGGCTCTGCAACGACGCTGCCGACGGTTTTATGATGTCAACCTTTGGCGATGTGTTCCACGATTTCGCAGGTTCTGCTATTGTGCATAGTGTGGGTGGTGTACTGGCCCTGATTGGTGCGCTGGCACTGGGTCCCCGTATCGGAAAATACGACAAGAACGGCAAGAGCCGCGCTATTCCTGGTCACAACCTGACGATGGCCGCTTTGGGTGTCTTTATTCTTTGGCTGGGATGGTTTGGTTTCAACCCAGGTTCGCAGTTGGCTGCTAGCGGTGAAGTGAACCGCATCGCCATCTCTCACGTGTTCCTGACCACCAACCTTGCTGCTGCTGCCGGTGGTGTGGCCACAATGTTCCTCACCTATATCAAGTATGGTAAGCCCTCACTTTCTCTGACACTGAACGGTGTGCTGGCTGGTCTCGTGGGTATTACGGCTGGTTGTGACCTCGTATCGCCTGTGGGTGCTGTGATTATCGGTCTCGTATGCGGTCTGGTATTGGTATTTGCCATCGAGTTTATCGACCACGTGCTGCACATCGACGATCCTGTGGGTGCCAGCTCTGTACATGGTGTATGTGGTATCTTAGGTACGCTGATGACAGGTCTGCTGTCAACTTCGAACGGTGCGTTCTACGGTCACGGCTGGGGATTCTTCGGTGCTGAGTGCTTTGGCGTCCTCGTCAT
This sequence comes from uncultured Prevotellaceae bacterium, assembly GCA_902774925.1. Classification (GTDB taxonomy): domain Bacteria; phylum Bacteroidota; class Bacteroidia; order Bacteroidales; family Bacteroidaceae; genus Prevotella. The sequence goes on along the minus strand of CACYKE010000057.1, from coordinate 28,526 downwards.
CGACCTTTGGGCTGCTGCCTGCGGATTCGCCCTATTCTACAGCATCAAGAAACTGCATGGTCTGCGCGTCGACAAGCGCATTGAAGAGGAAGGTCTCGATATCTACGAACACGGAGAGGCATGTTACAATTAATTAGACGATTCGTCTTATTGGTAAAGGTAAAAAAGTAAAAGGTAAGATTATGAAAAAGATTGTTTTATTTGCAATGGGCCTGGTCATGAGTATGACCGCCTTTGCGCAGGATGAGATTGAAACAACGATTAGTGGAGATATCGTAAGTCAGTATATCTGGCGTGGTCAGGATTTGGGTAACGCAGCCATTCAACCGACACTCGGCATAGCCTACAAAGGCCTATCGCTCTCGGCTTGGGGTAGTTACGGCATCGCCAATGCTGACGACACGAAGGAGTTGGACCTGACGCTGGCTTATACGATAAAGGGATTCAATATTGGTATTACCGACTATTGGTTCAATGCCGGTCTCGATCCCGAAAACCGCTATCTGAAGTACGAAGCTCACAGTACCAACCACGTTTTCGAGGCAAATATCGGTTATGATTTCGGCTTCGCTTCGCTCCAATGGTATACAAACTTCGCAGGCAACGATGGCATAAACAAGGACGGCAAGCGCGCCTATAGCAGTTATTTCGAAGCTATTGTCCCATTTAAGCTTGCCACAGTCGACTGGACTGCTACAGCGGGTGTCGTCCCTTATGCCACAGACTTCTATAATGAGTGGACCAGCGGTTTCTCTGTCACCAATGTCGCACTGAAGGCGTCGAAGGACATCAAGATTACCGATACGTTCTCCGTTCCCGTCTTCGCTGAACTTTCCGCGAATCCCTGCACACAAAATGCCTACCTGGTTTTGGGTTTAACGCTGCATCCATAATATATCTGAACCAGGAATTGAGTCCCTTCTTCCAATCTGAAATGGAAGAAGGGATTTTTATGTTGTTTTCTGACGATTTGTAACGAAATGACAGAGAAATGATACAATTTGTTAGGAAAACGAGGGATAATATGTATGCAAACTTTACATATTGATAGTTGAGTGTGTTTTTAACAATCGATATTCCTTACGCACGCGAACAGTAATTTTGCAGTCCATAAAATACATTTGTTTTTATGGATACGAAGTATATTTTTGTCACAGGCGGTGTCGTTTCCTCGTTAGGAAAGGGTATTATCTCCGCCTCAATCGGAAAACTCCTACAGGCTCGCGGTTACAAGGTAACCATCCAGAAGTTCGACCCCTACATCAACATCGACCCAGGTACGCTGAATCCCTACGAGCATGGTGAGTGCTACGTGACGGAGGATGGTTTCGAGACCGATTTGGACTTGGGACACTACGAGCGTTTTACAGGTATACACACAACACGAAACAACTCTATAACGACAGGGCGCATCTACAAGACCGTCATCGACCGTGAGCGCCACGGCGACTACCTGGGTAAGACGATCCAGGTAGTGCCGCACATCACCGATGAGATTAAGCGCAGGATGCTGCGTGAAGAGGAAAAGGACGAGCAGTTAGACTTCGTCATCACCGAAGTGGGTGGTACCATTGGTGACATCGAGAGTGCACCGTTTATGGAGGCCATCCGACAGTTGCGCTGGCAGCTGGGGCGCGACGCCGTGTGTGTGCATCTGACGTACGTCCCTTATCTGAAAGCGGCAGAAGAGCTGAAAACGAAACCTACGCAGCACAGCGTGAAGGAACTGCAGGGCATGGGTATTCAGCCCGACATCCTCGTCCTCAGAACCGAACGCCACCTCAGCGACGCTATACGCCTGAAGGTGGCATCTTTCTGTAATGTCGACCTGGAATGCGTGGTGCAGAGCGAGGATATGCCCAGCATCTACGAGGTGCCTGTCAGCATGCAGAAGCAGGGGCTCGACGCCGCCATCATGCGCAAGATTGGTATTCCTGTTGGTGAGACGCCTGCCATGAAACCATGGCACGACTTCCTGGACAAGCAGCGCAACGCCAAGCGCGAGGTACACATCGGTCTGGTGGGTAAGTACGACCTGCAGGATGCCTACAAGAGCATCCGCGAGAGCCTGAACTTGGCAGGCATCTACAACGATGTGAAGGCAAAGATTCATTTCGTGAATAGCGAACAACTGACGACGGACAACGTCGCCACACAGCTGGAGGGTATGGCAGGCATCGTCATCTGTCCAGGCTTCGGACAGCGCGGTATTGAGGGAAAGATTATCGCTGCTGAGTACACTCGTACGCATGACATTCCCACCTTCGGCATCTGTCTGGGTATGCAGATGATGGTCATTGAGTTTGCCCGCAATGTGCTGGGATATAAGGATGCCAATAGTGCCGAGATGAATCCTAACACGCCTCATAATGTCATCGACATCATGGAGGAGCAGAAAAACATTACGCAGATGGGCGGTACTATGCGATTGGGTGCCTACGATTGTGAGCTCACCGCAGGCAGTCGTGTTGCGGAGGCCTATGGAAAAGCTACGACTATTCGTGAGAGACACCGCCATCGTTATGAGTTCAACAATAAATACAAGGAAGAATACGAGTCCGCTGGCATGAAGTGTGTAGGCATCAACCCTGCCGCCGACCTCGTCGAGATAGTAGAGATACCGGAAAAGCGCTGGTATATCGGTGCGCAGTTCCACCCGGAGTACTCTTCGACAGTGCTGCATCCGCATCCGCTGTTTATGGACTTTGTTAAGGCTTGCGTTAAATAATTGATAATTGACAATTAATGGAACAACTGAAGCATGAGTGTGGTGTGGCGATGATTCGCCTGTTGAAGCCGCTGGACTACTACGAAAAAAAATACGGTACGTGGGCCTATGGTTTCAACAAGCTGTATCTGATGATGGAGAAGCAGCACAACCGCGGACAAGAGGGTGCCGGTATCGCCTCTGTCAGTCTGAAGAACGAGCCAGGCACAGAGTATATGTTCCGCGAAAAGGCTGAGGGCAAGGACGCTATTACCGAGATTTTTTCGAGGGTGACCGAGAAGATGAAGGGCGAGCTGCTGATGGGTCATCTGCGCTATTCTACGACAGGCAAGAGCGGACTGACGTTCGTACATCCTTTCCTGCGCCGTAATAACTGGCGCGCTAAGAACCTCTGTCTGTGCGGCAATTTCAATATGACCAATATCGACGAGGTCTTTCAGTTCCTGACCCAACAAGGCCAGTCGCCGCGCATCTATGGCGACTCGTACATCACACTGGAGCTGATGGGGCACCGTCTGGACCGCGAGGTGGAACGCCTGTTTCAGGAGGCCAAGGAACAGGGACTTGAGGGTACCGCCATCACCGACTACATCGATAATAATGTGGAAATGGCCAACGTGCTTCGTTCGACCATGAAGCACTACGACGGTGGCTACGTGATGTGCGGTTTGACGGGCTCTGGTGAGATGTTCAGCGTGCGCGACCCGTGGGGCATACGTCCTGCGTTCTGGTATCAGGACGACGAGATTATCGCGCTGGCCAGCGAGCGCCCTGTGTTGCAGACCACCTTCGATTTGCAAGCCGAGGACATCCGTGAGTTGAATCCTGGTCAGGCGCTTATCGTCCGCAAAAACGGTGAGAGCCATTTGGAACAGATTATGCCCGCCCAACAGCTGTCAGCCTGCAGCTTCGAGCGCATCTACTTCAGTCGCGGTTCCGATCGTGACATCTATCAGGAGCGCAAACGATTGGGTGAGCAACTGACGCCAACCATCCTCAAAGCCATTGATGGCGACGTCGCCAATACGGTCTTCTCGTATATCCCCAACACCGCTGAGGTCGCCTACTACGGCATGACCGACGGCTTCCGCCAGCAAGGTCACAACGTCCGTACGGAGAAGGTAGTCTGGAAGGATATCAAGATGCGCACATTCATTGCTGACAACAGCGAGCGTAACGACCTCGCCGCCCACGTTTATGACATCAGTTACGGTTCACTCAGACCCTATGAGGACAACCTCGTCATCATCGACGATAGCATCGTTCGCGGTACGACGTTAAGAGAGAGCATCTTCAAGATTCTCGACCGTCTGCACCCCAAGAAGATTGTGATGGTCAGTTCGTCACCGCAGATACGCTATCCCGACTACTACGGCATTGATATGGCGCGTCTGGAGGAGTTCTGTGCCTTCCGCGCCACGATGGCACTCATCGAGGAGCGCGGCTTGTGGCAGTTGGTCAACGACACCTACTTGGCCTGCAAGCAAGAGTTGGCAAAACCGAAAAAAGAGATGCAGAACTGTGTGCGCGCCGTCTATGAGCCTTTTACCGTCGACGAGATCAATCAGAAAATCGTCGAGATGCTACGTCCTGCCGATATGCAGGCACCCATCGAACTGGTGTTCCAAAGCATCGAGGGACTGCACGAGGCATGCCCCAACCATCCGGGCGACTGGTACTTTACGGGTCATTACCCCACGCCTGGAGGCAACAAATTGGTGAATCAGGCGTTTATAAATTATGTTGAGCAGAAATTAAAGAGAGAACAATAAGATATATGAGACAAGCAAGATTAATACTCGAAGATGGTACGACGTTCTGTGGCTGGTCGTTTGGATTCGACGGAAATACCAGTGGCGAGGTGGTATTCAACACCGCCATGTCGGGCTATCCGGAGAGTTTGACAGACCCCAGCTATGCGGGTCAGATACTGGTGACGACGTTTCCGCTGATAGGCAACTACGGTGTGCCTGATACTGGCAACGGTGCCGACGGTCTGCCGCTGTTTATGGAGAGCGACCGCATCCACGCCAAAGCGCTCGTAGTGGCCGACTATAGTGAGACATATTCGCACTGGAATGCCAAAGAGTCGTTGGCCAGTTGGCTGAAGCGCGAGCAAGTGCCAGGCATTACGGGCATCGACACACGCCGCCTGACGAAGGTGCTGCGAGAGCACGGCGTGATGATGGGGCGAATTGAGATTGAGGGCGCTGCGATGACATCGCAGCAAACGGAACAAGAAGACTACGGCTCCGTGAACTGGGTGGAGCAGGTCAGCTGCAAGGAGGTTATTACCTATAGTCCTGAAACTAATCTCTCACCTCTCACTTCTCACCTCTCACCTCTAAAACGCGTGGTCCTCGTCGATTGCGGTGTCAAAGCGAATATCATCCGTTGTCTCATCCGTCGTGGCATTGAGGTGGTGCGTGTTCCTTGGGACTACGACTTCAACGAGTTGGAGTTCGACGGACTCTTCCTCGCCAACGGTCCTGGCGACCCTGAGCGTTGCGAGAAGACGGTGGCGCACATCCGCACGTTGCTCAATAACCCGGAGGTGAAACCTTGCATGGGTATCTGTCTCGGCAACCAGCTGTTGGCACGTGCCGCTGGTGCGAATACCTACAAACTGAAGTACGGTCACCGTTCACACAACCAACCCGTTCAGCAGGTAGGCACCACCCGCTGCTTCATCACGTCGCAGAACCACGGTTATGCCGTTGACGACAAGACATTGCCTGCCGATTGGGAACCGCTCTTCGTGAATATGAACGACGGTTCTAACGAGGGTATCCGCCACAAGACGAACCCTTGGATGTCGGCCCAGTTCCATCCCGAGGCTTGTTCAGGACCAGTGGACACAGAGTTTTTGTTTGATGAATTCGTAAAGATGTTAGGATGATGGAGAAGAAAGATATAAAAAAGGTTTTGCTTTTAGGCTCCGGTGCCCTGAAGATTGGACAGGCCGGTGAGTTCGACTATAGCGGTGCACAGGCATTGAAGGCGCTGAAGGAAGAGGGTATTCATTCGGTGCTGATTAACCCCAATATTGCAACGGTGCAGACCTCGAAGGATGTCGCTGACACTGTGTATTTCCAACCCGTGACGCCCGAGTTCGTGGAGCGCGTCATTGAGAAAGAGCGTCCTGACGGCATCCTGTTGTCGTTCGGTGGTCAGACGGCGCTGAACTGCGGTGTGGAACTCTACGAAAAGGGTATCCTGGAGAAATATGGTGTCAAGGTGTTGGGTACTCCCGTTCAGGCCATTATCGATACGGAAGACCGCGACCTCTTCGTGAAGAAACTCGACGAGATAGATGTGAAGACCATCAAGAGTGAGGCTTGCTCGACGGTTGAGGAGGTACAGAAGGCGGCTCACGAATTAGGTTTCCCTGTTATTCTGCGTGCTGCCTACGCCCTCGGTGGTTTGGGCTCTGGCTTCTGCGACAACGAGGAACAACTCTTGGCACAGGCCGAGGAAGCCTTCTCGTTCTCACCGCAGGTATTGGTGGAGAAATCGCTCAAGGGTTGGAAGGAGATAGAGTACGAGGTGGTGCGCGACCAGTACGACAACTGCATCACCGTTTGTAACATGGAGAACTTCGACCCCCTCGGCATCCATACGGGTGAGAGCATCGTCGTGGCTCCCTCGCAGACGCTGACCAACTCGGAGTACCACAAGCTGCGTGCCCTCGCCATCAAGATTATCCGCCATATTGGCATCGTCGGCGAGTGCAACGTACAGTACGCTCTCGACCCCAACAGCGAGGACTATCGCGTCATCGAGGTCAACGCCCGTCTGTCGCGTTCGTCGGCCCTTGCCAGTAAGGCTACCGGCTATCCCTTGGCGTTCGTTGCTGCCAAACTGGGTCTCGGCTACGGCCTCTTCGACCTGAAGAACTCGGTGTTCCACGGTGTGAAGCGTCAGCTCGGCTCATCGATGAAGTCGGTGGGTGAGGTGATGGCCATCGGTCGTACCTTCGAGGAAGCGCTGCAGAAGGGGCTCCGCATGATAGGGCAGGGCATGCACGGCTTTGTGGAGAACCACGAAATCAAGATTGCCGACATTGCCACCTCGCTGCACGAGCCTACTGACATGCGTGTCTTCGTGGTGTCGAAGGCCCTGCAGATGGGCTACAGCGTTGAGCAGATTCATCAGCTGACCAAGATTGACCGCTGGTTCCTTGAGAAGCTGAAGCACATCGTCAACATCGACGAGCAGTTGCACGAGTACGCCCACCTGTCGGAGGTTTCAGAGTTCATGGAGCCCAGTGAGTTCAAGGAGTACCTGCAGTCGCCCGAGGTTGCCCTGTTGCTGCGTGCCGCCAAGGTCTATGGCTTCAGCGATTTTCAGATTGCCCGTGCCGTCGGTTTGGAGCATCGCATGAAGATGGAGCAGGCCGGTCTCACCATCCGCAAATGGCGCAAGATGCAGGGTCTCGTGCCCACCGTCAACCAGATTGACACCCTCGCTGCTGAGTATCCCGCTCAGACGAATTACTTGTATTTGTCGTACCTATAATGGGGACAATCCTCCCCACTTATAGGTTCAGTCGCCAGGTGACACCGTCCTTCGTGTCCTTCACTTCGAAACCGGCAGCAGCCAGCTCGTCGCGGATTTTGTCACTGGTGGCCCAGTCCTTGTCGGCCTTCGCCTTGGCACGCAGTTCGAGCACCATATCCATCACCTTGCCGAATGCCTCCTCACGGGCGGCGTTATTTCCGTTGGCCAAACCTGCGGACGCTGTAGCCTTGAGACCAAGGATATCCTCAGCGAAGAGGTGCATCGCCTCCTTCAGTTCAGCAAGACATTCGGCACAGATAGTGGCCTTGTGGTCAACGAGTTTGTTGATTACCGTGCAGGCCTCGAAGAGATTGCTGATGACTTGCGGCGTGGCGAAGTCGTCGTTCATGGCGTCGTAGCACTTCTGGCGCAGGCTCTTCACCACCTTTTCCGTTTCTGCATCACATTCAGACGAAATCTGAATGCGCTCAAGGTCGCTGATGGCGTTCATTAGTTTCTCCAACCCCTTCTCTGCGGCCACGAGTGCCTCGTTCGAGAAGTCCACGGTGCCGCGATAGTGCGCACTCAAGACGAAGAAACGGATAGTCATCGGTGAGTAGGCCTTCTCCAGCAAAGGATGGTTGCCCGTAAAGAACTGTTCCAGTGTGATGAAGTTGTTATACGACTTACCCATCTTCTGACCGTTGATAGTCAGCATGTTGTTGTGCATCCAGTATTTCACGGCAGGATGACCCATCGACGCCGTAGCCTGAGCTATCTCACATTCGTGATGGGGGAACACGAGGTCCATGCCGCCACCGTGAATGTCGAACATCTCGCCTAGATATTTACGTCCCATCGCTGTGCATTCGCAATGCCAGCCAGGGAAACCGTCGCTCCAAGGGCTCGGCCAGCGCATGATATGTTCGGGCTGTGCCTTCTTCCACAGGGCGAAGTCGGCCTGGTTCTTCTTCTCACCGATACCAGCCAGTTCACGGCTCTCGTCCTTGATATTCTCCAGCGAGCGACCACTCAGAATACCATACTTATATTGCTTATTATACGCCTCAATATCGAAATAAATCGAGCCGTTGCTCTCGTAAGCAAAGCCGTTGTCCAGAATTTGCTGTACCAACTGCTGCTGTTCGATGATATGACCCGTAGCATGCGGCTCGATAGATGGACGCAACACGTTCAGCGCATCCATCGCCTGATGGTAGCGGTTGGTGTAAAATTGCGCAATCTCCATCGGCTCCAACTGTTCCAGGCGGGCCTTCTTGGCTATCTTGTCCTCCCCCTCGTCGGCATCGTGTTCCAAGTGACCCACGTCGGTAATGTTACGCACATAGCGCACCTTATAGCCCAGATGCTTCAGATAGCGGAATACTAGGTCGAAGGTGATGGCGGGACGAGCGTGACCTAGATGGGGATCGCCATATACCGTAGGACCACAGACATACATGCCCACATGGGGGGCGTTAATCGGCTCGAAACGCTCCTTTTGGCGTGTCAGCGTATTGTAAATTACCAGCTTTGATTCCATACTTTCCTATTTTTTGCCGGCAAAGGTACAAAAAAAACTCAATTCTCAATTCTTAATTCTCATTTTTTTATTACCTTTGCAGCCAAATTTCATAAATATTGCAATATTATGGCTTATACACGTATGACCGCTGCAGAGGCTGCAGCATTGATTAAGAATGGCGATCATATCGCCATGAGCGGCTTCACACCTGCTGGTGTGGCCAAGGCAACAACCAAAGAGTTAGCAAAAATCGCTATGGCTGAGCACGAGGCCGGCCGCGAGTTTAAGGTGGCTATCTTCACAGGTGCCTCCACGGGACAGTCGACAGACGGTGACCTGGCCAATGCCCAGGCAATCCTCTATCGTGCACCCTATACCACGAACCCCGATTTCCGTAAGCATGTGAATGCAGGTGAGATTCCCTACAACGACTTACACCTGAGTCACATGGCACAGGAACTACGTTATGGATTCTATGGTGATGTGGACTGGGCAATCCTCGAGGTATGTGACATCGAAGAGGTGGGTAATGACTATCATGTCTACTTGACTGCTGCCGGTGGTATCTCCCCGACTGCTGCTCGTCTGGCCAAGCACGTCATCCTCGAGCTCAACTCGTTCCACAATCCTAACGCCAAGTTCATCCACGACGTCTATGAGCCGTTGGATCCTCCTTACCGCAAGCCTATCCCCATCTTCAATGTTAGTGACCGTATCGGTGTACCTTACGTTTCGATTCCTAAGGAGAAGGTGGTAGGTGTCGTGGAGTGTAACATTCCTGATGAGGCTCGTGCCTTCAAGGACAGCGACCCTGTGACCGATAAGATTGGTTATCTGACCGCTGAGTTCCTCGTAGACGAGTTGCACAAGGGTCGTATCCCCAAAGAGTTCCTGCCGTTGCAGAGTGGTGTGGGCTCGACAGCTAACGCCATCCTCGGTGCCCTGGGTGAGGACAAGCACGTGCCCGACTTCAACATTTATACCGAAGTGCTGCAGGATGCTGTGGTAGGTATGATGATGAATGGTCGTGTGAAGGATGCCTCCGCTTGTTCGCTGACCGTTTCGAACGACTGCCTGATGCAGGTGTATGACAATATGGACTATTTCAAGAATCACCTGACCCTGCGTCAGAGTGAGATTTCTAACCACCCCGCAGTGATCCGTCGTCTGGGTGTCATCGCCATCAACACGGCCATCGAGGTGGATATCTACGGTAATGCCAACTCAACCCATATCAGCGGTACGAAGATGATGAACGGTATCGGTGGTTCGGGTGACTTCATCCGCAATGCCTATCTGAGCATCTTCACCTGTCCGTCAGTGGCCAAGGGTGGTTGCATCTCTTCTGTGGTGCCCTTCGTGACCCATCAGGACAGCTCGGAGCACGATGTGAACGTGATTGTGACGGAGCAGGGTGTAGCCGATCTGCGCGGCAAGAGTCCTATGCAGCGTGCACAGACCATCATCGAGAACTGTGCTCACCCCGACTACAAGCAGCTGTTGTGGGATTACCTTAAACTGGGTACTGGTGGTCATACGCACCACTGTCTCACCGCCGCCTTCGCCATGCACGACACGCTGGCACGCAAGGGCGACATGAAGCTTACCGACTTTGCTGAATACGTGAAGTGAAGCAACCGGCAATCATCATACCCGAGGGAGCGCACGAGGTGTTACTGCACGCCTGCTGCGCTCCCTGTTCGTCAGCCATCGTAGAGTGGATGTTGGCCCACGACGTCCGCCCTACCATTTTTTATTATAACCCCAACATCTACCCCCGCGAGGAATACGACATCCGTAAGAATGAAAGCAAGCGCCACGCCGACTTGCTGGGCGTCCGCTGGATAGATGGCGACTACGACCACAACCGGTGGCTCGATAGCGTCCGCGGACTGGAGTGCGAACCGGAACGGGGCAGTCGCTGCAGCCAGTGCTTCCTGCTTCGTCTCACGGCAGCAGCCCGTGAAGCCCGTCGTCAAGGCCTGCACTTCTTTACCACCACGCTGGCGTCATCGCGCTGGAAGAGCATCGAGCAGATTACCGCCGCCGGCCTGCAGGCTCAAGCGGCCGTACCCGATACGGAATTCTGGACCCAGAACTGGCGTAAGGGCGGTCTCTACGAACGCCGTAACCAACTGCTGCGCGAATACAACTTCTACAACCAGCAATACTGCGGCTGCGAATTTTCACAAAGACATTAGTGTACTCTTTTGTCGCTTTCTATTTGTCGGGCGACCTCATGAGAATGAGGCTCTATGCGTCGGCTCGCGAAATCGGGAGTGTTAAAGGAGTATAGCGACATGCTATAGTATTCCTTTGGATTGCGCTGTGGCAGCAGAAACGGCTTCGTGACCTTACCATTGGCATCCAACGATGCAATATAGATGCGCGTGTAGAGCCCGTCGTCGCGACGGCTCGCGAAGAGGAACCATCGGCTATTGGGTGTCCAGTTGTGCAGGCTCTCCGCACGCGGACTGTTCACCTCGTCCATCGCCCGTCGCGCACCCGTCTTCAGATCCAACAGCCAGAGGTCGGCCTCCGGGTGCCACAAGCTCTTCCGCTATGCCGACGTGCTGTTGATGCGCGCCGAGGCCAAGGAGCGTTTAGGGTTGGACGGCAGTGCCGACTTCAATGCCGTCAGGGCGCGCGTTGGAGCAGCGCCCCGTGAGTGTACTCTTGCCAACATCCTCGACGAACGTCTACTGGAACTCTGCTGGGAAGGTTGGCGCCGCCCGGACCTCATCCGCTTTGGACAATATAAGTCGCTCTATGAGGGTCCCGGAGCCGTCGACGAGTCAGACGGTCACACCACCGTCTTCCCCATCCCTGCCGACGTGCGTGCACTTAATCAGAATCTCACTCAGAATCCAGGTTATTAACCTCCGTTTAGCATTGTTTCGCCCTGTCCTTCCCCCACGCCAAATATTTTATGTATTTCTTGTGCTCTCACGAATCTCCAGACGAGTCTTAACGACCATACGCCTCACGCGGTCGTCCCCGTTTATCTGGTCTAACAGCAGACGGAATGCTTTCGTGCCTATCTCCTTAGGATTCTGTTTTACGTATGATATCCGCGGATTCATCACGTCCGATACCCAGTCGCTCATATATCCGATGACCGACACATCCTCAGGAATCCGAAGATTGTGACTCTTAATGGCTACCATCGATGACGTAGCCAGTGGACCGAAGGTTGCAATGATTGCGTCTGGAGGCTCCGGCAGGTTCAGTAGTTCCAGCGTATCTGTCAGGCCGGAGTTGAAACTGGCATCGTGACACCTCACCAATTCCTTTCTGATGGGAATGTTGCGCTCGCGTAACGCCTCCAGGTATCCGTGCTTGCGGTCGGCGGTCTGTTTCAGTTTGTTCGAACCTCCGAGGAATGCAATGCGCCGTGCTCCGCCATCAATCAGGTAATGTGTGGCTTGACGCGCTGTGTCGGCATCGTTGATCACTACCGACGTCACGTCGACATCTGCAGCATGGTCAAACAACACCAGTGGAATGTTGTGTTCCTTCACCCGCAGCAGATGACTGTAATCCGTCGTTTCCTGCGACAGACTCACGATGATACCCGAGACGTGCATTTCCACCAGTCGCTCGAGGCTCTCCACTTCGTAATCATAGCGGTCGCAAGTATCTGTCACGATGGACATATAACCAGACTTGCGCGCTTCCGACTCTATCCATTTCACAATATGAGCGTAGAGATTGTACGACATGTCAGGCACAACTATGCCGATAATCCGCGTCGCATCGTAATGTTCCGCAGCAGCAAAATCCATAGGCTGGTAGCCGTTCTCCGCCGCCATACGCTCTATCTTCTGCCTCAGCTCTTCGCTGACGCCTTTTTGCCCTTTCAATGCCCGAGACACGCTGGAGACGTTTACTCCCAGCGATTTGGCAATGTCACGTTGCGATATCTTTTTCATTCTGTCTGTATATTTATACCATATTAATTTATATATTAACATCCAAATGATGCTATCGTTATTTTTAAAAAAACCACCGACTTTCGCAAGCAGGTGGCTTATGTACAACTAAAAATATATAAATTTTTGTGTTGGTCTGTGCAAAGGTAGAGTAATATTGTCAATTGCCCAAGAAATTCTACAATTTTCTGCGCAACACTCTGCGCAACATCTTAAAAAGGTGTACGCAACAGTAATTTTCTCTATACTTCTTGCTGTTTTCGCAAATTTTCGCTAATTTTGCGGCCGGAAACCGCGAGAACGGACAACATTTCGTCAACAAGTAAAAATAACATAGCAATGAAGAATATCCTATTTACCGTTGCATTGCTCTTGGCAGCAATGACCGTTCAGGCCCAGAAAACGCCTGAAATGAAGAAAGACGTGGCTGATATCCGTAAGATGTATGCTGAGGCCAAGCAGGAAATGGAAGGCCTTGACAAGCTGGAGCGCGAAGGGCTGCCGCCCAACAAGACCGTCTTCAGCAGTAACTTTAACGAGGGCGGCACGGGTCAGACGAAGGAAGTCATCACCTATTACCATCGCTTGGATTTCGACGAAGAGTCGGAGATGGCCTTTCAACGTCCGTTCTTTATCACGCGCAAGTTCAATGTGGCAGCCCGAGAGCATTATCAGGAGTTCATGTATGACAAGAAAGGCAATCTGAAGTTCTTCTTCGAGAAAACCCCTGATGGCGAGACACGCTATTATTTCTGCAGAGACGATGTGTATGACATCATCAAGGGTTCGATGAGTATGGACTGTGGCTTCGCAGGTCGTCTGAGCATGGAACTGATAAATGCCTTTGACATCATCAGAAACCGAAACTGGGATTAATAAGTGTATTAGAGATATTCCATCAGTACGTCCCAGACGGCGATGATGTGGCATAGCGAACCGGCGAGCACGAAGAAATGGAACACGGAGTGCATGTAGCGGCGCTTGTTGAACGAATAGAAGACGGCGCCGGTAATGTAACACACGCCTTCGGCCACAATCCATACGAAGGCGGCTGTTGATACGGAGTCGATAAGTGGTTTGAAGGCCACGAGGACGCTCAAGCCCATGCCGACGAAACAAAAAGTCTCGATATGGGAATGTTCCTTGAGACGGATGAAGCTGATGACGGTACCGACGATGGCACACGTCCATACGAAGATGAATAGTCCCCAGCCCCAATAGCCCTGCGTACGCAAAGCCACCAGCGTTAGGGGAGAGTAGGAACCGGCAATGTGCCAATAGATGGCAGCGTGGTCCCAATGGCGCAGGCGTTCTTTCCATTTCGAGCGTCGGAGCAGGGTGTGATAGGCGGTGGAGGTGACATAGCTTGCCAGCATGCCAAAGAGGTAGAGACAAACGCCCAGACGTGCCCAGGGGTTCTCTCCTCGGAATGCCATCCATAGGAATATCGCTCCGAAAGCAGCGCCCATGACGATGCCTCCAGCATGGCTCCACGCATTCCAAAGCTCTTCCTTATGGGTATATTTAATGGCCATCGTGTTGATTTTTTATCTTTCAGCGTGCAAAGATACAATTTTTTTTCGTAACTTTGCCCCATAAATCAGAAAAAACAAATGACACAGTTAGAAAAAACCCATTTGGAGGAGCGTATTGTGGACGTGCTGAAAACCGTCTACGACCCAGAAATCCCTGTCAACATCTATGACTTGGGGATGATTTACAAGATAGATGTGCAGGACGACAGCAGCGTCGTGATGGATATGACATTCACGGCACCGAACTGTCCGGCAGCAGACTTTATATTGGAAGATGTGCGCACGAAGGTAGAGAGTGTCGAGGGTATTACCTCGGCGACCGTCAACCTCGTGTTTGAACCAGCGTGGGACCAGAGCATGATGAGCGAGGAAGCCCGCGTCGAACTTGGCTTCGATTAAATTAGCCAAAAGCTAACAGCTTATAGCAAACTGCCAAAAATATGAAGAACGTCTATTTCCTTTCCGATGCCCATCTGGGTTCGCTGGCCATTCCGCATCAGCGTATGCAGGAGCGCCGACTGGTACGTTTCCTTGACAGTATCAAGGAGAAGGCTGCCGCCATCTATCTATTGGGCGATATGTTTGATTTCTGGTATGAGTACAAGTATGTTGTTCCCAAGGGATTTACCCGCTTTCTGGGTAAGTTGTCGGAACTGACCGACATGGGTGTCGAAGTGCATTACTTTACGGGGAATCACGACATCTGGGCCTATGAATATCTGGAGAAGGAGTGTGGCGTCATTCTGCATAAGAAGGAAGAAACGACTGAGATTTACGGCCATGAGTTCTTTCTGGCTCATGGCGACGGCATGGGCGATCCGAACAAGTCGTTCAAGCTGATTCGCGCCATATTCCACAGCCGTTTCTGCCAGTGGCTCTTCTCGGGACTTCATCCGCGTTGGGGTATCAGTTTTGGACTCACTTGGGCCAAGCATAGTTATATCAAACATAAGGAAACGGACGATATCCACTACATGGGCGAAGACAAAGAACACCTTGTGCTCTTTGCCAAGAAGTATATTGAGGAGCATCCCAATATCGACTACTTCATCTTCGGGCACCGTCATATCGAGCTCGATATTAAACTCGCCCGCCATACGCGGCTGATGATTTTAGGCGACTGGATCAGTCAGTTTACCTATGCCGTGTATGACGGGGAGCACATGTTCCTCGAAGAGTATGTCGAGGGCGAGAGCCGTCCGTAATGGTTATTTTGCTACCTTCGTGGCTCGGATGAAGTAGATGATGAGCAGGATGTAAGCTACCAGTGAACAGAGCTCAGAGAGGGGATTAGCCCACCAGGCGCTGTAGTCGAACGAGATGCCGCCGAAACGCAGCAACGCACTGACAACACCCATCAAAGCACCACCAGCAATGAAACCAGAAGCGAGGAGGTTACCCTTTTCGCCACGAGCCTTATTCGTTGCTTCGTCCTTCGAACGTGTGGTGACATACCAGCTGATTGCACCGCCAATAACCAAGGGAACGTTCAGTTCCATGGGGATGAACATACCTAGTGCAAAGGCCAATGCCGGCACCTTACACAACGTCAGCACAACGGCAATGACAGCACCGAGGGCATAGAGTGGCCAAGGGGCTCCCACACCATTCATCAGGGGATCGATGACGGCAGCCATCGCATTAGCCTGAGGGGCAGCAAGGGCGCCAGAAGCGAAGCCGTAGGTCTCGTTCAACAGCATCATCACACCACCCACGGTGGCAGCACTGACCAGTGTGCCGAGGAATTTCCAAGTTTCCTGCTTCTTAGGTTGCGTACCACACCAGTAACCAATCTTCAGGTCGGTAATGAATGAGCCCGCCATTGAGAGTGCTGTGCAGACTACGCCACCCATGATGAGCGCGGCAACCATTCCGCCTGTGCCTTTCAGTCCGACAGCAACCATCACGACGGAGGCCAGAATGAGCGTCATCAGTGTCATACCAGACACTGGATTCGAACCCACGATGGCGATGGCGTTGGCAGCGACGGTGGTGAAGAGGAAGGCGATGACTGCTGTGAGGATAATGGCCACAGCGGCGAAGAGCACGTTGCCGTCCATCACGCCAAACCAGAAGAACAGGAAGGTGACGATGATGGTGACGACGGCGGCAATGGCAATGAAGCGGAAAGGCAAATCATCGCGGCCAGCGGTTTCCCCACTGGCATCCGTCGCTTTCGTTGCCAAGCCTACGGCACTCTTGATGACACCCCACGACTTGATGATGCCGATAATGCCAGCCATCGCAATGGCACCAATGCCGATGGACTTACCATACGAAGTAAAGATCTGCTCTGGCGACATCTCACCTACGGCTGTCGTGATGGCAGGATTCCACTCGTTGAGCACGGTGTCGGAGAACAGCAGTGCCATACCTGGTACGACGAGCCACCAGACGAACAGCGAACCCAGCGTGATGATAAGAGCATAGCGGAAACCGATGATGTAACCCAAACCCAAGACGGCGGCACCAGTGTTGTTCTTAAATACCAATTTTGCCTTTTCGGCTAAGTCGTCGCCATAAGGAATCATCCGCGAGGTGACGTTTTCGTTCCACCAGCCGAAAGTGGCCACGATGAAATCGTAGAGACCACCGACGATACCGGCAATGAGCAGGGGTTTAGCCTGAGAGCTACCCGACGCTGACGCATCGGGAGTGGTGATTCCCTCGTCGCCGTCTGCAGCACCGCTCTTTAGCACTTGTGTGGTGGCTGTGGCTTCAGGGAAGGGGTATTGTTCCTGTGGTGCTTCCACGAAGTAACGACGGAATGGAATGAGGAACAAAATGCCCAAGACACCACCGAGTAGCGAAGCGATAAAAATCTTCAGGAAGTCGGCGCTCATCTCTGGATACTTCGCCTGCAGGATATAGATGGCAGGTAAGGTGAAGATGGCACCAGCAACGACGGCACCAGAACAAGCACCAATAGACTGGATGATAACGTTTTCGCGGAGGGCGTTCGAGCGCTTAGCAGCGGCAGAAACGCCAACGGCGATAATCGCAATAGGAATAGCAGCTTCAAAGACCTGTCCGACCTTCAGTCCGAGGTAGGCAGCAGCTGCAGAGAAAAGAACGGCCATGAGTACACCCCAGGTGACTGACCATGCATTGACTTCACTTTTTTTCATTTCTTTATGTTTTTAATTCTTTCTAATGCTTCCATCAATAGTGAACGTGGGCAGGCTATGTTGATACGTAGGTAGCCTTCGCCGGACTGTGGGCCATACATGGTGCCTGGGTTTAGCCAGACGCGGGCCTCGCGGAGAATGTGGTCACAGTAGGTTGCGACTGAGTCGCAGCACACTTTGGATACGTCGACCCAAGCAAGGTAGGTGCCTTCGAGGGGCATGACGCGCCAGAGGGGGAAGTGTTCTGCGACGAAATCGCAGAGCGCTCGATAGTTGTCGTGGATGTAGATGTTGAGGGCGTCGATCCAGTCCTCACTCTCGTTGTAAGCCGCCTTGACAGCCTCAGGGGCAAAGGGATTGATGTCGCACACCTCATTGATATTGATGGCTCGATCTAGGCGACGACGGGTTTCGGCATCCTGACAGATGATGTTTGCCATCATCAGTCCTGCGATGTTGAACGATTTCGAAGGTGAGTTGAGGGTGATGGCGTCAGGGTCGACGGTTCCCATAGGGCAGAACGTATAGCCCGGCATCACCAGTTCGCAGTGAATCTCGTCGGAGACGATGCGGACGTGGTGTTTGTGGCAGATATCAGCCATCCGTTGCAGTTCTTCACGCGTCCAGACACGACCAGTGGGGTTGTGGGGGTTGCACAGGAGGAAAACGGTCGTTTTCTCGTCGGCACAGCAAGCCTCGAAGGATGGCCAGTCGACCTCGAAGCGGTTATTGCTGTGACAGAATCGCAGCACACTTTCGAGGACTTCGCAACCGTTGTTTTTAACGGAGGAGAAGAAGCAGTTGTAGTCGGGGGATAGGATGAGCACCTTTTCGCCAGGCATTGTCAGCGCCTTGATGGCAACAGACATTGCTGGTACGACGCCAATGGTATATTGTATCCATTCGCGCTGGATGGTCCAATGGTGACGACGCTGGAACCACGAGATGACAGCATCATAATAGTCGTCTTGTACGTAGGTATAGCCAAAGACGGGATGCTGGGCTCGACGCAGGATGGCCTCCTGAATAGCAGGGGCCACCGCGAAGTCCATGTCAGCCACCCACAGGGGAATAACGTCGGGCGAAGGACTTTCGTCCCACTTGACGCAGCCTGTGTTTCTGCGGTCTATGATTTCGTCGAAATTATATTTCATTTTCTTATTTCAATCACACAATTGTTCGGTTGGCGGACGTGTTCGTCGATGGTGATGGAACCGATGCTGTCAGCAATGATATGTCCGCTGGTGGGATTCTTGATGTTTTCGATATGTCCGCGGATGTCGGCCTCAACGGTAGAATACTCGAACACACGGTCGCAGGCCTTGTCGAAGGTGCAGTTTTCGAGCACGAGGTTTTGGGTGTAACACAGTAACTGCTCGCCCGTCAGATGACAATTAACTAGACGGACGTTCTTCGAGTGCCAAGCGAGATACTCGCCGTCCAAATCAGAGTCGTAAACGGTGATGTTCTCACACTCCCAGAAAGAGTCCTTCGTCAGGATTCTGGCGTTGTGCACCTCGACATTCTTGCAATATTGGAACACGTATTTGGAATCGCTGTTGAGCCCGTCGACAAAGACGTTTTCGCAGAACATAAAGGGATACGTACCTCCATGCAAGGTCACATTCTTTAGTCGCAGACCATTGACTTTCCAGAACGTTTCGTCGGCATCGGTGATATTGACATCCTCTAGCGTGACGTTGTTCATCTCACGGAAGAATTTAGGGCCGTCGATACGACAGCGGCGCATCACGAGGTCGTTGGTGTACCAGATAGCCGAACGCGAGCCCACAGCGAAATAGCAATTCTCAATGAGGGCACCATCGACGTGCCACCAAGGATACTTGCCATAGAACCGGCACTCGCTGGCCTCCACATTCTGGCATTGTTTGATGCCACTCTCACCATCTGTAATGGTGACATTCTCAAATCGCAGGTCGTGGGTGGCGAAAAGGGGGCGCTCACCACCGAATTCCTTGTTTTTAATTAAGTCCATGTGTTATTATTTTGTTATTGGGTGCAAAGTTACGAAAAAAAGTCGTAACTTTGCAGCCGTAAAGCGAAAAAGTATGAAGAAACTATATATTGAGACATACGGTTGTCAGATGAACGTTGCTGACTCAGAGGTGGTTGCCTCTGTGATGCAGATGGCAGGTTATGAGGCAACAGAGTCGTTGGATGAGGCTGATGCTGTCTTTCTGAACACCTGTTCTGTACGCGACAATGCCGAACAGAAGATTTATCACCGTTTGGATGCTTTGGATGCCATCAAGCGTAAGCGTCCATTGATAATCGGTGTGTTGGGCTGTATGGCAGAGCGTGTGAAGGATGACCTGTTACAGAACCACCATGCTGACCTTGTGGCTGGTCCTGATGCCTATCTGTCGCTGCCCGATTTGATAGCACAGGCCGAGACGGGCCATAAAGCCATTAATATTGAACTTAGCACGAGTGAGACCTATCGCGACATTGTTCCCCAGCGCTTGCATGGTGCCAAGATTGGTGGTTTTGTCAGCATTATGCGAGGCTGCAACAATTTTTGCCATTACTGCATTGTGCCCTATACCAGAGGTCGTGAGCGCAGCCGCGACGTGGAAAGCATCCTTCGTGAGGTGAGAGACCTGAGAGACCGTGGATTTAAGGAGGTGACGTTGTTGGGGCAGAATGTGAACAGCTATCGTCTAGAAAATCCAGACGGTCAAGATAATCTAGACTTTCCTGGACTTTTGCGGCGTGTCGCTGAGGAGGCTCCAGAGATGCGCGTCCGATTTACTACGAGTCACCCGAAGGATATGAGTGACGAAACATTGCGCGTCATTGCCGAGATGCCAAACGTCTGCAAACATATCCACCTGCCAGTACAGAGCGGTTCTGACAGAATCCTGAAACTGATGAACCGCAAATACACCCGCGAATGGTATATGGGTCGTGTGGAAGCTATCCGCAGGATTATTCCTGACTGCGGACTCTCTACGGATATCTTTGTGGGTTACCATTCTGAGACGGAAGAGGACCATCAGTTGTCACTCTCGTTAATGCGTGAGGTGGGATATGACTCGGCCTTTATGTTCAAATATTCTGAGCGTCCAGGAACCTACGCCTCGAAACATCTGCCTGACGACGTGCCTGAAGAAGAGAAGATTCGCAGGCTGAACGAACTCATCGCACTGCAGACAGAAATCTCCGCCCAACAAAACAAGAAGGACGAGGGTAAGGAGTTTGATGTCTTGGTAGAAGGCTTCTCGAAGCGTAGCCGAAGCCAACTCTGTGGACGTACAGAACAAAACAAGATGGTGGTCTTCGACAAGGGAAGTCATCATATTGGGGAGACGGTACGTGTGAAAATAGTCAATAGTACAAGTGCAACCTTATTCGGAGAAGAGGTATGAAAGATTTTATGCAAGTGTTGAGGCGCTTTGTGATGCCTTATAAGAAATTTATCGTGCTGTCGATAGTGTTCAATATTCTGTCGGCTCTGCTCAATATCTTCTCATTTGCAGCACTCATACCTATCTTACAGATTCTGTTCAAGACAGGTGATGCAGTGACAGCTGACGAACTGATGAGTTGGAGTGACGGCAGTTTTAAGGATGTCGCCATCAATAACATCTATTACTACATCAATCAGTATATCAGCGAGGTGGGTTCTACCACCACACTGCTTTTCATTGGTCTTTTCCTGATTATTGCCACCCTGCTGAAGACAGCAACCTATTTTCTGGCCTCTTCGAGCGTGGTACCTATCCGTACTGGTGTGGTGCGTGACATGCGCAATCAGCTATACAACAAGATAGTACGCCTGCCTTTGGGTTTCTTCACCGAAGAACGCAAGGGTGATATCATTGCACGTATGACAGGCGATGTGCAGGAGGTGGAGACCAGCATCATGTCATCCCTTGACTTGATGTTCAAGAATCCCATTTTGATTCTCTCGTATTTTACTACCTTGATTATCATTTCTTGGCAACTGACGCTTTTCTCCGTGATTATCATCCCGATGATTGGTTGGTTCATGGGGTGGATTGGTCGTAAGTTGAAGGCACAGAGTATCAAGGCACAGGCATTGTGGAGTGACACGATGAGTGTGGTAGATGAGACCTTAGGCGGACTCCGTATCATCAAGGCATTCTGTGCAGAAGAGAAAATGCGCGATAAGTTCAATAACATCAATACAACCTATCGAAGCAATATCATGCGAGTGAATATCCGACAGAATATCGGACATCCGCTGAGTGAGTTCCTTGGAACCTGTATGATTGTCATTGTACTGTGGTTTGGTGGCGTGCTGGTGTTGAACAACCAAACGCTTTCGGGACCTACCTTTATCTATTATATGGTCATCCTATACAGCATCATCAACCCGTTGAAGGAGGTCTCGAAGGTGGGCTATAACATTCCCAAGGGTTTGGCCTCGATGGAACGTATTGACAAGATACTGTTGGCAGAGAATACCATTAAGGAACCCGCACAGCCAAAGCAGCTGAAAAGTTTCGAACATCAGATAGAGTTCCGTCATGTATCGTTCCGCTATGCTGAACAGTGGATTCTGAAGGACATCAACCTCATCATCCCCAAGGGCAAGACCATTGCTATTGTGGGACAGTCGGGTAGTGGAAAGTCAACGCTGGTGGACCTCATTCCGCGTTACTACGATGTACAGGAAGGTGAGGTGCTCATTGACGGCATCAATGTCAAGGATTTGGGCATCTTCGACCTGCGCCAGTTGATTGGTAACGTCAATCAGGAGGCCATTTTGTTTAACGACTCCTTCCGCAATAATATCTCGTTTGGTGTTGACAACGCCACTGACGAGCAGATTGCTGAGGCCGCCAAGATAGCCAATGCCTACGATTTCATCATGCAGAGCGAACATCAGTTCGACACCAATATCGGCGATCGTGGAGGCCGTCTCTCTGGTGGTCAGCGCCAGCGTGTCTCGATTGCCCGTGCCATCCTGAAGAATCCGCCCATTTTGATTCTCGATGAGGCCACCTCAGCCCTCGATACCGAAAGCGAACGACTAGTGCAGGATGCCCTTGAACACCTGATGAAGACACGTACGACGGTAGCTATTGCCCACCGTCTGTCGACCATCAAGAATGCCGACGAGATCTGTGTGTTGCACGAAGGTCAGATTGTCGAACGAGGCAGCCATGAAGAATTGCTTTCTTTCGAAGGCTATTACAAGAAACTGAATGATATGCAGTCGCTGTAGGAATGCAGGCGGAAATGCTTCTTAATCTTTCGGACTAAGCAGACGTTTTGCAAAGTAGCGTACGGGATACCATACGCTGAGGAATCCTACGGCAACGACGGTGACGAAGATAAGGATGATATCCGTAGGATGAACGCTGACGGGGTAGGCATCGACAACGAAAGAACCCTCAGACGAGCCCAGCCGCACGATACCATATTGTTGCTGCAACCAACACAGCAACAGTCCGATAGCAATGCCAATGACAGCGCCAATGGCACTGATCATGCGTCCTTCGAACAGGAAGATGCGTGTAATCTGATGGTCCGATGCACCCAGGTTGCGCAACGTCACCACGTCGTCGCGCTTGTCGATGATGAGCATCGATAGCGAACCGATGATGTTAAAGCAGGCTATCATGAGGATAAACGTCAGAAAGATGTAGGCAATAAGCTTCTCAATCTTCATGATGCGGAAGGTGTCTTCCTGTTGTTCATAGCGGTCGCGAACATAGTATTTGTCGCCTGCCAACTGTTGTATCTCGCTCTTTATCTGGTCGAAATCGCTGCCAGCCTTCAGGCGCAGCTCCAGTGACGACAGCATGCCGTCCTGCGCAAACAGATTGCGCGTGAAATAGATGGAAGTAAGGATGTAGTTCTTGTCGTACTTACCTTGTTTCATGGCAAAAACGACACCTGGCGAGTAGAGTTCATCTTCGACAAAACCCTCCATCGGATTCGTCATATCGAGCTGGCCCTCGCGTTTGGGAGCGTAAATCTTCAAAGGCTTGTCGTACGTATAACCCATGCCCAACAGATAAGCGACACCCAAACCGGGGATGCCGTAGTTCATATCGGCAGCATGGAGTTCATAGGTACCGTCGCCCTCGAGAATTTCACGGATGTGGGTAAGGCTGTCGAAATTATCCTCCACGCCCTTCACCTTCACCATCAGCTGACGGTCGCCATAGACGGCCAGCGCCTGGTCTTCCAGACACTCCGTAGCGACCTCTATTTGCGGCAACTGGCGAATCTTCGTCAGGATTGGGTCATCGGCAGGGGCTGTCTTGCCTTTCGCAGGTGTCACCTTCAACTGAGGGTCCATCTGGGTAAAGAATGACGCCACCATGTCGTGGAAACCGTTAAACACGCTCAGCGTTACCACCAAGGCCATCGTTGCCACTGCCACACCTACTACAGAGATGGCACTGATGACGTTGATGGCGTGTGTCGACTTCTTCGAAAAGAGGTAACGCCGTGCAATATAAAACGGGAAATTCATATTAATTGGAAACACTAACGTCGTTCAACGTTCAATGTTCAACGTTTTAGCAGTTCGTCGATGCGTTCGATATAATCCAGCGAGTCGTCAATGAAGAAACGCAGTTCAGGGATGATACGTAGCTGGTAACGCACGCGAGTACCCAGTTCGTAGCGAATCTGTTTTTCGTTCTTCGTTATATTCATAATCAGCTCTTCACTCTTCTCGGAAGGGAAGATGCTGAGATAGGCCGTGCAGATGCTGAGGTCTGGACTAATCTTGACCCTTGTCACGCTGACCATCACTCCATGTAAGGAGCGCGTCTGCTCCTGGAAGATAACACTCAGTTCCTTCTGAAGCAGACGCGCTATTTTGTTTTGTCTTGTTTCCTGCATTACTTCAATCTTTGATTGAATAATGTCACGACTCGGCAATGTCAAAATGCATTTTGACATCGCTCTCGCTGTTCCATTATTTCTTACCGTCTACTTCGAGCAGTTCAATCTTGAAGATCAGCATAGAGAAAGGCTTGATGTCAGCACCCTGCTGACGCTCGCCATAAGCCAGATCCTGAGGAATGTAAACCTCCCAGATAGATCCTGCGGGCATGTGAACCAGAGCATCGGTCCAACCCTTAATAACCTGGTTGCAACGGAAAGTAGCAGGCTCGTTACGCTTGTAAGAGCTATCGAATACGTTACCGTCGATGGTCTTACCCTCGTAGTTAACCTTGACAAGTGAAGTGTCGGTGGGCAGGGCACCAGTACCCTCCTTGATGACCTTGTACTGAACACCGCTCTCGAGAACCTTCACGCCTTCCTTCTTGGCATTCTCAGCAAGGAACTTCTCGCCTTCTGCCTTGTTACCACCGAACTCCTTTTCAAGGTTCTTAGCCTTGATGGCACGCATCATCTCCTGAGCTACCTGAGCAGCAGAGTCAACAGTCATCAGACCACCCTTGCCAGTAGTACCAGCAACGAAACCAGCCATGAAGTTCTTCAGAGAAATAGTCTTGGTAGAGTCGTCACCAAACAGCTCGTGGTTGATACCCTTTACCATCTGGTTGCTGATCTGCTGACCAATCTGGATACCAGCATAGTAAGCGGCCTTCTTCTTGTCGTCACCAGCGTTAGCGCCTTCGTTCAGACCTTTGATGAAATCGTCCATGTAAGCGGTGTCAACACCAAGACGACCAACGAGATAATCCTTCAGACCCTGAGTCTGAGCCATACCGATAGCATAGCTAACGGTGTCTACATCACTCTTCAGGTTTGCCTTCGGAGTGCCATTGCCGCATGCATACATCATGACGGCAGAAACAGCTGCAAGAGCAGCAAAAGTAAACTTTTTCATTGTTTTAAAAAAATATAAAATTACATTACTTCAATCAATTCAACATCAAATATAAGTGCTGCGAAGGGGGGAATCGATGCACCTGCACCACCCTCGCCGTAAGCCAGGCGATAGGGGATGAAGAAACGATACTTCGCACCCTCCTGCATCAGCTGCAGACCTTCTGTCCATCCGGCAATGACCTGCTGCAGTCCGAATACGGCAGGCTCGCCACGCTGTACGCTGGAGTCGAACACGGTACCGTCAATGAGGAAACCCTCATAGTGGCACTTCACGCTGTCCTTGGCAGATGGCTTCTTGCCGTTGCCTTCCTTCAGCACCTGATACTGCAGGCCTGAGGGCAGGGTGATGACGCCGTCCTTCTTGGCATTCTCAGCCAGATATTTCTCACCAGCCTCCTTATGTGCCTTACCAGCTTCCTGACGCTGCTGGTTGATTTTCTGCTCCTGGGCGGCAAAGAACTCCTGCACAATCTTCTGGGCATCTTGGTGCTTCACCTTC
This sequence comes from uncultured Prevotellaceae bacterium, assembly GCA_902774925.1. Lineage (GTDB taxonomy): Bacteria > Bacteroidota > Bacteroidia > Bacteroidales > Bacteroidaceae > Prevotella. The sequence continues at coordinate 2,870 of CACYKE010000057.1, read as the reverse complement.
AGCTCATTGCCGGCAATCACGTCCTTGATGGCCTGTGCAAAATCGTCAATATTCAGTTCCGAGGCTCCCATCTGTGCCAGCTGCTGACCGATGCCGAGACCCAAAGCATAACTTACTTTATCCATGTCTTTTCTCTATATTAATAATGTGTAATCTTAAAAAACGGCTGCAAAGTTACAAATATTTCGCGAATTATATGCGATTATTCGAGAAAAATTACTAATTTTGTGCATTCTTAATACTTTGGCGTATGAAAAAGATAGTAATTTTGACTGGTGCAGGCATGTCTGTGGAGAGTGGACTGAAGACTTTCCGCGATGCTGACGGATTGTGGGAGGAGTATCCCGTTCAGCAGGTGGCTACCCACGAGGGATGGCTCAACGACCCCACGCTGGTGACTAATTTCTACAACATGCTCCGCAAGAAATGCTGGGGTGTGAAGCCTAACGAGGGCCACAAACTGGTGGCTGAACTGGAAAAGAACTATGACGTAACGGTGGTGACGCAGAATGTCGATAACCTGCACGAACAGGCTGGTTCCTCGAAGGTCATCCATCTGCATGGTGAACTGATGAAGGTATGTTCCAGCAACGACCCAGACGACCCGCGCTATCAGCAACTGCTGACGCCCGACAACTGCGAGGTCACTCCTGGCACAAAGGCTGGCGACGGCTCGCTGCTGCGTCCGTTCATTGTATTCTTCGGCGAGGCCGTTCCTATGATTTCTGCTGCTGCCGAGGAGGCTCAGACGGCTGATATCTTCATCATCATCGGTACGTCGCTCAACGTCTATCCTGCCGCAGGACTCATCCATTATGTGCGTCCGGGCGTTCCCGTCTATCTCATCGACCCCAACCCCATCAGTGCAGGTAGCAACGTGACGCAAATCCAGAAGGGCGCCTCCGAAGGTATGAAGGAGCTGATGAAAATCCTAAACGTTTAACGTTCAACGTTCAGTATCCGTGCGTATTCACCCTCAGTGGTCAGAATACGTGCGGCTTCTTTTAAGGCTTTGTCGTTGCGCAGGCCGACTTGCAGCTCTCCGCCCTGATAGTAGTAGGCCGACACGATATCCTGCTCTATCATCTGCATGATCTCCTGACGGTTCTTGTCCAGGTCGCGGGCTACGTCGTGGTGGTCTATCTTTGCTTTCAAAGCCTCGAATTCAGCCTTTGCGTCGTCCATATAGCCCTCAAACTTCATGGCCCTCTCCAGTTCGCCCATCTGTTTTTTGCTCAGCTGGTCGTAGGTGAATCCGCCCTTGATGACGCGCTGCTTGAAGTCGTCGTAGTCGGCATCCGTCAGGTGGAAGTCCTTGGCGGCAGCAATGGTGGGATGCTTGGCAATATACTCCGTCACGTAGTCGAACATCACCTCCGTCGAGTCCAGTCGGTCCAGATAGAGTGTGATATTGGCCAGCGTATCGGGCTTCACCTCGATGTCAGGCTTCAGACCTTCCTTCATATCGATACCGCGACCGCTGGGCAGATAGTAGCGCGACGTGGTCAGCTTCAGGTTCGCATTATACGGCAGGTCGACGTTGGGAATCTGCACCAAGCCCTTTCCGTATGTGCGCGTACCTATTATTATGCCGCGCTTCAAGTCCTGCAGCGCACCACTGGTAATCTCCGAGGCCGATGCCGTCTCGCGATTCACCAGCACCACGATGGGCATCACCGTGTCGATAGGTTCCAAACGGGTCTTGTATTCGCTGTTCGCACGCTTCAGCTTGCCTTTCGTCTCCACTATCTGCTGACCCTTCGGCACCCACATGCTCATGATGTCGACACACTCCGACAGCGAACCGCCGCCATTGCCGCGCAGGTCGAGAATTAACTTCTGCGCACCCTGCTTCTTTAGGTCGAGGAATGCCAGACGCATAGGTTTCGCGGGCTCGCCCGTAAAGGTGTTCAGACTGATATATCCGATGCCGTTGTCCAACATGCCGTACCACGTGATCTCTGGCATCTTGATGTTCTGACGGGTAATCTTGAACGTCATCTTCTTGCCCGTCGACGGACGCTGAATCTTCAGCACAAACGTTGTACCGGCCTCGCCACGCAGGTGACTGCTCACGTAGCGCGTGTCTTTGTCCGTCATCACCGTGTCGTCTATCTGCAGGATGATGTCGCCCTTCTTCAGACCCACCTCCGCTGACGGCATGCCCTCGTACGGCTCGTCAATGACGCATCGCTTCAGCTTCTGGTGGTAGCGAATCAAGGCTCCGATGCCCGCATACTTGCCCGTCAGCATCTGCTTCAAGTCCTTTTGGCGCTCCTCGGGATAGTACTCCGTATAGGGGTCCAGCGACTCCAGCATGGCGTCGATACCTGCCGTCACCACCTTGTTGGCATCCAGCGTATCGACATACATCATATCCAGATGCCTGTACAGCGCATTGAATATCTCCAAGTTCTTCGCCACCTCAAGGTTGTGATTCATCACTTCCTGTGCATTCGTCGGCAGTGTCATCAAACACGCGCCGAACAACAGTATCATGTATCTTTTCATCATCTTTTTCCTTATATTTGGGGGCAAAAGTACAAAAAATAACGCAATCTATAAAATTTTTCGCCAAAAAATTTGCACGATTCAGATTTTTACCGTACCTTTGCACCCGCTAAACAAAAATAGCAGCGCTCTTACAAGTACAAAACCTGCTTCAGTAGCTCAGTTGGTTAGAGCACCTGACTGTTAATCAGGGGGTCGTTGGTTCAAGCCCATCCTGAAGCGCCAAAGAATGAGTCCTGTAGGTCAACGACTTACGGGACTTTTCTTTTTTATACATTTCAAAATTGTAGCCAATTTGTAGCCAATTCTGTTTTGTTGTAGCCAATTCGTGTTTCTCCTTTGCAGAATTAACAATCCAA
>CACYKE010000056.1 GCA_902774925.1 uncultured Prevotellaceae bacterium | reverse complement strand
CCACCTCTTCCCATTCCGAACAGAGAAGTTAAGCCCGCCTGCGCCGATGGTACTGCAATGCAATGTGGGAGAGTAGGAGGCCGCCACTTTTTCTGAAGCCCTTTCATCAAAACAAACGATGAGAGGGCTTTTTTATGTCTTTATGATTGAATGGAGGGCTTTTTTTGCCTTTTTATAAAACTCTTTGCCAAAAAGTATTGTTTTTTCATTTTAAATGTTTATCTTTGCACGGAATTTAAAACTAATCGGCCTAATGAAGACAATTTGTATTATGGCAGCTTGTGCATTATTTGCCAGTTGTTCCCTTAATTTGCATCCTGATGATGAGAATAATCTGACCTCAAAGTTCAATGGTACTTGGAATATCCATGAGGGCATTGATCGTGATATCAATGGTGTAATTACTTATAATGCTCTACCTTGGGGCGGACTTGTGGCAAGTGTGAAGGAAAGAAACATGCCAGTTGACTGGTCGGGTTACGAGTCTATCACTTTTGAGTTTGAGGAGCCTACAAAAGTTCCAACGCAGATTATGATTTCGGATAAGTTGAAGACAATGGGTAAGGCTGGTATTACGTCAATGACGTGCTACTTTGATGGTCAGGATCTAACGTCTGTGGATGAAGTTGCTCTTCAGTCGTCCGATACCAGTACTATTTTGGTTAAGAATGTTTTCCTGACGCCTGGTCGTAGTACTTGGGAATCAACTCCGATATGGGAAGGGAATTGTGCTTTAGGAAATTGGGAGAGTGGTTTTGTCGTAAAACCTGAACAGTTCATTTCTGCCATTGAAGGTGACAAAATAGAGATTTTGTTTAATACAGATACCAGTGACCCTAATAGAGGCTATTGGTTGTTGAAAACGGTCTATAATGAAACTGATAAGACTTTGGAGGGAAATGAAAACGAGTTGAACGAATGGGGCTGTGCTATGATGGGTAAGGCATCAACGACTTATCGTATTATGCTTACCGCCAATGACATCAAGAACTTGCGAAAGAATGGCCTGTTTGTCAATGGGTACTACACTATTGTTTCCCAAATAAATCTCCTTCGTAGAGGTTTGGCTCCAGTAGATTCAGAGCAGTAAACGAGTATAAGAAAAAAGATACGTGGGATAAGAGAAATATCCCACGTACCTTATTCAATATACGACCTTGATATCTTATACGACCTCGATACCTTGTTCTTCGCAGAGCTTCAAACTCATCTCCTTCAGCTTGAACTTCTGGATTTTGCCTGAACCCGTCAATGGGAATTCCTTGATGAAGAACACGTACTTAGGAATCTTGTAGCGGGCAATCTTGCCGCGACAGAACAGCTGTACGTCTTCAGCAGTCATCTGTGCACCCTCTTCGAGGATGATGAAGGCGCCTACGGCCTCGCCGTATTTCTTTGAAGGCACAGCAGCCACCTGAACGTCGCGAATGCCGGGCATGTGATAGAGGAACTCCTCAATCTCGCGTGGATAGATATTCTCACCACCACGGATAATCATATCCTTGATACGTCCGGTAATCTTATAGAAGCCTTCTTCGTCCTTTACACCCAGATCGCCTGAGTGCAGATATCCGTTCTTATCGATCACCTCGGCCGTAGCTTCGGGGTTCTTATAGTATCCCTTCATCACGTTGAATCCCTTGCAGCACATCTCGCCCTGCACACCGACTGGGCATTCCTCTCCCGTTTCTGGGTCGAGTACCTTCACGTCGACAAACGGGAAGTCGCGACCTACCGTGGTGCAACGCTGCTCGAAAGTATCGTTCAGACAGGTCTGCGTCATACCAGGTGACGACTCGGTGAGTCCGTACACGCTTGTGATGGTCATATACATCTTCTCGCTCACCTGCTTCATCAGCTCAATCGGACACAGACTTCCTGCCATGATACCCGTGCGCAGACAGCTCAGGTCGAACATATCGAACATCGGATGGTTCAGTTCTGCGATAAACATCGTGGGAACACCATAGACAGCGGTACACCTTTCTTTATGTATAGACGCCAGCACCACGAGCGGGTCAAACTTCTCAACCATCACCTCGGTACATCCGTGCGTCAGACAGTTCATTGTAGCCAGCACTACGCCGAAGCAGTGGAACAATGGCACACACACGCAGAGCTTGTCGTCCTGGGTGAAGCCCATATTTTCTCCGGTAAAGTATCCGTCGTTCGAAATGCCGTAGTGAGTCAGCATCACACCCTTGGGAAAACCTGTGGTACCGCTGGTGTATTGCATGTTACAAACATCGTAGCAATTCACCTGCTTCTTCATTTCGTTCAGCGTCTCGTCCTCCACGTTCTGACCAAGCAACAGCAACTCTGCGGTATTGTACATGCCGCGATACTTCTCCATACCTATATAAACGACGTTCTTCAGGAACGGGAAACGCTTGCTGTTCAAGTGGCCGCGCTCGCAGGTCTTCAGTTCAGGCAGCATGGTGTAGGTCATGTCCACATAGTTACAATCCCATGTGCCATCAGTGATACACAGCACCTCCATGTCAGAGTCCTTACACAGATACTCGAGCTCGTTCTGCTTGTAGTTGGTGTTCACTGTTACCAGCACCGCACCTATCTTGGCCGTAGCGTATAGGAACGTCAACCAGTCGGGCACGTTAGTAGCCCAAATACCCACGTTGGAGCCGCGCTTTACACCGATGGATATCAGGCCCTTGGCCAGATTATCCACGCGCTCGTTGAACTTGCTCCATGTGAAGCGTAGGTTACGGTCGCTATATACAATATATTCCTTATCAGGTGTGGTCTCAGCCCAATACTCCAACCATTCGCCGAGTGTCCGTTCCCACAGCTTATATCCCTCCGATCCGGTCTCAGCAGGATAAGTTCTATCGGGCAATGGCCTGCCCGCCATATCAAGTCTTACGTTGCTCATTTTCTTAGAATGGAATATAAACTACTGCGAGAATCTTAGCTGATTTGCCAGGGGCACCGTGCACGTGATGCTTCACGATAGAATCGTAAAAGATTGAGTCACCCTCTTTCAGGTTGTAGGTCTCTTTGCCATAGACAATCTCTACCTCGCCCTGCATCACATAGATGAACTCCTCACCCTCGTGAGCCGAGAGTTGGAATTCAGGACTCTCCTCAGGATTGATGTCAATGACGAACGGCTCCATGTGGCGACCGGCCTTCTGCTGAGCCAGCGGATGATATTCCATGTGCTTGCGCGCATCGGTAGCACCATTGCTGAAACTGATGCTATCTTTTTTCTCACGATCCTCAGCGCGCGTTACGACAGGTCCAAGGGCGTCGTTGTCGTCCATAAACGTTCCCAGTCGCACGCCCAGAGCACGTGCAATCTTAATCAGCGGACCTAACGACGGCATATTCTGACCGTTCTCAATAGTGGCAATCTGCTCTATTGACAGACCGCTGCTCTCTGCTACTTCCTCGATGCTGAGGTTCTTTGTTTCCCTGATTCCTTTGATTTTGGAACCTACAAAAGTGTTGTTATCTGACATGTCTTTACAATATTGAACGTGCAAAAATACGAAAAAATGCCCAATTACTGCATAATCTTCTCGAATTTAACACATTTTGCGAATAGATATTCAATAAAATTGTAGTTGTTTGCGTTATTATAGTCGTATGCAGTGGACAGATAGAATCAGACAAGTGAAAATTCTGCTGGTGACGTTGGCTATTATTATTGCCATCGCGTCACTGCTGATTTCCCATTTCCTCGTGCGCGACCTGTCGAAAGAAGAGCAACGTCGAATGGAAGTGTGGGCACAGGCCTTGCATGCTCTCAACGAGGCTGACGAGACAACAGACGTCACGCTGATTTCCAATGTGTTGGAGGGAAACAATACCATTCCTGTCATTGTCGTTGACGACGAAGGAATCATAGGCGATTATCGTAATATTGAAGATACTACTCATCTGGAGAGTTATGCAAAGCGTATGATGCAGGCTGGCGATACCATCCGCGTAGACCGGCAGATCGTCTGCTACGATGAATCCATCATGCTCAAGCGCTTGCAGGCATGGCCCTATGTCCAGTTGGGCATTGTACTTATTTTCGTCGTCGTGGCCATCTTTGCCCTGCTTTCGTCCAAGCGTGCCGAACAAAACAAGGTCTGGGTTGGACTCTCCAAGGAAACCGCTCACCAGTTAGGGACACCGGTATCGAGTCTGATGGCGTGGGTCGAGATGCTGAAAGAACAATATCCTGAAGACGACCTTCTGCCCGAGATGGACAAAGATGTCAAGCGTTTGCAACTGATCGCTGAGCGTTTCTCGAAGATAGGTTCACTGCCAGAACCCGTTGCCGCCTCGATGAACGAGGTCTTGGCACATGTTGTTGACTACATGGATCGCCGTACGTCAAGTCAGGTTCAGATGATAAGGCAACTGCCTGATAATGAGGTGACTGTCAAGATGAATGCCTCGTTGTTCGAATGGGTGATAGAGAACCTTTGCAAGAATGCCGTTGATGCTATGGAGGGTAAGGGTACTATTACGCTGACATTGATGGAAGAGTCAGACCGTGTAGTCATTGAAGTTCAGGATACCGGCAAGGGCATTCGCAAGAAAGATATCAATAATGTCTTTACGCCAGGTTTTACGACCAAGAAACGCGGTTGGGGACTTGGTCTCTCGCTGGCTCGCCGTATCGTAGAGGAATATCATCGTGGTCGTATTTTCGTCAAACACTCCGAGTTGGGAAAGGGTACGACATTCCGCATCGAGATGCCCAAATAATTGCACATCCTGCACCCGTAGTGTGCAAACTTTGGCCTCGTTAGTGGCTGATTTTCAATAAAAAGCGAAAAATTTCTTAATTCTTAATTCTTAATTCTCAATTTTTTTGTAACTTTGCAGCCCGTATGTGTAGTTTGGAGACATATAAGATTGATTTGAAGGGGTTGATGGAGGACGAACGTGTTCTTGATTTCGACCTCAACGATGATTTCTTTCAGTCTTTGGACGGCTCTCAGTTGGAACATGGAACATTGCATGTGTCAGTGTCTATACGCAAGATGACTGGCTTTTTCGAACTCCATTTCCTGACGAAGGGTTTCGTAACGGTTAGCTGCGACCGTTGTCTTGACGACATGGAACAACCCATCGAGGCAGACAATGTGTTGACGGTGAAACTTGGCGACACATACAGCGACGACGATGATACCGTGACAGTCGACGAGAACGAAGGAATACTCGACCTGTCGTGGTTCATCTATGAGTTTATTATGCTGGCCATACCCATCAAGCACGTTCATGCACCTGGAAAATGCAATAGTGCGATGACACAGAAACTCGAAGAGTTGAGTGGCGCTGTCCGAAGCGGCGAAGAGGAGGCAGAGGCGATAGACCCGCGTTGGGAAAAATTAAAGAATTTAAAAGTTTAAAATTTAAAAAGTTTATAGAATTATGGCACATCCTAAAAGAAGACAATCGAACACTCGTACCGCTAAGCGTCGTACTCATGACAAAGCAGTAGCTCCCACACTGGCAGTATGCCCCAACTGTGGTGCTTACCACATCTACCACACCGTATGCCCCACTTGTGGCTACTATCGTGGCAAGATTGCCATTGTTATGGACGAAACCGCTGAATAATGAGTAAAATCAATGCTATAATCACGGGCGTTGCTGGTTACGTGCCTGACTATGTCCTCAATAACGCGGAATTGTCTCGCATGGTAGACACCAATGACGAGTGGATTATGACGCGTGTTGGTATCAAGGAGCGTCGCATCCTCACTGAGGAGGGCCTCGGTACCAGCTACATGGCCCGTAAGGCTGCCAAATTGCTGATACAGAAGACTGGCGTTGATCCTGATACCATCGATGCGCTCATAGTCACTACTTCGACCGCTGATTATAAGTTCCCATCTACAGCCAGCATCGTGCTTGGAAAGCTTGGACTGAAGAATGCCTTTGCGTTCGATTTCTGGGCAGCTTGCTGTGGTTTCATCTATACGCTCGACGTAGCAGCCTCCATGATTCAGTGCGGGCGCTACAAGAAGATTATCGTGGTGGGTGCCGACAAGATGTCGTCCGTGACCGACTACAAAGACCGTGCTACCTGTCCGCTGTTTGGCGACGGTGCAGGAGCCGTGCTGGTAGAAGGAACCGAAGAGCAGAATATCGGCGTTATGGACTCTTACTTCCGTGCCGACGGCAAGGGACTTCCCTTCCTGCATGTCAAAGCCGGCGGTTCTGTCTGTCCTCCCAGCCACTTTACCGTTGACCACCGCCTCCATTACCTCTATCAGGAGGGTCGCACGGTGTTCCGCTATGCAGTAACGAATATGAGCGACGACTGTGCCCTCATTGCCGAGCGCAACGGACTGAACAAGGACAACATCCAATGGGTGGTTCCTCATCAGGCCAATATGCGCATCATCGAGGCCGTTGCCAAGCGTTTGGAACTGCCGATGGAACAAGTGATGGTCAATATCGAGCATTTCGGAAATACCTCAGCAGCTACCATTCCTCTGGCACTTTGGGAAAATGAACACAAGTTGCGAAAAGGTGACAACGTCATCATGACAGCCTTCGGAGCAGGCTTTGTTCATGGAGCCAGCTACTACCGCTGGGCGTACGACGGCGAAGTAAAATGATTGAATATGCATAAAGCAGGATTCGTGAATATTGTTGGTAACCCCAACGTAGGTAAAAGTACGCTCATGAACCAGTTGGTTGGTGAGCGTATTTCGATTGCGACGTTCAAGGCACAGACGACGCGTCATCGCATTATGGGCATTGTCAATACCCCCGACATGCAGATTGTGTTCTCCGATACTCCGGGTGTGTTGAAACCCAACTACAAGTTGCAAGAGTCGATGTTGGCGTTCTCCGAGTCAGCATTGCAGGATGCCGACGTGTTGCTCTATGTGACTGATGTGGTGGAGAATCCTGAGAAGAACATGGACTTCTTGGAGAAGGTACAGAAGATGACCATTCCCGTCATCCTGCTCATCAACAAGATTGATAGCCTCACCTCCGACCCCTCTCCAAAGGGCGAGGGGAGTAGTCAGTCTAAATTGGCAGCCATCGTTGAGAAATGGCACACGTTGCTTCCCAACGCAGAAATCCTGCCTATCTCTGCCAAGAACAAGTTCGGCACCGACATGCTCCTGAAACGTATTCAGGAACTATTGCCTGAGAGCCCGGCCTTTTTCGACAAAGACCAGCTCACCGACAAACCCGCCCGTTTCTTCGTCTCGGAAATCATCCGCGAGAAAATCCTGCTCTATTACGACAAGGAGATTCCCTATAGCGTCGAAGTCGTCGTGGAACGCTTCAAGGAGACGGACAAGAGCATCCACATCAATGCCATCATCTATGTGGAGCGCGACTCGCAGAAGGGTATTATCATCGGACATCAAGGCATCGCGCTGAAGAAGGTATCTACCGAAGCCCGCAAGGCACTGGAGAAATTCTTCGCCAAGCCCATCTATCTCGAGACCTTCGTCAAGGTCGATAAAGACTGGCGTTCGTCACAGCGCGAACTCGACGCCTTCGGCTATAATCCAGAGTAAGCAGTTGGCTTTTGGCAGTTTGCCATTAGCCTCATCGTATTGAAAACAAAGCTAATAGCCAAAGGCTAAAAGCTAAAAGCAAAAAGAAAATGAGTAACTTAGTAGCAATCGTAGGACGCCCCAATGTCGGCAAGTCCACCCTGTTCAATCGTTTAACCAACTCCCGTCGTGCCATCGTCAGCGATGAGGCTGGTACCACCCGTGACCGCCAGTACGGCAAGTGCGAGTGGAATGGTCGTGAGTTCTCAGTGGTCGATACTGGCGGCTGGGTTGTCAACAGCGACGATATCTTCGAGGAGGAGATTCGCAAGCAGGTCATCGTTGCTACTGAGGAGGCCGACCTCGTGCTGTTCTTGGTCGATATCAAGAACGGCCTCACCGACCTCGACCAGGACGTTGCCCTCATCCTGCGCCGCTCCAAACTTCCCGTCGTGCTCGTGGCAAACAAGGCCGACGACGGCAAGGACCTCTACGGCCAGTACGAGTTCTATAAGCTCGGCCTCGGCGACCCCTTCTGTGTCAGTGCTGCCACCGGTTCCGGTACTGGCGACCTGCTCGACCACGTATTGTCGAAACTTCCAGCGGTCGACATTTCCGACATCGACGACAATACCCCGCGCTTCGCGGTTGTAGGTCGTCCCAATGCCGGCAAATCCAGCATCATCAACGCCTTTATCGGCGAAGACCGCAACATCGTTACCGAGATTGCCGGTACCACGCGCGATTCTATTTATACCAAGTACGACAAGTTCGGCTTCGATTTCTATCTCGTCGATACTGCCGGCATCCGTCGTAAGAACAAGGTGACGGAAGACCTCGAGTTCTATAGCGTCATGCGCTCTATCCGTGCCATTGAGAACTCCGACGTCTGCATCCTCATGATTGACGCCACACGCGGCATCGAGGCACAGGACATGAACATCTTCCAGCTCATTCAGAAGAACAACAAGTCGCTCGTCGTCGTTGTCAACAAATGGGACCTCGTCGAGGACAAGTCGCAGGCCGCTATTACCACCTTCGAGACCGCCATCCGTCAGCGCATGGCACCATTCGTCGATTTCCCCATCATCTTCGCTTCGGCCGTCACCAAACAGCGCATTTTCAAGGTCCTCGAGACCGCCAAGGAGGTTTATCTCAACCGCAAGTGTCGCATTGGTACCACCAAGCTCAACGAAGTCATGCTGCCCATCGTCGAACAGACACCGCCCCCCTCTATCAAGGGCAAGTACATCAAGATCAAGTACGTCTCGCAGGTTCCCGATACGCAGATTCCTACCTTCGTGTTCTACGCCAATCTGCCCCAGTACATCAAAGAGCCCTATCGTCGTTTCCTCGAAAACAAGCTCCGCGAAAACTGGACGCTCACTGGCACACCTATCAACGTGTTCATCCGACAGAAGTAAACCACGAATGAGCCGGCTTCGTTTTTTGCTTTTCATTTTTCTCTGTTCACTCCTTTGGGCTTGCTACGATCAGGTTCCCGAATGGCAGGCTGCCAGTACTGCCAGAGACTATTACGACTGTTTAGCAAAGGGTGATTCAAAGGGTTTCTTACGGGGCAAGGTCGGTGTCGACACCCTGCCTGCCGATTATGCTGAACAGCTACTGAAGGCTGTGGAACAATATCAGGCCGACATGCAACAGAAGCACAACGGACTGCGCGAGGTACGCGTTGCCGACAGTCACTACAATGATGAAAAAGACATTGAAGCGTGCCGTGACACCACCCTTCACCTTACCTATGCTTTCCTCCTTCTTTGCTACGGCGACTCCACCCAAGAGGAAATCGTCGTCCCAATGGTTCATCACTCCGATCGCTGGCTGATGAAGTAAATTAGAAATGTGGGAACGAAAATAATGAAATCAACGCTTACTGTATTGTTCTTCCTGAGTGTCCTATGGTTGCTGTTCAGCTGCAATGAAGACAAGGGTAAGATGCTCCGGCAACTGGAAATGCTGGAGGAGGCGAACCGTGAGGACAGCGTGATGAACAACGACTCGCTGGCGGAGAATCTTGTCGCTTATTTCGATGACTACGGCACCCCCAACGAGCGGATGCGTGCCATATATATGTTAGGACGTACCTATTATGATTTGGGTGAACTTCCCCGAGCCCTTGAGACCTATTTAAAGGCTGCTGCCTGCGCTGATACCACTTCCTCTGATTGTGACTATAAGGTGCTGAGCAGGATTTTTGCCAATGCGGGTGTTGTCTATGAGTTCCAAATTCAACCACGTTCCCTACTGCAGACACTTTCTCAGGCTGAAAAATATGCAATTCTAGCCGGTGACACAATGATGGCCATAGAGTGTTATGGCCGAAGGGCCAATGCCTATGATTTGATGAATAACGCTGATTCTGTTATTATAATAAAGGAGGAGACTTCAAGGCGTTTCAGCGATATTGGCAATATCCGATTGTCTGCATTACAGTTAATGATGACCATTATTCCATTGATTCAGAAGGGTGAGCTGAACCGAGCCAAGCAGAATATGGAATTATATGAGAAGTACTCTGGGGTATTTGATGAACATGGTGAAATAGAAAGTGGACGTGAAGTTTTTTATTATATAAAAGGTAAGTACTTCCTTTCCTTGGGCAAGACCGATTCTGCCGAGTTGATGTTTCGCAAGGAATTGCGATTGGCTACTGACCTCAACAATCAGATAGCAAGTAGTAAGGGACTGCAAGAACTTTATGTATCTAAAAACGTTTCCGACTCCATAGCAAAATATGCCAATCTGGCCTATCAGTTCAATGATTCTGCCTATTTGACCTCTGAGATGCAAAATGTTCAGAAGTTCCAGGCATCCTATAATTATAACTATCATAAGCAGAGAGCAAATGAGAATGCGCTGAAAGCCGAGAGGATGAACCGCTATTTTATTGCAGCTATCGCTTTTATTGTTATTGCCGCTTTGCTCGTCTTTCTGAAATACCAAACTTTTCGTCGCAGGAATGCACTTCGTCAACAGGATTATCATCGAAATCTTGATGAACTTAGTAGGGCGCAGAATGAACTTCTGAAACTCCATGAGGAGTTGGATTCTTCGTCTGAGATTTTAACGAAGAAGAATAATCAGATTGTGGAATTGCAGGAGAAGATAGCGAGCAATCAACTTGAAAAGGAGAAGATACATGACTGTCAACGGGAATTTCTATTGAAGAATTCTGCGATAGTAAAACATATGACGGAATTGGTTGACGCTAATCCTCCGAAGAAAGCGTCGCCTGACGATTTCCACCAGCTTCGTACTCTTATAAACGAGGTAATACCATCCTTCTATTCAGTGCTGAATGCCAACGACATACTAAGTGAAATAGAGTATGAGGTTTGTTTGCTAATCCGGGTTGGTTTTCCACCATCGGCCATTTGCAAGTTGTCAGGTATCACCGACGGCTATGTGGCCAATATGCGAAAACGCTTGTTGAAAAAGGTCTTTGGCATTGATCAGGGTCAGCCTAAAGACTTTGACAGAAAGGTACTGAGCATAGTATAAATACCCCCTTTTATCCGATAACTTTTATTTTGGAAGGTTTTGAAAGGAAACCTTCCAAACAATTATTTGCGTGTTGTTAGCAAATTCCATACCTTTGCCACGTGTTCCGGACACATAATTATTGTCAAACATATTTAAAACCTATTTGATTATGAAACAATTATTATTTTCTCTATTTCTTTTTCTGGGGGCGGAATCTTTCCCTATTTATGCCAACAATCCTGTTGACATCTCTCTTTCTATTATTAGGACAAGTGATGTTAGCAATGGAAATATCAAATCAGAACCGCTTCCGTTACTTATTACGTTGGAAGACTACACGATTACTCTCCCTGCCACAGATGTGGATTATACGCTTGAATTGCGTGAAGAGAATGGCACACCTATTTACACAGCCTTCATTCCGCAGGGTTCAACGCAGATAGTTCTGCCGACAACGCTCTCTGGCGAATTCGAAATTCGTCTCGTTACTATTACCTATTATTATATAGGCATACTGGAATTATAATCCACCATCAACAAGTCTTGATGAATACAACTTATATATAAATGGTGAATTTTCTATGTAACATTTTATTTAATTAAACCAATACTATGGTATGAAAAAATTTTTTATCTTTACATTACTCCTTTTGGGATTCGTGGTTTTTATTGCTTGTGTTAATGATAATAATGAAAATTATCCATCACAAACTGTTGAGCCTATTGTGAAAACCACTATGACAAGTAAACAACTTACAGCAGCTCTGTCTGAAATGAATAAAAAATTTGGTTCTAATACCCGTTCAGGAGCAATGGAAATAACAGAGGAAGAAATAGTAACTATTTTAGCACCTTTTATCTCCGATGGAATGAATATTAGATCTCAGATTACCGATGCTTATAACATGGGATTAACAGAAAACATTAATCAAGAAGATATTGTAATATTAAACAATATGACAGATGATCAACTCGCAACATTATCTGTTGTGACTGTATTTACGGATGAATCGATTATGAATGACTTGGAGGTCTCTATAACTGATGTCGGGAAATGTTTAGGAACTGCTTTGGGTATAGAGGAATTCGGACAAATGTATTTAAAAGGAACAAAAGCACTTATGTCTGTCAGTTCTGCTATTAAAGTTGCCAAAATAATGATACAAAGGTATGTTGGCTATTTTGGTGCTTTAATTATGTTGTATTCATTTATAGACTGCATATCAGATCTTGCTCAACCTAATCAAGTTGCGACATATAATAGTAATTAAAAGAAAAAAAATTGTAGGATTTATGGTTATGATGTATTAATTGTTTGGTGTTATTTATTTGCTTCTTTCGCTTATAAGTTTTCATTATTTGCAATCGATGGCATAATGGATATAAAGCATTAGGCAATTCACAACATCATAATCATAAAATCCTTGCGATTAGTTATAAAAGAAATTGTTGCGACGAACGTTTATATAGATTTAGAGTTTTTTTCAACAACAAAATCAATGAAAGTCAATATAGAAAAATACTTAGAATCATTCGCACCGTTAGTATGGATAGATGGAGGTAAGGAAATACCAATTATATGTGTTTCTATGTCTGCTATTTTGTCTGTCGCTATCTTTGGAAGAATTCATTACTTATTGATGCTATGCCTTATTACGTCACTTTATTTTATATTAAAATGCATTTTATCTATGATAGCCATAAAACGAAAATGGAAAAGAGCACCTAGGTCACATATACATCTGTTCGCTTTTTTTATAGTATTCAACGTTCTCTATGTAGCATTACTTCTTATTTTGGGTCGAATAAATGTTATCATAGAATAGAGAATAGATCAGTAGATCAGCGTACCCTGATTTGCCTCTCCCTAAAGAGAATGTACATTGGGGAAGGATAGGAATTATGCATAATAAAATGTTAGATTATCCTTGGAAGGGAAAAAAGGCCTATAACAATTTGCAAGAAAATAAATTCATTCCTAAAGACATCGTCAAACGCAATAAGTACGAAAAAGAATTTAATAGTATGATTTAAAATTGCTTGAATTGGAAAACAATTCGAAAGGATAAGAAGTCAAACGTCGCTATCGTTATTAATTCTTTTATGTCAGTATATCATTAGTGCCCCATTTTAACGGGACACTAATGATAGTTGTTTCAAAACAGGGGTTAGAAGAAATCTAGAAGTGATGTTGACGTTTTGGAGGCGGGAACTAAACTATGAAGAAGACGTATTTAACGAATCTGCTACTTAAGTCGAAAGGTGCTAGGACTTAAGTCGTACGATACTGCCACTTTAGTTGTAAGACCTTACGACTTAAGTGGCAGGTTAAAGATAAAGGACTTAAAAAGGAATTAGCTCCCAGCTTGCAACAGGCGAAGACGGAGTAAAAGAGAATAAGGTTCGTCGTGTATACGATAACCAGTTTTGTAAGTTTTGCGAGAAGCATTGAAAATCCTCCGCCATCATTTCGCTGACTTTCAGATAGTTAGATATACTGGCGGAGGATTTTTTTTAAAAGTTGTGCAGTCTTTTGCGGTTATTTCCATCTATTATAATAAAAGACCTTCCAAATGATGATGGAAATAAGAAGAATAACCCTTAAAAAGCAAAGACTATGCAACAACGTCATCACGACCGTTTCCAATATTTTCGGGAGCTGTCGAATACGTCAAGAAACTTTTATGTAAGTTACGTTAGTCAGTTTATCAATATTACAGATGACACTAGAGTGCTGGAAATAGGCTGCGGTGAAGGCGGCAACCTGTTGCCTTTTGCCTGCCTCCACTGCGCCGTAACGGGCATCGATATTCACCGCGGGCGGATAGAGCAGGCTATTTCGTTTTTTCAGCAGTTTGGCGAGAAAGGTACTTTCGTTTGTCATGACTTTATGACCTATCCTCAACCAACGACAGATGCCGAACGCTTCGACCTGATACTTGTTCACGATGTCGTTGAACACATACCGCCATCGGATAAGTACCATTTCTTCATGCACATTCATGGTTTCCTGCGAAGCGGCGGCATCGTGTTCTTCGGTTTCCCTGCGTGGCACAATCCGTTTGGTGGCCATCAGCAGCTCAGTGTCGGCTTGGCCTCGAAATTGCCGTTTATCCATTTGCTCCCGAATCCGCTTTATCGGTGCCTGCTTCGTGTCAGTGGCGCAGCACCTGACAGAATCGAAGAACTGTTGGGTATAAAGCAAGCTCGAATGACCGTTGAACGTTTCGAGCAGTTGGCGGACTCGGCAGAATATACGGTTGCTGACCGAACGTTATGGCTGATAAACCCTCATTATGAGCAGAAATTCAGTCTGAAAGCCCGTAAGCTGTGGCTATTGCTGGCAAAACTGCCGTATTTGCGTAACTATTTCACTACTTCTGCCTTTTACGTCTTAAGGGAATGAGATTGGTAAAACTATGTTAAAAAACGGCACCTCCATGCAGTCTTTTGTGCTTTCTTCGTATCTTTACAATGTGAAAACGATACAACATCTACTCTTATTGGCTTTTCTTGGCTGTGCGACGGCTGTATGCGCTGGTGAGACCTATGCCGTCATCATCAGTGGCGGGCGCAGCAAGATGTTCAACCACGAACGTTATTGGAACGACTGTGCTTTCCTCTATCGTACTTTGCGGCAGGAATGTCATCTTTCCAAAGACCATATTACGCTGTTGATGGCTGACGGCGACAATCCCGATAACGATATGCTACGCAACGGTGCAACAGGTTTTGCTTCTTCGTCCACCGACCTTGACAGCGACGGAGAACCTGACCTCACGCTGTCCGCTACTCGTCAGAACGTTGAAGACGCTTTCTGTCAGCTGTCTGAGATAGTAACGGCTAATGACAACCTCTTTATCTTTATAACCGATCACGGCGAGTGCGATACCGATGGCAATATCCACCTCTGGTTATGGGGCAGCGAGCGACTTAGTCCACAGAAACTTGCCACAATCATTAACCAGTGTAATCCCAAGACGATGAACATTCTTTTGGGGCAGTGTTACGCAGGGGCTTTTGTCGCTCCACTGCAAGGCGAAGGGCGCATCATTACTGCCGCCTGCGCTGCAGACCAAATGTCGTGGGCTTGCAAGGAAAAAGCCTATGACGAGTTTATATATCACTGGACTTGCGCCATAGCGCAACACGACGAACAGGGACAGCCCGTCAGTTCCGATACCAACGGCGACGGTCGCGTCAGTATGCAGGAGGTATTCGACTACGCGGTGATGTACGACCAGCGTCCAGAAACGCCGAGCATTTTCACTCAACCAGCGACCCTTGCCACCCAATGGTCGTTCGGTTGTTTTACGAACGGCATTAACGGCCCTTCCGACTTCCGTCCACCGTCAGATTCCGATGTCATTTACGACCTGCAAGGTAGAAAATATTGAGTGCGATGCAGTCTTTCACCAAGTTCCTGCATCCTATATATATAAAGGTATAACCAAAAAAGAGTAAAACAATGAAGAAACTGTTGATTTCCATCTTTGCAGCGTTTTTCTGCATCAATGCAACGGCCACTAATATGCTCAGTGTTGATTCTATGAAGATATACGGAAACCATCTGGCTAATCTTTCACAACGCTTGGTGGCAAATATAAGGAATAATACAGAATCTGGTTTCGAAGGCCATATCTATCTTTTGGCTTTAAACAAAAACGATGGAAGTGTCACTACGTGTCTCGACACCCTTTTTGCAGTCTCATCCTATAATAGTCGAACGCTGGAGTTTTTTCATGCTCTACCCGAGGGCGATTTCGAATTGCGCTTATCAACAGATGCCGACGGACAACAAATAATAGGAATCAATGATATCACTATCCAACCCCTGCGCAAGCTCGATTTCAAAGCAATGCTCTCACTCGACATGTTGGCAAAAGCAGAGGACCAGTATGTGCTCTACGGCAACAGAATACGCGGATGGGTTCGTGTTGAGAACCATGATGACTCTTATTTTGGAATACATGGTGGGAAAGCAGAAGACGATGGTATCGTGCTCTGGTTGGAGGAAAGCGACACTGGTGAGCGGTTTTTTACGAAACATCTTGCTGCCCATTTGCGGAAAGACTGTTATATGGAGACAGCATTTGCTCATGATACTGTTTTTCATGAGGGAGCCCACTATGCTTTGAAAGTAGGTTACGGAATGCCCTATGGACTTGAGGCTATTGATTCACTCTGCTTCACCGCCGCTTCAGGAACTTATTCCTATTGGACTTTCGATGGTCAGGTGTTGCCGTTACCAGTCTCTGATGCGTCAATGTTTCCAATCGAATTAGTTGTACCAGCTGAAGCCGTTGCTGTAGACCTTCGTGGTCACCATGACTCCGACACATCTCCACGTATCAACACCTCACAGGCCAATCCCAACTGTCTCTATTATCTTGAATCACAGGACGACGTGCCAGAAGGATTGGACGAAAAGTATAATATAGTGAAAGGACTGGAAGCCACAAATATCAAATTAACCGAAGGACACGACTATTACTGTCCGCTGGCTTTCCGCACCCAGTTTATCAGTTACTTGATGACGCCCTCGTACGATAATGAAGACGCTGAACTGCGTGGCCGCGGATACTCGAAAACCCTGGTATTGCCGTTCACTCCTACCCATGTAATGCTTTACGATATTAATGGCAATACCGAAGTGCTGCATTCCGACATGATACAGGTGTTGCGCTACTATGGCACCCATGCTGACACGCTCAACCTCTCAAGATGTGAGATAGCGCAGATGCATCCTTATGCGCCTTATATCCTTGGTGTCTATATCGGCTCCAGCCTGCTGTTTATCGGAGAAAACGTTGCCGTGCCAATGACTCAGGAAGCCATTGTCCGCGATAAACTTTTCAATTTCGTAGGTACTACCGTTGCAAGACAACTGACAAATAGATGTTACGTCTATGATTCTGAGAACACTTGTTTCCGTCAGTATACAAATGATGACTGCGTTGAGGCCTTCCAGGCTTATCTGGACGCGGTAAGTGAGACCACCATGAACACTCTGAGCATCAGCGATTCCGCTTGGGGACCGAAAGGCAATCCTAACAACTCTACGGTTCCCACCGTTATCAAATCCATCAAAGAAACGAGCATTAATGAAACTACAATCTGCGACCTGACAGGACGCCAAATAAGACAGCCACAACTAGTCGAACGTCCTTTGTCCAAAGGCGTGTACATCATTGGTGGGCGCAAGGTTGTGGTTAAGTGAGCATAAAGCAGAGCTCGCTCATGCTTTATCGAGCGTGAACAAGCTCAAACAAAGTTTAAGGTTGTTGTTAGGTGAAAAATGATGGAATTGCAGCAAATAGCAGAACGTTGTCAGCAGGGCGACCGCGAGGCCTTCGCTCTGCTTTACACTGCTATGCGAGAGCCGTTACGAACACTCTGCCTGAGCTTTGTGAAGAACGAGGCGGTGGCTGATGACTTGCTGCACGACGCTTTCCTGTTGATATTCTCGAAGATTGGCGAACTGAAGGACACTTCGTGTACTGAAGCTTGGATGAAGACGGTAATGCGTCGCGTGGCGCTGCTATACCTGCGAAAGCAACATCAGCAAGTTCCCCTTTCTGCCTCTCCTGAGTTGACGGCATTTGCTGTAGAAAACAACGCTGAGCCAAGTCTCGTCCTACAAGACATCCTTGCCGCTGTTGACGACCTGCCAGAAGGCTACCGCCGAGTGTTCCGCATGTCAGTATTTGAAGGCATGAGCCATCAGGAGATTGCCGATCTGCTACACATCGAACCGCACAGTTCCTCCTCGCAGCTCTTTCATGCCAAAGTCCTGCTGCGTCGCTGGCTTCGTCCGTTAGCGCTCCTGTTGTTGGCAATAGCATTGCCATTGGGAATGTACATCTGGAAACAAGACGACGAAAAGGAAATAAGCAAAATCGTTGAAACGGACAAGCAAAAGCTCGCGGCAACGGAAAAACCAAATCAAGAGAGTGAGGCCAAACAGGAGACTACTGCGTATCCTTTTGTCCGTTGCGTGCGAACTTCAAGTTCGTCGTGTGCGATTGCAACGCCACACTCTGACCGGTCAGAGAACTTTGAGTCCGTCGCGTGCGAATTTTCAACGGAAACCGATACGACAACGTATGTTGCACCCACTGTCTCGCAGGACACAACGAAAGCAGTACCTGTTCCTCAGCCCGAACGTCCGCGTCGGCAGTTTTCCCCTGCCGAGTCTCCGCGTGAGGTTCCCCTTACCGAAAATCCCGCTACTTCCACTGCCACCACCGGCGGCTGGAACCTCGCTTTGGCCTATAGTGGCATCCGGAATAGTAAAGACATGCAACTGCCTTACGCTAATGCCGAGACTAATCCTGTGGTTTATGACTCCATAGCTCACCACCACATGCCGCTGACTATCGGCCTGATGTTAAACCGCAAGTTAGACCGCCATTGGCAAGTAGGCATCGGATTGCGCTATCAGCGAATGACAAGCGACATGCTGTCAGGCAACACTTACGTCTCGCTCTCGCAACATCAAAAGGTACAATATCTGGTCATTCCCGTCAGCGTGTCGTGGTACTATCCGATAGGGTGCCGATTCAGTACCTATTTATCGGCATCGACTGCTGTTAACCTGCCTTTGCGATCAACACTCGAAAGTGTTTATCTCATGAATGGCAAGGAAATTGACCCCACGACCGAACATCTACATCCTGGCGTGCAGTGGTCAATGGGCTTAGGCTTAGGCCTGCAATACGACCTGACGCCTAACATCGGATTCTTCGTGGAGCCCAGCCTCCAGTATTATTTCAAACAAAGCAGTGATGTGAAGACGTGGAACACGGAGCATCCGCTGTCGTTCAGCCTGCCGTTGGGTCTGCGAATAACTTTTTAGATGAAAACAATACAACATATCAAATAATTTTGTAACTTTGCAAACGAAAATGAACTGAGCTTATGAAAAAGACTATTCTTTTGTTGATGGCTGCCGTGTGGTATATGACGGCAAGTGCCGAGGTTCCACAGCGGAAGATGCTGGAGCAGGGAAAGGCATGGGCATACCTGTATCACCATTTCGAAGAGAGGGAGATACCAGGGGCTGATGGGAGTCACTACGACCATTCGATGTGGATGGTGTACTATCAACTTGAAGGCGACACCATTATTGACGGACGGCAGTACATGAAGATGTACAGGCAGGATGAGCGCAACCGGGAGGTGAAATACTTTGGAGCCTTCCGCGAAGACGAAGAAGGACGGGTGTATATGTACAATTTAGAAGGTGACAAAAAAGACTACATGGTACTTGACTTCAGTCTGCACTATGATCGCGGTTATTATCCCAATGTCACTCTCATCACAGAGACCATTAAGGCGAGCGGTAAGGAGTTCCGTCGATATCGCTACCAAGACGTCAATCCTGACGGAAGTACTTACGATTTGGGTTACATCGGTGTGGAAGGCGTCGGTTTCCAAGGAAAAGGTCTGATGTTCGATCCCTATGCACCAGAACCCGACTGCATCTGCGATTATGAGGAATTTTCTTATGTCTATGGTAGCGGTTTCTGGTTTTCAGCCTCTGACTTCGCGGCTCCTAAGGAGATTGAACTGACGGAGGACGAACGTAATTTGGTTGCTGGCAACAACGACTTTGCCTTCAATCTGTTCCGCAAAGCTCGTGACGAGAAGAGTTGCATACTCTCACCGCTGAGCATTACCTACGCCCTGGGCATGTTGAACAACGGTGCCGCAGGACTGACGCAGCAGGAGATTAACCAGACGCTGGGTTTTGGCGACGCTGGTGCCGAGGCCATCAACGATTTCTGCCTGAAGATGCTCACGGAGTCGAATACGCTTGACTGGAAAACCAAGGCGCTCATTGCCAACACCATCTTCGTGAACGAGGGCTTGGGCTTCCGACTACAGGACGCTTTCGTCAAGAAGGCCAACGACTATTACGATGCCCAGCCGCAAAACCGCGACTTCGGCGACGGAAAGACGATGGACGTCATTAACCAGTGGGCCAGCGACCATACGGAAGGAATGATTCCAAAAGTACTTGATGAAGACACGTTCAACCCCGCTGCGGTGAGCTATCTGCTGAACGCGCTCTACTTCAAAGGTGCCTGGACCAGCCCCTTCGACGCTGCAGAGACGAAGGACGAGCCTTTCGGTGGTGGACCGGCAGTGCCCATGATGCACCAAGAGGATGTGGAGTATGAGTATAGCGAGAACGACCTCTATCAGGCCATCAATCTGCCTTACGGCAACGGAGCCTACCGCATGACCGTTTATCTGCCCCGTGAGGGGAAGACCATCGGTGACGTGCTTGAGACACTGGACGGCAGCAACTGGCAGGTCAATGGGTATAGTACAAAGATAGACCTGAAACTGCCGCGTTTCGAGACGGAAAACAACATCAATCTGGTCAAGATCATGTCGGATTTAGGAATGCCTTCTGCCTTTGACCCTGATGTTGCCGAGTTCCCCTATTTCTGTAATAAGGATGTTTTTATCGGCAATATGTTCCAAGTGGCTAAAATCAAGCTCGACGAGGAAGGTACTGAGGCGGCTGCCGTTACCGTCATAGTAATGGAAACCACCGGCATACATCCGTTTGCCAAGTTCTACGCCACACGCCCGTTCCTCTATGTTATTAGCGAGCAGTCATCAGGCATTATCTTCTTTATTGGCCAATACGCAGGCGGTGTCAGTGCGAACGTCATCAGCGGCATTGCCAACACCAATTTGCAACCCAACCCCGCCGCAGATATCCTCTACGACCTCCAAGGTCGTCGCTTCACTGCCAAGCCCACCAAGGGCATCTATATCCACAACGGCACAAAGGTTGTGGTTAAGTGATTAGTCGCAATATTTCTCTTTGAGGTAGTCGGCGAAAATGCGGGCGGCACTTTCGACCTTGGCAGCGCAGGGACGCGTCTTGTAGTATTCTGCGGTGCGCGGGGAAGCCTCATAAGTGCAGTGAGCCTTGTCGTGCCCCTTCAGTCCGAGGATTTCAGCGCAGATGAGGCTGCCGTTCTGTTGTTCGGACTTTGCTAACAGTTCTTGCACGACTTTGTAGCAGGCCGACTTGCCCTCGCGGTCGCTGCCTTCCGTCTGACCGCAGTCGAGGCCGACAAGCATCACGATGCCCGATACGGCTCCACACATCATACGCAGACGGCCTACACCACCGCCAAATCCTGCTCCGAAGCGCAAGGCGGTCTTTTCGTCAACACCATAGAGGTCTGCAAAAGCTGCTACGACACTCTGACAACATCCATAGCCAGCCATGAAGTTGTCCACAGCCCGCTCGACCCGTTCTTCTAACTCTTGATTTGTAATCTTCATGTTGCAAAGTTACGAACTTTTCCGATGAACGGCAAATAAGTGGCGATATTTCTTGTTAATTGTTCTTAAATGTTATAAGACGCGTTTGGATTTCTCGGAATAACGCGGTAATTTTGCAAAACAATACACAACTAACGTTACTTTATAAATTTATAAGCAATGATTTATTCAAAAGAAGTTGAAAACATGTGTAGCGTTTGCAAGGGCGCTTATCATGGACCTGCACCCATTCCCGAGGAGGGCAAATGGATTCAGGCAAAGGAGATTAAGGACATTTCTGGTTACACCCACGGTATTGGCTGGTGTGCACCTCAGCAGGGTGCCTGCAAGCTGTCGCTGAATGTGAAGGACGGTGTGATTCAGGAGGCTCTGGTGGAGACTATCGGTTGCACAGGTATGACGCACTCAGCTGCTATGGCTTCTGAGATTCTGCCTGGTAAGACCATTCTCGAGGCGCTGAACACCGACCTCGTTTGCGACGCCATCAACACCGCTATGCGCGAGCTGTTCCTGCAGATTGTCTATGGCCGCACACAGAGTGCTTTCTCTGAGGGTGGTCTGGCTATTGGTGCTGGTCTTGAGGACCTTGGTAAGGGTCTTCGTTCACAGACTGGTACGCTCTATGGCACTGTTGCCAAGGGTACCCGTTACCTCGAGCTCACCGAGGGTTACATCACCAAGATGTTCCTCGACAGCAACAACGAGGTTTGCGGTTACGAGTACGTACACCTGGGCAAGATGATGGAAGCCATCAAGAACGGTATGGATGCCAATGAGGCTATGAAGAAGAACACCGGTTCTTACGGTCGCACGACTGAAGATCAGGGTGCAGTAAAGGCTATTGACCCACGTAAAGAATAAGGAGGATACGACTATGATTAGAAAAGTACAGTTGAGAGTCAGGAGCGCCGTATCAACCAGGTTCTTGCTGCTCTGAAGGAGAATGGCATCAACTCTATCGAGGAGGCCAACGAGATTTGTGAGAAGGCAGGCGTTGATCCTTACCAGATGTGTGAGGACACCCAGCGTATCTGCTTCGAGAACGCTAAGTGGGCATACGTTTGCGGTGCTGCTATCGCCATCAAGAAGGGCGTGAAGACTGCTGCCGACGCTGCTGAGGCTATCGGTATCGGTCTGCAGAGCTTCTGCATCCCCGGTTCTGTTGCTGACGACCGTAAGGTTGGTATCGGCCACGGTAACCTCGCTGCCCGTCTACTCCGCGAGGAGACTGAGTGCTTCGCCTTCCTGGCAGGTCACGAGTCTTTCGCTGCTGCTGAGGGTGCCATCAAGATTGCCGAGATGGCCAACAAGGTTCGTAAGAAGCCTCTCCGCGTTATCCTGAACGGTCTTGGCAAGGACGCTGCCCAGATCATCAGCCGTATCAACGGTTTCACCTATGTACAGACTCAGTTCGACTACTTCACC
>CACYKE010000055.1 GCA_902774925.1 uncultured Prevotellaceae bacterium | reverse complement strand
CGTCTGCTCTACCTCGCCAAAGTCGTGGATTCTATCGTGAATCGGACGGTAACCCGCCTCCTGGCGGTGTATCTCTAAAAATGCTTTTGGATTTCCCATCTTAATACATTAAACATTAAAGATTAAACATTAAATGATTAATAGTCACGCTGGATGTCGGCAATCTTCTCGTGCAGGCGTGCCATCTTCTCTTCTTCGAGCACGCGTTTGTACTCGATAGGCACTACCTGAATGAAGTCCTCGATGTAGCGGTGCCAGTCGTCGAGCATGCGACCTGCAAGAGCTGAACCCGTGTGCAGGTAGTGCTGACGGATGAGCTCCAGCAGCTCCTTACGAGAGACACTATCCTCAACCAGTGAGAGCTCCACCATATCCATATTACAGAAGTAGTCGAACGTGTGATCGGGGTCATAGACATAAGCCACACCACCACTCATACCAGCGGCGAAGTTACGGCCTGTCTTACCTAACACTACTACACGTCCGCCAGTCATGTACTCGCAGCAGTGATCGCCAGCACCCTCGATGACAGCGATGGCTCCTGAGTTACGCACACCAAAGCGCTCACCCACTTTTCCGTTTATATAGAGTTCGCCGGAGGTGGCACCATAGAGGCCTGTGTTACCAGCGATAATGTTCTCCTCGGCCTTGAAGTCGTCGCTCCTGCGGGCTGGAGGCAGAATAGAGATGCGTCCACCGCTGAGACCCTTACCGAAGTAGTCGTTGGTTTCGCCCTCGAGCCTGATGTCGAGACCACGTACGGCGAAGGCACCGAAACTCTGGCCCGCCGAGCCCTTAAACTTAATCTTGATAGTTCCGTCGGGCAGTCCTTCCTCGCCATATTTCTGGGCAATCACACCACTGAGCATCGTGCCCACGGCGCGATCGGTATTCTTGATAGCGTAGTCGAGTGTTATCTCCTCCTGACTGTCGATGGCTTTCTGAGCAGCCTTGATAATCTCCTCGTCCTTCACGCCTATTACCTTGGTGTAAGCACCGCGATCCCAGTAGAGAGCCTTGTCCGTCTCGGGCTTGTGCAGCAGACGAGCGAAGTCGATGGTCTTGAGCTTGTCGGTAGCGTTCTCGGTGTTCACCTCGATGAGTTCTGTGTGACCAATAATCTCTTTCAGACTCTTCACACCAATCTCGCTGAGATACTCGCGCACCTGCTCGGCCAGGAAGGTAAAGAAGTTCACCACGTACTCGGCGCGACCCTCAAAGTGCTTACGCAGCTCTGGGTTCTGGGTAGCCACACCCATCGGACAGGTATTGGTATTACATTTGCGCATCATGACACAGCCCAGCACAATCAGTGGCAGTGTTCCGAACGAGAATTCGTCGGCACCAAGCATAGCCATGATAATCACGTCCTTCGCCGTCTTCAACTGTCCGTCGGTTTGCAGGCGAACCTGATTACGCAGCCCGTTCATCACCAGCGTCTGCTGCGTCTCGGCCAGTCCGATCTCAGGACTGATACCAGCGAATCGCATGCTCGATGCAGGGCTGGCACCTGTACCGCCCTCGGCACCCGAGATGACAATCAGGTCGGCCTTGGCCTTAGCCACACCAGCGGCAATCGTTCCTACACCGCTCTCGGCCACGAGCTTCACGCTTACGGCAGCTGTGGGGTTGATGTTCTTCAGGTCGAAGATGAGCTGTGCCAAGTCCTCGATACTATAGATATCGTGATGAGGTGGAGGCGAGATGAGCGAGATACCTGGGATAGCGTTACGCGTCTTGGCGATGATCTCGTTCACCTTAAAGCCAGGCAGCTGTCCACCCTCACCAGGCTTAGCACCCTGTGCCACCTTAATCTGTATTTCCTCGGCATTCACCAGGTATTCAGCTGTCACGCCGAAACGTCCCGATGCAATCTGTTTGGTCTTGCTTGACAGGCTCACGCCATCAACTTTTGTGTGATAGCGAGCGTTGTCCTCACCACCCTCACCAGTATTGCTTCGTGCACCCAATTTGTTCATAGCCAATGCCAAAGCCTCATGGGCCTCGATACTCAGCGCACCAAACGACATAGCACCTGTTACGAAGTGCTTAACGATGCTCTCAACGGGCTCAACCTCGTCGATTGGTGTTGGTTTGGCAGCTTTCTTGAATCCGAAGAAGTCGCGGATAAAGATAGGGCTCTCCTTCTCGTCAACCAGCTTGGCCCACTGCTTAAACTTATCGTAGTTGCCCTGGCGGGTAGCCAGCTGCAGTTTTGCGATGGTCTCTGGGTTCCAGGCGTGCTTGATACCATCCTTGCGCCATGCAAACTGACCCTGGTTCTGTAGCAGTGTCTGCTCCTTGGCAGCTTCATGAAGCGCAATAGCGTCGCGGGCAATCTCCTTCAGACCCACACCACCAATGGTGCTCACCTCGGTACCGAAATACCTTCTCAGCAAATCTTCGCTCAGTCCGATGCTCTCGAAAATCTTTGCACCACGATAGCTACGGATGGTCGAGATACCCATTTTCGACATAATCTTCTTCAGACCCTTATCCACCGCCTTGATGTAGTTTTTCTCGGCAGTGGCGTACTCCTCTTGAATCTTGCCTTTCTTCACCAGGTCATCCAGCACAGCAAACGTCATGTATGGGCACAGGGCACTGGCACCATAGCCCAGCAGCAGTGCAGCATGCATCACCTCGCGAATCTCACCGCTCTCAACTATCAGTGCTGTTTGCACACGCTTACCCACGCTAATCAGATAGTGGTGAACGGCTGATACTGCCAGCAGCGATGGGATGGCGGCATGAGTATCGTCCAAGTCGCGGTCGCTCAGAATAATGTAGTTCACACCCTCGTCTACACTGGCTTCGGCCTTCTTACACAAATCCTCGAGCGCTTGGCGAAGGCCTTCCTCACCTTTTGCCATCTCAAACAGGATAGGCAGTTTCTTGGTGTTAAAGCCCTTGTAGCGGATGTTACATAATATATCAAGTTGCGTGTTGGTCAGTACGGGTTGTGGCAGACGTACCATCTTACAATTCGAGGCATCTGGTGTCAGGATGTTCGTTCCTACGGCGCCAATGTATTCCGTCAGACTCATTACCAGCTCTTCGCGGATTGGGTCGATGGCAGGGTTGGTAACCTGTGCAAACTGCTGACGGAAGTAGTTGAACAGCACCTGCGGACGGTCTGAGATAACAGCCAGCGGGGTGTCGTTACCCATCGCAGCCACAGGCTCCTGTCCAGCTGTAGCCATTGGGATGATGGTCTTGTCGATATCCTCCTGACCGAATCCGAAGGTGACGAGCTTGGCGTTCAAATCGCTCACGCCGTTGTCCACATGACGTCCACTCTTCAACTTCTCCAGTTGCACGCGGTTTTCGTTCAGCCATTCGCGATAAGGATGCGCCTTGGCGAGTTTCTCTTTTATCTCGCCATCGTAGTAAATCTTGCCCTCGAGTGTGTCGATCAGCAGAATCTTACCTGGCTGCAGACGACCTTTCGATACCACATCGCTTGGCTCAAAGTCCATCACACCAACCTCAGAGGCTACCACTATCATACCGCTCTTTGTGATGGTATAACGGCTTGGGCGCAGACCGTTTCTGTCGAGCATACCGCCTGCATAGCGACCATCGCTAAACAGCAGTGCTGCAGGACCGTCCCACGGTTCCATCAGGATAGAATGGTACTCGTAGAATGCCTTCAGGTCTTCTGAAATTGGGTTCTTGTCGTTAAAACTCTCAGGCACCAGGATGGCCATAGCCTGTGGTAACGAGAGTCCGCTAAGCATCAAGAACTCAAACACATTATCCAGACTGGCCGAGTCACTCATGCCGTCCTGCACTATCGGACGCAGATCCTTGATGTCGCCCAAGTCCTCGCTATTCAGCACACTTTCGCGAGCCTTCATCCAACCGCGGTTACCACGAATGGTATTAATCTCACCATTGTGGGCCAGCAGACGGAAAGGCTGGGCCAACTTCCACTTTGGGAATGTGTTGGTGCTAAAGCGAGAGTGCACCAGTGCCAGTCCGCTCGTGAAATAGTCATTCGACAGGTCAGGGAAATACCGCCTCAGCTGTCCGCTAGTCAGCATTCCCTTATAGATAATATTCTTGTTCGAAAGCGAGCAGATATAAAAGTCGTCGTTGTCGATACGGTTCTCTATACGCTTACGTACCTTATATAATATGCGCTCGAACACTGGCACATCCTCATCCGATATACCAGTTACAAAAATCTGCTTGATGTCAGGCTCCACTTCACGTGCTGCCGCACCAAGCACCTCAGGATTAGTAGGCACAGTTCGCAGATGCATCAGCGTCAGTCCCTCGCGCTCAATCTCCTCGATCATCACGCTCAGGATCTCCTGCTGTGCCTTCTCGTCTTTAGGCAGAAATACCAGTCCTGTACCATACTTACCCTTTTCAGGCACAGGAATGCCCTGCAACAGAATAAACTCATGTGGAATCTGTACCATGATACCAGCACCGTCGCCCGTCTTGTCGCGAGTCTCGGCTCCACGATGCTCCATGTTTTCCAGCACCTTCAGTGCATTGTCCACCAATTCATGACTTTTTCCTCCGTGGATATTTACCACCATACCCACGCCACAAGCATCATGCTCATTGCTTGGTTGGTAGAGTCCCATGTTATCCATCTTTCTTCTTGCCATAATTATATTATTAATATATAATGTCTGATTTCGGCTGCAAAGGTACTACAAAAAGAGCTGGTAAGCATGTATTTTGTTGGTATTTTATTCACAGATTATTGTATAAATGACACTTTGTAACAAAAAGATATGATTTTTATGCAAAGTGATAGCAAACTGACACACACAAAACCAATTTACTTTACAATTTGTCATTTCTTGTCTGTTTTTGCAAACAAAATGCAATAAAATCCATTTTCTTTCTTACAAATCGTCGTACCTTTGCAGCCGTGAACGAACAAAGTGTAACCAAAAAGTAATAAAGATTATGGAAGCATTAAGATTTCAGGTTGTCGGTGAGGCATTCAAGAAAAAGCCCCTCGACGTAAAAACACCAAGTGAGAGACCTTACGAGTATTTTGGTAAGAAGGTCTTCAATCGTGAGAAAATGTATAAGTACCTGCCGAAACAGGTATATGAAAAGATGATTGACGTGATGGACAACGGTGCCCGTCTGGATCGTGACATTGCCGATGCTGTGGCTGCTGGTATGAAGCAGTGGGCCGTAGAGAATGGTGTGACACACTATACCCACTGGTTCCAGCCATTGACAGAAGGTACTGCCGAGAAGCACGACTCATTCATTGAGCACGACGGCAAGGGCGGTATGGTGGAAGAGTTCACTGGTAAACTGCTCGTTCAGCAGGAGCCTGACGCCTCATCGTTCCCCTCTGGTGGTATTCGCTCGACCTTCGAGGCACGCGGCTATTCTGCCTGGGACCCCACATCACCTGTATTTATTATTGATGACACCCTGTGTATCCCCACCGTATTTATTTCTTACAGCGGTGAGGCACTCGACTATAAGGCACCTCTGCTGCGCGCCCTGCATGCAGTAAATGTTGCTGCCGTTGATGTATGCCACTATTTCGATCCTGCCGTCAAGAAGGTCACTTCAAACCTCGGTTGGGAACAGGAGTATTTCCTCGTGGATGAAGGACTCTATGCCGCACGTCCTGACCTGCTGCTGACAGGCCGTACCCTGATGGGTCATGACTCTGCCAAGAACCAGCAGATGGATGACCACTACTTCGGTGCCATTCCTGAGCGCGTCGCTGCCTTCATGCGCGACCTCGAGATTCAGGCTTTGGAACTCGGCGTCCCTTGTAAGACGCGTCATAACGAGGTGGCTCCCAACCAGTTTGAGCTGGCTCCTATCTTCGAGGAGACCAATCTGGCTGTCGACCACAACATGATGCTGATGTCGCTGATGAAGAAGGTGGCCCGCAAGCACGGTTTCCGCGTGCTGTTGCACGAGAAGCCCTTCGCAGGCATCAACGGTTCTGGTAAACACAACAACTGGTCGCTCTCCACAGATACCGGTGTGCTGCTGCACGCTCCCGGCAAGACCGCTG
The DNA here is from genome assembly GCA_902774925.1 of uncultured Prevotellaceae bacterium. Taxonomy (GTDB): domain Bacteria; phylum Bacteroidota; class Bacteroidia; order Bacteroidales; family Bacteroidaceae; genus Prevotella. Next base: position 16,807 of record CACYKE010000055.1, on the reverse strand, counting down.
AGCAGAACCTGCGCTTCGCCACCTTCATCGTTGAGACGCTGATGGGTGTTTACAAACACAACGGACTGCTGAAGGCCTCTATCATGAGCGCTACCAACGCCCACCGTCTGGGTGCCAACGAGGCTCCCCCCGCCATCGTCAGCTCGTTCCTCGGAAAACAGGTCAGCGAACTGCTCGACCACATCGAGAAGGCTGACGTAGATGATGTTCTCGCCATGGCTGGCAAGCAGGGCCTGAAGATGGACATCCCCGAAATTCCCGAGCTGTTCATCGACAATACCGACCGCAACCGCACATCTCCCTTCGCCTTTACAGGTAACCGTTTCGAGTTCCGTGCCGTAGGTTCTGAGGCCAACTGTGCCAGTGCGATGATTGCCCTGAACAGCGCCGTCGCCGAGGCCCTCGTTGACTTCAAGAAGCGCGTTGATGCCAAGATTCCCGAATTGGAGAAGAAACTTGCCGGTACTGGTCATAGCGCTACGTTCCACGCCATCATCGACGTGCTGCGTGACGATATCAAGACCTGTAAGCCCATCCGTTTCGACGGCAACGGCTACTCTGACGAATGGGTCATCGAGGCTGAAAAGCGCGGTCTCGACGTTGAGAAGAGCTGCCCGAAGATCTTCGAGCGTTACCTCGACAAGGAAAGCATCGACATGTTCGAGAGTCTGGGTGTGATGACGAAGAAGGAGTTGGAGGCCCGCAACGAGGTGAAGTGGGAGACCTACACCAAGAAGATTCAGATTGAGGCCCGCGTGCTGGGTGACCTGTCGATGAACCACATCATCCCCGTCGCTACCCACTACCAGAGCCAGTTGCTGAAGAACGTCGAGAATATGGCCACCATCTTCCCCGTCGACAAGGCCGAGAAGCTCAGTGCCCGTAACATTAAGATCATTGAGGAGATTGCCGAGCGTACCTCAGCTATCGAGAAGGGTGTAGAGGATTTGGTAAATGCCCGCAAACTGGCCAACAAGATTGACGACGAGCACGACAAAGCCATCGCCTACCACGATAAGGTAGAGCCCAAGCTCGATAGCATCCGTTACGAAATTGATAAGCTTGAACTCATCGTTGACGACGCCCTCTGGCCCCTGCCGAAATATCGCGAACTGTTGTTCATTAGATAATTATACTGCATTCAAACCAATCCGCACCAGTCCTGAAACGTTTCAGGTTGGTGCGGATGATTTTTTTACCCCCAATCGGTCGTTAGGGCAGGTTTGGCTTTAATACTCCAGTATCAGCGACTGGCGGGGACGGAGTTGGAGGTCGGTGGAGAGGTCGTAATAGCGGCCGGTGAGGATGTCTTTCACGCGAGTGGCCTTCCCGATGACCTCAGCATACCGCTTCACCTCCATCGTGGCAGGACGGGTGGTGCCGTTGAGGATGGTGAGTGCCGTACGGCCTTGATACTGACGGGCTATGACGTAGATGCCGTTAAAGGGGATAAACTGTGTCATCTTGCCTTTGGTAATCACCTCGTTGCCTTTACGCCAATGGAGCAGGCGACTGGTCCACTGCCACATCTGCTGCTGGGCCTGCGTACGTCCCTCGCGGGTGAAAGCATTGTTCTGGTCGCCAGGGAATCCGCCTGGGAAGTCCTTGCGCACGTTGCCGTCTGTCACCTCCTTCGTACCATTCATCATGATTTCCGTACCATAATACATCTGAGGAATGCGACGAACGATCATGAGTAATGCCAGTGCCTGTTTCAGCATCAGCGAGTCGCGGCCATTGCCCAGGAAGCGGTCGGTGTCGTGATTGTCAACGAAGGCCATCACATGGTCAGGATCTTCATAGAGATAGTCGTAAACGAACGAGTTATACAAGCGGTTCAGACCCTGCCACCATGCGTCGGTTTCCTCATTCTTTGCCTGCGATAGCTTTTCGAAGAACGAGAAATCCATAACGGTCTTCAGATACGAGTTGTCCTTTGACAGCTTCGAGTCTTTCTGCCACGCGGCGGTATAGGCTGGCTCCGTGACCCACGTCTCACCAACGGTATTAAAGTTGGGGTATTCCTCGTCCAACTCCTTCATCCAACGGGCCATACCCTTGGCATCAGCATAGGGGTAAGTGTCCATGCGGATGCCGTCGATGCCAATGGTTTCTATCCACCATTTGGAGTTCTGGATAAGATAGGTCATCACATGCGGGTTCCGCTGGTTCAAGTCAGGCATGGTGGGCACAAACCAACCGTCCACGGTCTCACGCAGATCGACCTGCGAAGCGTAGGGATCCTTGACGGGTGTCAGCTTGTAACTCGTCTGCTGGAAACTGGTTCCTGTCGGGTTACTCGTTCCCTGCGATTCCTTCAGCCAGTCGGGTAGGTTGAGCCAGTCCTTCGTCGGCATGTCCTGCGTCCAAGGATGCTCGAAGCCCGAGTGGTTGAAAATCATGTCCATCACCACCTTCAGTCCCTTGGCGTGAGCCTCGTCACACAGCCGGCGATAGTCCTCGTTCGTGCCGAATCGCGGGTCCACACGATAGTAGTCCGTCGTGGCATAGCCGTGATATGTGGAATAGCCGCGTTCGTCGTCCGGTGAGTCGTTCTCGAGCACAGGTGTCAACCACAGCGCCGTCACGCCCAGCTCGTTGAAGTAGTCCAGATGTTCGCGAATGCCGTTCAGGTCGCCACCGTGTCGCAACGAGGGTTGTGTACGGTCTTCCTTATACGTTCGCATTCCCGCCACCTGCGGATTATGCCCTGCACCCTGTGCAAAACGGTCGGGCATGAGCATATAGAGCACGTCGGCATTGGTAAATCCCATGCGCTTCGAACCAGCCATCTCCCGTGCTTTCAGCACGTAGTCAACCTGAACCCTTTTACCTAAAACTTGAAACTTCAGTATCATCGTTCCCGGCTGGGCATCGCGCAGGTTCAGATACACCAACAGGTAGTTCGGCGACTCCAGTCTTACAATGCTGTCGACGACCACTCCGGGGTAGTCCGTCGTTACGTCCGTTACATTGGCAATGTTCTTGCCATACACCATCAACTGCAACGAGGGATTCTTCATGCCCACATACCAGTCGGTGGGATCCACGCGATCTACTGTCACTTTTACTTTTGCTCCATTCATCATCATTACGTTTGCCATCAGCATGGCGGTTACCAACAATAGTTTTCTCATATCGATTTAAGTTTAATCATTATTTCATAGAATTCCGCAGCGAAGTTACGAAATATTTTTCATTCGGCATAGAAATATGCGTGAGATTCTTTGTGTTTTCAAAAAAATTGTGTATATTTGCAGCACTATAACAACTAAAAACAAGCAACAGTATGAAAAAACTATTCCTTATGGCTGCCCTCTGTTTGGTCGGTATGGCAGCAATGGCCCAGCAGAACCTGAGCTGGGGACAGGGTCCGCAGGTGGCATCACCCGATGTGCATGCAGACAATTCCGTGACGTTTAATTTGATTGCACCAGAGGCTCAAAAGGTGCAGATTACTGGAGATATGTTGCCTCCAAACAAGGTAGAGTACCAAGGCAACACGTACGACATGCTAGGCGTCGTGGACCTCGTAAAGGACGACAAGGGCGTATGGAGCTACACCACCCCACCCCTGCAGCCCGAGCTCTATACCTATAACATGATTGTGGACGGTGTGAAGATCATCGACCCGCTGAACGTCTATAACATCCGCGACATCAATAATCTATTTAGCGTATTGCTCATTGGTGGCGATGCACGCACGGATTTGTATAAAGTCAATAAGGTGCCCCACGGAACGGTGAGCAAGGTGTGGTACGAGAGTCCGACGGCCAATTTGACGCGTCGCCTGACGGTGTACACGCCAGCAGGTTACGAGACTAGCGGTAAGGAATATCCTGTACTCTATTTGCTGCATGGCATCGGCGGCGACGAGAACGCATGGAGTGAACTGGGACGTGCCGCACAGATACTCGACAACTTTATCGCGCAGGGTAAGGCTGAGCCGATGTTGGTCGTCATGACCAACGGCAATATTTCGCAGGAGGCTTGCCCGGGTGAGACCAGCGAGGGATTCCGCGTGCCGACGATGATGCTACCAAAGACGATGGAGGGAAGTTTCGAGACGGCATTCCCCGACGTGGTAAAGTTCATCGAGAAGACCTACCGCGTCAAGAAGGACAAGGCCCACCGCGCCATTGCCGGTCTGTCGATGGGTGGTTTCCACAGCCTCTTCATCTCCATCAATAATCCCGACCTCTTCGGCTACATTGGCCTGTTCTCTGCCGCCGTCGACCAGCAGCAGCCCGACCCGAATGGTCACCCGGAAATCTATGCCGACCGTGACAAGAAGATTGACGGTCTGTTTGCCAAGAATCCCAACCTCTTCTGGATTGGCATTGGCAAGACCGACTTCCTCATCAAGAACAATAATGATCTGCGCGCCTATCTCGACTCGAAGAAGCACAAATACACCTACCTCGAGACCGACGGTGGTCACATCTGGCGCAACTGGCGCATCTACCTTTCCGAATTCACCCCATTACTATTCAAATAAAGTCCTATGAAAAAAACCGCATTATTTAGTATAGCAGCGGCCGCGCTGATGGTTGGCTGTACATCTGCTGACAAGGTGGCTCAGAAGAGCATCGACCAGCAGGAGGTGATTAGTAAGTTATCACTCGAGGACAAGGCGCACTTCGTCATTGGTGTGGGTATGGAAGGCTTCAGCGGTGACAATGCTGTCATCGGAGCTACAAAGAGTCTGGTGCCTGGAGCTGCGGGTACCACTTATCCGCTCGACTCGCTGGGTATTCCCGCCGTGGTATTGGCCGACGGTCCTGCCGGACTGCGTATCGATGCTACCCGTGAGAGTGATTCTGCAACGTATTATTGCACCCATTTCCCCATCGGCACGCTGCTGGCGTCAACGTGGAACACGAAGTTAGTGGAAGAAGTTGGTCAGGCCATTGGCGAGGAGGTGAAAGAGTATGGTGCTGACGTGCTATTGGCTCCAGCGCTGAACATCATGCGTAACCCGCTCTGCGGCCGTAACTTCGAATATTACTCGGAGGACCCCGTGGTGGCTGGTAAGACCGCTGGCGCCTATATCAAAGGCGTGCAGAAGAACGACGTGGGTACGAGCATCAAGCACTTCGCCGCCAACAACCAGGAGACGAACCGCATGAATACCGACGCGCGCATTTCGCAGCGTGCCCTGCGCGAAATCTACCTGAAGGGGTTTGAGATTGCCATCAAGGAGAGCAAGCCCTGGACGGTGATGACTTCGTACAACTATATCAACGGCACGTATGCCTCGGAAAGCAAGGACCTCGTCGAGACCATCCTGCGCGACGAATGGGGCTACGAGGGTACTGTGATGACCGACTGGTTTGGTGGTAAGGACGGAGCCAAGCAGATGTGGGCCGGCAACGACATGCTGCAGCCGGGTAAGAAGGAGCAGTTTGACAGCATCGTGGCAGGTGTGAAGAGCGGCAAGCTGGCCGAGGCCGACCTCGACCGTAACGTGGGCCGCATACTGAACCTCGTGGAGAAGAGTCCGCGTTTCCAAGGCTACAAATATTCGAACAAGCCCGACCTGAAGGCTCACGCTGCTGTAACACGCCAAAGTGCCGCTGAGGGTATGGTACTCATGAGAAACGAGAAGGCCCTGCCGTTCGCCGAGAACGTGAAGAACGTGGCACTGTATGGTAATACGTCGTACGACTTCATTGCCGGCGGAACGGGATCAGGTAACGTCAACCACGCCTATGTCGTCTCGTTGCTTGATGGTCTGAAGAATGGCGGCTATACCGTCTCTGAGGAACTGAAGACCGCTTACGAGTCATACCTCGCTGACGCCAAAAAGAAGGCCGAGGCCGCACTGGAGGAACAGGCCAAGAAGGATCCAAAGAACGCGATGCTCGTGAAGTTCCTGCCCCAGCCACTGCCCGCAGAAAAGCTCTTTACCCCCGACGAACTGGCGAAGCAGGCCGAGGCTTCAGACATCGCCGTCATCACATTGGGGCGTCTGTCTGGTGAGTTCCTTGACCGTAAGGTGGCTGACTTCAACCTGAGCGACTCTGAGCGCCAGCTGCTGCAACAGGTGTGCGACGTTTATCATAAGGCTGGCAAGCAAGTAGTCGTGCTGCTGAACATCGGTGGCGTCATCGAGACGGCCTCGTGGAAAGACCTGCCCGACGCCATCCTCTGCGCCTGGCAGGCAGGGCAGGAGGGCGGCAACAGCGTTGTCGACGTGCTCAGTGGCAAACAGTCGCCCAGCGGCAAGTTCACGATGACTTGGCCCGTCAAGTTCACCGATGCCTACTCGTCAAAGAACTTCCCCATCGATGAAGACCCACGCATCGATATGCTCAACCAGGGCAAAAAGGGTAACGTCCGCAACGTGGACTATACCGAATATGAGGAGGACGTCTACGTTGGCTATCGTTATTTCGATTCCTTCGACGTTCCCGTCTCTTATCCCTTCGGTTATGGACTCAGCTACACTACTTTCGAGTATAGCGATGCCAAGATTGAGCAAAAGAATGACATCTACGACGTCACTGTCACCATTAAGAACACAGGTGACCGCGAGGGCAAGGAGGTCGTAGAACTCTACGTTGCCGCTCCCGACTCGAAAGCTGCCAACAAGCCTGCCAAGGAGTTGAAGGCTTTCGCCAAGACAAAGAGTCTGAAGCCTGGCGAGAACGAGACCCTCACGTTGAGCATCACCGCTGATCAACTGGCGTCCTTCGACGAGACTGCCTCTGCATGGGTGGTTGCTGAGGGCGAATATCAGTTCATTGTCGCTGCCTCTGCTGCCGACGTTAAGGCCACCCTCATGGCTCCCGTCAAGAACCAGCAGGTGAAGGCTCACGACGTGCTGAAACCCCAAACGAAGATGAATCTCTTAAAACGATAATACGCTATGAAGATTTGTAGATTGATAATAGTTGTAGTCGCCCTGTGCGGCTGCAGCCTTTGTGCATCCGCCCAGAAACTCACGGCTGGCAACATCGACGAAATCGTCAAGGCCATGACGCTGGAGGAAAAGTGCCACTTCGTATTAGGAACGGGCATGCACTATAATGATGATGACAAGTTCCCAGGTACAGCGGGCAGCTCGTTTGGCGTGGCACGACTGGGCATTCCCGAAACCTATTGTGCCGACTCGCAGCAGGGTCTGCGCATGAATGCCAAGCGCGTATGGGACCATCGTAACTATTATCCCACCGATTTCGTGGCCTCACCGACACTGGCTTCAACATGGGACCGCGAGGCTGCGTTCAAGATTGGACAAGGCATCGGCAATGAAGTTCGCGAGTTCGGCCTCGACTGGATTCTCTCTCCGGCGATGAACCTGATTCGTAATCCGTTGTGCGGACGTAACCACGAATACTACTCCGAAGACCCATACCTCTCGGGCACCATCGCTGCAGGCTATGTGCGTGGTGTACAGAGCGAGGGCACGGTGGCTTGTCCTAAACATTTCGTGGCAAACAACCAGGAGACGAACCGCAATAACAACATCTCACAGGTATCACAACGTGCCCTGCGCGAGATATACCTGAAGGCCTTCGAGATTATGGTTAAAGAGAGTGACCCGTGGACCATCATGACATCGTATAACAAACTGAACGGTCCGTATGCCGTGCAGAACCATGAACTGCTGACCACCATCGTTCGCGATGAATGGGGTTGGAAGGGTATGTACGTCAGCGACTGGAATGCCGGGGACGATGCCGTAGCCGCGATGCTGGCTGGCAACGACATGCTTCAGCCCGGACAGCCCAAGCAATACGAGGCCATTCTGGCTGCTGCCAAGAGCGGCAAGTTGCCGATGGAGGTGCTCGACGCCAACATCAAGCGCATATTGGAATATGTCGTCAAGACAAACAGCTTCAAGGGCTACAAATATAGCAATGAGCCTAACCTGAAGGCGCACGCCCAAGTGGTTCGCGAAGTGGGTGCCGACGGTATTGTGCTGCTGAAGAATAGCGGCATCTTACCTCTGACGGGTAAGCGCGTGGCGTTGTTCGGATGTACCAGCTACGACTGGATCTCTGGCGGTTCCGGCTTTGGCGGCACCAGCGTGGGTCACTATACGGTGTCGTTGGTTGAGGGTATGCGCAGCGTAGGTTATGAAGTTTACAAGCCACTGATTGCTGCATACACGCAGCACCTCGCTGCTGAGGAGAAGCGACTGTTCCCTGACGGTCGTCCACCCTTCTCACTGCTACCTCCGGCCCGTGCTGACGAGAAGCAGTTTACGGATGACGAACTCAGTGCTGCCGTCAATGAAAGTGATGTTGCCATCATCTCGTTAGGTCGTAAGAGTGGTGAGGCGGCCGACCGCAGTGAGGCCGACTTCTATCTGAAGGAGGGTGAGAAGCAGCTCATCAAGGCTGTCAGTGAAGCTTATCACGCCAAGGGCAAGAAGGTCGTGGTGTTGCTCGACATCTGCAGTCCCATCGACGTGGCCTCATGGCAGGATCAGATTGACGCCCTCGTCTGCACATGGCAGGGTGGTCAGGAGAGTGGTTTTTCTGTGGCCGACGTGCTCAGCGGACGTGTGAATCCTTCTGGTAAACTGCCGATGACCTTCCAAATCAAATACGGTGATGCCTATGCCGACAAGAACTTCCCCGCCAACGTCGATGATAAGACCCTTGGTGCGATGTTTATGTGGGGCTACGACAAGGACAAGGCTCCCAAGGAGCGTAAGCCCGAGGCCAACATCGATTTCACCAACTACGAGGAGGATATCTACGTCGGCTACCGGTACTTCGACAGCTTCAGAAAGCCCGTGGCCTATCCCTTCGGCTATGGACTGAGCTACACCACTTTCGCCTACGAGAACATGAGCGTCACGGAGGCTGACGGCATATATACCGTGAAAGTGGACGTGAAGAATACAGGTGATTGCGCAGGTCGTAATGTCGTGGAACTTTTCGTGGCAGCTCCCAACAGCAAGAAGCTGAACAAGCCCGAAAAGGAACTGCGCAACTATGCCAAGACCCGTCTATTGAAGACTGGTGAGAGCGAGACCATTACGATGACGGTAAAGGCCGAAGACCTCGCCTCGTTCAACGAAAAAGCGTCTGCCTGGAAGACCGACGCAGGTGTCTATACCTTCCTAATTTGTTCTTCTGCCAACGACGTTGAGGCACATGCTACTGCAAAAGTAAAAGCCTGGACCAAGAAAGTGAACAATGTCATGAAACCTAATGTGAAACTTAACCTACTGAAAAGATGAAAAAGACTATCATAACTTTGGCGCTCGCAGCAGTATGCTGCCTGAGTGCCTCGGCACAGGAGAAACTCTTCAATAGTGCCAGCGTACAATCGTCCGTCGTCAACCCTGACGGCACAGTAACGTTCAACTTATACGCACCCAAGGCCATTAAGGTCGAGGTGACTGGCGATTTCCTACCTACACATCAGATTGATGTGCCTGGCTATGGCAAGTACGATGCTCCAGGCGTAGCGGAGTTGGTAGAAGGCAAGAACGGCGTGTGGAGCTACACGAGCGACAAGCTGGCTCCTGAAATGTATAGCTACACCTTCAATATTGATGGTATGACGGGCGTGAAAGACCCTGCCAATATCTATGTGAACCGCGACATCGTGTCGTTTACCAACATCTTTATCGTCAGCAAGGAGAAAGGCGATAAGGGCGACCTGTATAAGGTGAATGAGGTGCCTCACGGCAATCTCTCGAAAGTCTGGTACCCCAGCCCTACACTGAAAATGCAGCGTCGTATGACCATCTATACGCCCCCCGGTTATAACAAAGGCGGCAAGTATCCTGTGATGTATCTTCTTCACGGTTCTGGTGGCGACGAGAATGCCTGGAGTGAACTCGGTCGTGCCGCACAGATTCTCGACAACCTCATTGCGTCGGGCAAGGCTAAACCTATGATTGTCGTGATGCCTAATGGCAACCCCAACTGTCAGGCTGCACCCGGTGAGTGGTCGTTCGGCATGTACACGCCTGGCTTCCGCGACGGAGGCACAGGTCCCACGACTCCTGCCGTTGCTACCATTCCTGAGAGCTTTATGGACATCGTGAACTACGTCGATGCCAACTATCGCACCATTAAGAAGCGCGAGGGTCGTGCCATATGCGGTCTCTCGATGGGTGGTGGCCACACCTTCCACGTAAGTCTGCTCTATCCCGACAAGTTCGACTATTATGGTCTCTTCTCTGCAGGTCTGCACTTGGCCAAAGGTGGTTACCAGGATTCATTTGCTGAGCAGATCAAGGCTAATCCCGAGTTCGCTCAGCAGTCTGCCAAGCTCTTCGGCAGCAAGCCGAGGCTCTACTGGATGGGCATGGGCAACACTGACTTCCTCTATCAGAGCACCGTTGACCTGCGCAACTACTGGGACTCAAAGGGCTACAAGTATGAATACGTCGAGACCGATGGTGGTCACATCTGGCGCAACTGGCGCATCTACCTGACCATGTTTGCCCAGAAGGTCTTCAAATAGAACCCCGCAATGCAGCAATCTCTTGCAAAGGCCTGTGTCGCCATTGTACTATCAATATTGCCAGCCTTACAGGCGGAAGCACAGACGTTGCACTACGACCGACCAGCGCAGTATTTCGAGGAGGCGCTGGTAATAGGTAATGGTACAATGGGCGGCATCGTCTATGGTGGCACTCAGAAGGACTTGATTTCGCTGAACGACATCACGTTATGGACGGGTGAGCCGTGTAACATGAACGTCTATTCACCCGAGGCCTACAAAAGCATCCCCCTGATTCGCGAGGCTTTGAAGCAGGACGATTACAAAGAGGCCGACCGCTTGCAGCGTGACGTACAGGGACATTTCTCGCAGAACTATCAGCCATTGGGACAACTCACAATAGAATATCTCGACACGATGATGGCGGCGACCAACTACCGGCGTTGGCTGGACATTGGCAATGCGACAGCTCACACGGAATATCGACGTGGAGGCTATCGGTATACGACGGAGTACTTTGCCACAAACCCTGACTCAGGAATTGTAGTGCGCATCTCGACAGACAATCCCAAGGGTATTCAGATGCGGCTGTCGCTGAGTTGTCAGTTGCGGCACCATTGCAGCATAGAGGATGGTAATACGCTGGTAACGGATGGGTATGCCGTCTATGCCTCGCTGCCCAGCTATTACGATGCGAAAGAGAAGTTTGCTTATGATCCTGAGCGTGGCATACACTTCCGCACGAAGGTGAGGGTGGACGCTGATAAAACAAAGGCTGACAACGATGCTGTTGTGGCTTATGGCGACAAAGAGGTAACACTCTACATCGTCAATGGAACATCTTTCAATGGTTTCGACAAAGACCCCGTCAAGCAGGGACGTCCCTATAAACAGATTGCTGATGGACGTTTGCGCCATTTGGCCAGTGTACCTTACGACCAGTTAAAGAGCCGACATGTTGAGGACTACAAGAGCATTTATGATCGCGTGACGTTGACGCTGGGAAGCGAAGGCGAGGATGTGCGTCCTACCGACATCCAGTTACGCGAATATGTTGACGAAAGCCGGTTCAACCCTTCATTAGAAGCACTCTATTTCCAATACGGACGTTACCTGCTTATCAGTTGTTCGCGTACGCCCAATGTACCAGCTAATTTGCAAGGACTATGGAACGAGAGTATTCTGCCACCCTGGTCGTCCAACTACACCAGCAACATCAACGTCGAGGAAAACTACTGGGCTGCCGAGACTGCTGCAATGCCTGAGATGCACCAGTCGTTGTTTACCTTCATGAAGGAATTACAGGGCTCGGGTGAACTGACGGCAAAAGCTTACTACGGCGTGAATCGTGGCTGGTGTCTGGCGCATAACACCGACATCTGGGCAATGACATGTCCTGTAGGCCTGCATACCGGCGACCCGATGTGGGCTAACTGGAATATGGGGGGGGCTTGGCTCTCGACACATATCTGGGAGCACTATACCTTCTCGTTGGATAAGGACTTTTTGCGTGAATATTATCCCGTCTTAAAGGGTGCCGCTGAGTTTTGTCTGGGTTGGCTCGTACCACTCTCTGACTTTAACTCTCAGTCTTCGGCCATCGACTATCTCATCACCGCTCCGGCAACCTCGCCAGAAAACTCCTTCGTCACTCCCGATGGTTATCACGGACGTACTTGCTATGGTGGTTTTGCCGATATCGCCATGATTCGCGAATGCGTTGGCGATGCTCGCGATGCCGCTATGGTTTTGGGCATTGACAAAGACTTCGTTGCAGAGGCAGATGCTGCCCTAAAACGCCTGCATCCTTACAAAATTGGCAAAAAAGGTAATCTGCAGGAGTGGTTCTACGACTGGGAAGATGAAGACCCACATCACCGTCATCAAAGTCACCTCTTCGGCATCTATCCTGGTCATCGTCTCGACGATGGCGTGAATACGAAGGAGGCCATTCACCAAGCAGCCTCACGTACCCTTGAACTTAAGGGTGACCAAACGACGGGATGGAGCACAGGTTGGCGCGTGAACCTCTTTGCCCGCCTGCATGATGCCAAGAATGCCTACCACATCTACAGGAAATTGCTATCCTATGTCAGTCCTGACGGTTATCACGGTTCTGATGCCCGTCGTGGTGGTGGCACCTATCCCAATCTGCTCGATGCCCACTCGCCTTTCCAGATTGACGGTAACTTTGGTGGTTGTGCCGGTGTGGTGGAGATGCTGATGCAGAGCGACTTTTGTCTTGACAGTAATGGACAGCCGCTTGTCGCTATCGAATTATTGCCCGCCTTGCCCGCCAACTGGAAAGACGGTTCAGTGAAGGGTCTGCGAGCCCGTGGCGGTTATACCATCGACATCACGTGGCGCGATGGTCAGGTTATCGACTACCGCATACGGAATCCCCACGGTGGGACTGTCACCTTGTGTTATAATGGTAAGGAAAAGCTGGTGAAAGCCGATAAAGAGTAAGAAGGGTTTAATATAGCTTGACTTTAAGCTGGTATTTCTTGGTCTTGTCGATGGTATATTTCTTCAATACGCCAGGACCACAACTGCTGTTGCCCAAGCCCATAACGGCACAATCGATGGAAAGGTAAGTCTTGCCTTGGTCCTCGAGTTCGTAGTCGTGTGTTTTGCCCGCTAAGTATTGCGCAGAGTAAGGCAGAGCAGAGAACGAGAACGCTTTGTCGACAGCTTCTATGCGCAACGTCTTTCCTCGCTTTGTTTTCAGTTCGACCATCGTACAATCCTCATGGTTGCCTGAGTCCTGTGGACGGGGATAGTGCACGTACTGCTGACTGACTGTTGATGTCCATAATCCAATAGGACACGACTCTTTGCGATCAGGATAGTTATCCCAAGGACCACGACCATACCATAAAAGCTGCTCGTAGTCGCGAGGGAGTTCAATCAGGATTCCCAAGCGCGGCAGTGGGGGCAACGAATCGGGAATCTCGAAGGTAAACGTCAGTTCGTTGTTGAATTGCTCTACAGTTACAGGAATGGTCAGCGTATCCAGTCCGCAGCGTTTCCAGTCTTTTGCCAACCAATTGCCAAAGCTCTTATCGTTATCCGTTGGAGCGCGGAAGCACTGGGGACGGATGTTGGATACCAATTGTATCAGTTCAGCAGAAAGGGGCTTATCTTTCAGTTTCCTAGGCTTGTAGGGCAACGGTTGGGGAATCGGGTGTTCAGCTACCTCCCCGCTCAGCCTTGCTGCCTCGCCATAGATGGCCTGCACCTCATAGTATTTGGGTGTCAGCGTGCGGTCGCTCATCACGACGCCGTTCATGCAGAACGCATGAAGGTTTGGCTTGTCGCCAAAATCACCGCCATAAAGCACCTTTTCTACCATCTTACCGCTAACTTCTTCCTTCTGGATAATTCCCTGATCGACCCAATCCCAAATGAAACCGCCCAGCATACGCGGATTTGAATTGATTTCGTCCCAATACTCCTTAAAGTTACCAAGGGCATTACCCATGCAATGAGCATATTCACTGGTGAGCACGGGACGTGGACCGCCGTCACTTCCTACCCACACACAGTGATCGCCCGTTCGGTTGGCGATTTCCAACAATCGCTCCCAACGGGCATTCTCTGCGCGTTCCTGATCACTACCCTCAGGGATGCCAGGATTCAAGTATTCCTCCATGACGCGAGGATAGAAACGCGAGATGACATCAACTGTCGATGGGTCGGGAATTTCCTCTCCTTTACCTGTATAATTACCCTGTGCTCCCTCGTAGTGCACAGGACGCGTGGGGTCGAATTCATGAAGCCAAGCAGACATCGCTGCCTGGTTAGGACCATAGCCACTCTCGTTGCCCAAACTCCAGAAAATAACGGACGGATGATTCTTGTCGCGCTCAGCCATTCGGATAGCCCTATCGAGGAAAGCGTCACCCCAATCTGGCGTAGACGCCAACGTGCCTCGCAAACCATGTGTTTCGCAATCGGCCTCATCCATCACATACATACCCATCGAATCGCAGAGTTCATACCAACGCGGACAATTAGGATAGTGCGCCAATCGTACGGCATTGATATGGGCAGCTTTCATCAGTCGGAGATCCTGAAGCATACGCTCCTCCGTCATCACACGGGCCGTATAGGGGTCGTGCTCATGACGATTGACACCACGAATTTTTATGGGTTTGCCATTGATAAGCAGTTGCCCTCCTTTGATGCGGATATCACGGAAGCCCACTTTAAATTCAGTGTTCTCGACGGTTTTCCCGTCGAGGTCCTTGAGCTCTAGCATCAACGTATAGAGATTAGGATGCTCCGCACTCCAAAGGCGAGGATTGTCCACCTTGATTTCCATACGGTTGAACTTACGATAACCTCGCTGCGGGTACCACTCGTTCATGCGGGCAGCCTTGTGTTGGAGGTCTAATACTTCGTCTGCCGCGACCGAATCGCAGCACACCGTGGAAGAGCCGTCGAGAAGGGTAGCCACAAGGCGGTAACCCTCACCCGTTTCGCCATGATAGACAGAGAACTGCGGATTGATGGCCAGCGTCCATTGTTTATCGGCTGGCGTCGTCCTTACAGCCACATCCCTCAGCCTGACGTTAGGCGTATGATAGAGCAATACGTCGCGATGGATGCCACCAAAGCGCCAGAAGTCCTGATCCTCAAGATAGGAGCCGTCGCTATATTTATACACCTCAATGGCAATCTGGTTCTCACCTTTCTTAATATAGGGCGTTACATTAAACTCAGAAGGCTCCATCGAACCCTGACTATACCCTACCATATGACCATTGACCCATACGTAGAAGGCAGACATAACGCCCTCGAAGCGCAGGAAGGTTTGCCCAAAGGTTTTGTTTGTTGCGGTGTCACAGCAACACGCCCAACTATCAGGAAGGGTAAAGGTACGGCGATACTGCCCTGTAGGGTTACGCTCCACGTAGGTCGTCCAATCCAGTTTAGGCTCTCGCATCACGTAGGGAGGATCTATCTTGAACGGATAGCCCGCAGAAATATAAATCGGTGTACCATAACCGTTCACTTCCCAATTGGCAGGCACAGCGAATATTGCCCACTGCGAATCATCGTAATTCGTACGATAAAAGTCTTTTACGCGTTCATCAGGCGTCTTCGTCCAACGAAATCTCCATTGGCCATTCAGCGACAAAGTCCTGTCGCCTTGATGTTCACCAAAAGGAATGAAATACGCCCGTGCTGGCTCACGATTGATTTGCAACACATGGTTGTCTTCCCAATCGTGATGTTGTTCTTGTGCGTTGGTTATACCACCCACAAACAACGTTATTGCCAGTAACCAGTATTTCATGCTTCTTCGAATGCTGCTGCTTCAGCCTCTGCTATGATTTCCTCACGAGTTTTCTCACGTGGCGTTGCTGTGATATCGTCAAGGGTCAGTTCGTCAAGTTCTGTTTGTTGCTGTGACACAGCGACAGACTCAACAGACTTAGGCTTCTTGTCTTTCGCCTGTGGTTGCTCACCTCGTGTCTCAATAAAGTTCTCGTTCTCCTCTTTTATCTTATCGATATCTGGAGCTGCCATGACGGGTTCTTCCTCCATCTTCGTACGATCGGCCTTCGCAGCAAAGATGCTGTCAATGAACTGTGGTTCGCGACGCAGACGCTGGAGAGTTTCCTTCGAAGCATTCTGCTGGCTCTCCTTCTTCGAATAGCCAGTTCCACTACATCCTTCTAAGCCTTCCAGAAACACTTGTGACGTAAAGACCGGACTATTATTGTCGTTACCCTTCTGTTCTTGTGCGCGGAACTCCAACTTCACACGATTCTTCTGACTCCACTCTAACAGCTTCGACTTGAAGTTAACCTCCTTATAGGCTACTTTGTCGATATTGATGAGCTGGGCGAGAATGCGCTTCTCCATAAATCGCATGCAAGCATCGTAGCCTTTGTCGAGATAGATAGCTCCCACAAGGGCTTCGAAGGCATTACCATTCATGTAAGAATTGTGTGAAGTGGAATGACCAGCAGACATTATCAACTGGGGAATACCCATCTCCTGCGAAATCTTTCCAAGTGTAGCACGACTGACCAACTTCGAACGCGTATTGGTGAGAAAACCCTCACGCTTACCCTCGAAATGGCGAAAGACGATATGACCCACGACAGCATCGAGAATGGCGTCGCCCAAGAATTCCAAACGTTCGTTATTCTGCGGACGTCCCTTTTCGTTCCGCTTGCCAACACTCTTATGCAGCAGAGCCTGCTTGTAGAGCTCGATGTCATGAGGATAAAAGCCCAAAATGTCGTAAAGGGCAGAAAAAAGCTCCTTCTCCTTGCGGAAAGGGAGCTTTATTCTATCAATGATGTCGTTAACCCACATACTTCTTGAAGACTACGCAGGCATTGTGACCACCAAATCCGAAGGTATTGCTGAG
>CACYKE010000054.1 GCA_902774925.1 uncultured Prevotellaceae bacterium | reverse complement strand
AATTCCCATCTGCACAGACCATTTCTTTCCTGCTGCGAATCACAGGTTTTTGATTCCGCCCACGATTCTCGTTTGGTACTCTTCCCATTCTAGGCATATAACTTCCGTCTGAATTATGCTATATTTAAAACGATCTATTTCCTAATATATTGTCCGAGGAATCAAAAACCTGTCACGGTGATTCTTTATATTCATTTCAAAATTACTCAAATAATTTTTTTGACATTATCTTCTATATAATATGGCTTTTCGTTACCCACATGAACAATAATGTCATATACATAATTTTCCGTATAAAAAAGTAAATGTCGCAAACCTTTAAGGTTATGATGAATTTGACTATAAGTACATTCTGATAGCCATATTAGGTATTGTGAATTCTTTACTTCATAAATGCTGTCAGTTGGTGAAAGTACAGAGTCGCCCAAATCTTTTAATCTGAACGATTCAGAAGTAACTCTATAAGCAATTATGTCAGGGATAACAATAGTTATGTTCTTATTACTGTCTTCCGTAGAGACAGCAACAATTGACAAGTCACAATCACAGCAACATGACAGGACTTCATAACTACCTTTCAGATTCCCTGTAGGAATATACATTTCATTCTTCATATCTAATTTTTATTTTGGGTCTTCCATTAACTTGTTTCTCTAAAGTAGGTCTGGAGTCACCACTATATTCTCTATATATGTAAGTTTCATTTCCTCTCTCCCCAATACGACTTTCCTTTCCATGTAAGAATCACCTGTCCCGGTGATTCTTGTAACTCTGATTTCCTCATCAGAATAATTGATATTGATGCATCACGGTAAGACCTTTTAAACTGTCATTGTTAATTACTCGATATTTCCGATACTTCATACGAATGAAAAAATCCCTTCTTATTTCTTTCATTATAGTAGAAGGAATAGGACATTCCTTCCATGGTTTATCGATAACAGACTTATAATCTATCCTATTAGAATAACGTCTGGCTTTTTCGCCTTCTCTTTTCACAATTACATATGACAATTCTATACTATCGCATTTAATATCAGTATTGTGCCCTTCCTGAGTATCAGAAAAGATTATATTACCACCAACAATGATAGTATAACGTGATAAAGTATCATACTTTATATCAAAGGGTATATTGGGTTCTAAAATTATTCCGAGTGATTTAAACATATTATCTATATAACTCGTTTTGAACGTCAAAGTATCTTCGGCAATTTTTTCTATTTCTTCTGCACTTTTTTGGGTAAAATAATGTGTACACGGAATAGGACTTCCGCATCCTATAATCAGAACACAATTTAATATAATAATGATCATGGGGTCGGTTCTGATCATATTCAGAAGTCCGTTATCTTTATTGTAATTCATTACTTGTTTCTTTTACATTTATACTTTGTCTATCTTGAAAAATGATCATTAGAACCGACTTTTACCTTTGCATGCTGGAATCTGAGCAGGTCTAAGTGCGAAGGTGTTCTTGTAGAATGGCCTCGTTTTTCTCGTTGTCCCACTTGCCCTCTTCCCAGAGACGATCCATCTCATCGTCAACACGGCGAGCATAGTAGTCGCAGATGACTTGGCGGAGTTCATTCACCTCCTCTACACTCTTCATCGACCCCAACAGCCTGAGAATACTCATTTGCGCTTCGTTCAATGCAGTAGTTTTCATATTAGCAATTCTTTCGTATTATGGTGCAAGGCTCGTGCAAGCCGAGTTTTCGCACGCTTCTGTGTGCAAAGATAAGAAATCTTATCGAAAGTTCCAAATAATTAGACGAAAATCTACTTTCCGAGCCCAACGCACAGAAAGACAGCAATTCATATACTATTTTTTGCAAAAAGGGTGACACGCTGACACAAGGGTGACACATTGTACTTTTCTGAAAAGTGACCGTTTATCCGTCAACAAGTGCCACTTCTCGGAAAATAAGGGACCCTTATTCAGAAATAACCAAGGGTTATTGACGAGCAAGCGGTTAATACCCCTCACCCCTCACTCAAATCTTTGGGAAAGCCTTTGCAGAGATGGGATAAGAGCCAGTGAGGGGTAGGCTTGACCCTTCACTCACCCCTCACTGACCCCTCACTCAAGTCACCTCGAGGCAAACAAGGAACGCAAAGGAAGCTAACGGACAGACTACTTCTTGCTCACAGGAAAGCAACTTCTTGCTCGTCGTTATTCCGCAGGGAGCGATTGCAACGCCACACTCTGACCGTGGTCAGAGAACTCCGATTTCGCAAGGAGCGGAATGTCAGTCCGTCGGGCACGAACTGACAATTTGCATTAATGAGATTGCCAGCCAAATCTAGAGCCCAAACCATAAGAGCAGATGAGACTATATCAATTAGTGAGGGGTGAGGTAAAGGTGAGTGAGGGGCTAAGAGTACCCATCACCCATCCTCAAGGCCTTTATATAAAGCTATTCCCAGCGTTTTGAGTGAGGGGTGAGGGGTCAGTATCAATAATACTTCCGGAGAAATCGAAAATACTCTTGGACTATTCAAAATTTCTTTCGGAGTATCTGAATTTAGTGCCGGGTTGAAGGGGGAAGAGTGCCGTGCAAACAGGGAGAAAGTGCCTATGTAAAATGGAGCGAGACGTAGGGTAAGAAGATTCGGGCGGCCGCCCGCATTCATTTGGGCGAGGGGCCGTATTAATTCGGGCGGGAGGCCGCATTATTGCGACCCCCCGCCCGTAACCGAGTTTTATACCTTTTTTGTGGATTTACCTGTCAGGGGATTATACCAGATGTTCGATGAGGTCGGCACGGTCGCCTGGGAGCATGTCGATGACGGGAATCTCAATCATCGTGTAGCAGGCGGGCTGGAGGCGCATAGAGGCGCGAGCCACATTGACCAGAACCTGACCGGTGAGGGCGGGATTATTGATCTGCATGTTGAACTCCAGGCGCTGGTTCTGGGTCTGACCGCTGACGCCCTTGCGGACGAGGTTGACACCATGACCCATGTCACGAACGTCGTCGACGCTCTCTACCTGGAAGACGTGCGTCTCGTCGCTGGCGAAATAGGGGTCAGCCTTGATGTCCTTCGTGACCTGTTCGAGCGTGAAACCGTCCTCTAGCTCGACATAAACCATGCGACGGTGGATGCCTTCGCCCAAGGGGATAGTCATCGAAAGGGCGTTCTTGACGCCAGCCTTCGAACGTACGCAGACGCTGTGACCCATGGACATACCAGGACCGAAGTTGGTGTAGGACAGTCCCTTAGGTGCGAGGCTCTGCATGAGCGTGCGGACGATGGAGTCGGAACCCGGGTCCCAACCGGCAGCAATGACGCTGACGGTGTTGGTCTCCTTGTTGATGGCCATCAGACGCTCGCGATAGCCGCGAATGTTGGTATGGATGTCGAAGGAATCGACGGTGTTGATGCCCAGCGGAAGGATTTGCTTGGCATATTCCTCGCACGAACGTGTGGGTGTAGCCAGAATGGCGACGTCGACATCCTGCAGTTCCTTGATGTCCTTGACAACGGCATAAGGAGCGAGTTCTGCTGGTTTGTCAGCGGCTCCGTTTCTGCGTACGACACCTGCTATCTCGAAGTCGGGAGCGGCCTCAAGAGCCTGAATAGTGTACTTTCCAATGTTGCCGTAACCGACTACGGCGGCTCTGATTTTCTTCATATTTTCGATTTTTTGTTGGTTGTTTCAATAATTCAGCGTGCAAAATTACACTTTTTTCCCGAAATAAATAACAAAAAGGCAGAAAAATTTGCATTTTACCTGCAATTTGATATAATATTGCATCTTTATACTCTTTCATACAATAAAACGCGCAGTTGTTACGTTAATAATCATGTATATATACAAACATTGGAACGCGTATGATAGAATACATCAAGGGTGAGCTGACGGAGCTGACACCCGCATTGGCTACGATAGAAGCCGCTGGCGTAGGTTACGGTCTGAACATTTCGCTGACCACGTATAGTGCGTTGCAGGGCATCAAGCCAACTGCTAACGGCCAAAAGCCAATAGCCAAACTATACGTCTTTGAGTCGATTCGTGAGGACGCCCACGTGCTGTACGGCTTTGTGTCGAAGAAGGAACGTGAGATGTTCGAGCTGCTCATCACCGTCAGTGGTGTGGGCCCGAATACGGCGCGCATGATGCTGTCGTCGATGAGTGTCAGCGAGTTGTGCAACGCCATTTCGCGTGGCGACGAGCGCTTCATCAAAGGCATCAAGGGTATCGGCAAAATGACGGCCCAGCGCATCATCGTCGACCTGAGGGACAAGATTGTGGCCCTAGGAATAGCCGAAGAGATTCCTGCCGGCGGTTCGGTATCGGCACCAGTAAACAACGAGGTGCGCGACGAGGCCGTATCGGCTTTGACCATGCTGGGCTTCGCGCCTGCTCCGACGCAGAAAGTCGTTGTCAGCATCCTGCAGTCCGACCCCAACCTGCCCGTAGAGCAAGTTGTGAAGTTGGCATTGAAACAGATTAAATAAGAAGACCCACCCCCGACCCCTCCCTGTTGAGGGCGGGGAGTGAAATGTGAATATGATGAAAAGGAATAAGATAATAAGATACGTGCAACAGCACATTTCATTAGGAAATGCGTTGCTTTCGTTGTTTGTCTTATTCCTAAGCGTTTCATTGTTTGCAATGAGACCGCAGGACGATAATCGGCGACGCCCACAAAGACAGCAGGAGGGGACTCAGACTCCCCGCCCTCAACAGGGAGGGGTTGGGGGTGGGTCTGCGGCTAAGGCTCAGCCTACTCTACAAGTAGAGGACGACACCATCCCCGATTCGCTGTTGCACGCACGATGGAAAATCCAGAAGACGGCACCTATCGAAGTGGCCGACCTCGACTCTTCGGCCCTCGACCTCCGTCTGCCCGAAAACATCAAGCAGGAGGTGGAATACGACGACTCGCTGGGTTATTACCGCATTGGTTCGAAGATTGGCGACTCGTATCTGAACACCCCCATTCTGATGACTCCCGAGGAGTACAACAAGTGGAGTGAACGTCGCGAGCGCGAGGCCTTCTTCCGCAAGAAGGAGGCGGAGAATGTTGCCACGCAGGGCAAGGAGAAGTTCTCGTTTGCCGATATGCACTTCGACCTGGGTCCTGCGGAGAAGATATTCGGTCCTGGCGGTGTTCGCATAAAAACGCAGGGAACGGCCGAGCTGAAGCTGGGTGCCACGCTGAAGGACATTGACAACCCCTCGTTACCAGAGCGCAACCGCAAGACGACCGCAGTTGACTTCGACGAGAAAATCAATCTGAACGTAACGGGTAAGGTAGGCGATAAGGTTAACATGTCGTTGAACTACAACACCGATGCCACCTTCGACTTCGACACGAAGAACCTGAAGTTGCACTATGACGGCAAGGAGGATGAAATCATCAAGCTCGTCGAGGCTGGTAACATCACCTTCCCCAGCAACAACTCACTGGTAAAGGGCGCATCCAGTCTGTTTGGTGTACGTACAGACATGCAGTTCGGCAAACTGAAACTGCAAACCGCCATTTCGCGTAAGAACTCGACGACGAAGAGTGTATCGTCGCAAGGCGGCACACAGATGACACCCTTCGAGCTCGACGTGGCCAACTACGAAGAAAACCGCCACTTCTTCCTGGCAAAATACTTCCGCGAGCACTACGATGCCGCTATGTCGCAACTGCCCAACATTCTGACGGGTATCAACATCACGCGTATCGAGGTATGGGTGACGAACAAGACGGGAACGACCTCGAACTCACGTAACCTCATAGCACTCTCCGAACTTGGCGAGAGTCAGCCAAAAGGCGGTACGAGCCCCTCGGCACTGCCCGACAACAACGTGACGCCGCTGTATGGCAACATACCTGCCGCAGCACGCGATATTGACCAGGCATCTACGGCCCTCGAAGGCATGCTGGTAGGAGGTACCGACTACGAGAAGATGTCATCGGCACGACTGCTGAACTCATCGGAATACACCCTGAACACGGCGCTGGGCTATCTCTCGCTGAAGACCTCTCTGCAAACTGACCAGGTGCTGGCCGTTGCCTTCCGCTATACCTACGGCGGAATGGAATACCAAGTGGGTGAGTTTGCCGAAGAACACAACAACGCCGGTGAGGCGCTCTACGTGAAGTCGCTGAAGAACACGTCGAACAATCCCCAGCAGGCTAACTGGCCGCTGATGATGAAAAACGTCTATTATCTGGCGTCAAACATTGAGAAAACCAAGTTCCGCCTCGACATCAAGTTCCAGAGCGACACCACGGGCGTGTACCTTTCTTATATACCAGAAGTGAAGGACATCACCCTGTTGCGCGGACTGGGCTGCGACCGTCTCGACAATAACAACAAGGTACATCCCAACGGCTATTTCGACTACGTTGAGGGTTACACCGTTGCCAACGGCCGAGTGTTCTTCCCATCGGCAGAGCCTTTCGGCACGACGCTGAAAAACTTCCTGATACGCAACGGCGTGTCGGAAGATGTAGCCAACAAATACGCATTCCAGGAACTGTACGACACCACACGAACCGCTGCGCGCCAGATGACCAACAAGGACAAATTCCTGCTGGTGGGTCAGTTTAAGGGTTCCGCAGCCAACGTCATCTCGCTGGGCGCCTACAACGTGCCTCAGGGTTCGGTGGTCGTCACGGCAGGCGGTGTCACGCTGACGGAAGGTTCCGACTATAGCGTCGACTACTCTGCCGGTGAGGTGACCATCCTCAATCAGAGCATCATCGACGCAGGTACCAGCGTCAATGTCTCGCTGGAATCGAACACAGAATACGGTATGCAGCGCAAGACGATGATTGGCTTCAACTGGGAGTACGACTTCTCGAAGGACTTCCAGATTGGCGGTACGTTGCAACACCTGAGCGAGCAGGCGCTGACGTCGAAAGTCGTCATGGGTTCAGAACCGCTGAAGAACACCCTCTGGGGTGCCAACATCAACTGGAAGACCGAGAGCCAGTGGCTTACCCGCATGCTCGACAAGATTCCCCTACTCCACTGCACACAACCCTCGCAGATTACGTTCACAGGCGAATTTGCACAGCTCATTGCAGGAACGGCCAGTGGCACACAGGACAACGCCTCGTACATTGACGACTTCGAGAGTTCCACGAGTCTTATTGACGTCAGCGAACCCAAGGCGTGGACCATCTCCAGCGTACCCTCGCTGTTCCCAGAGCATGCCGACAAGGAGTCTGTAACGAGCGGCTACCACCGTTCGCTGCTCTCTTGGTACAACATCGACCCGTTGTTCACCTACCGCTCGTCATCGCTGACCCCCAGCCACATCAAGAGCGACCTCGACCAGCTGTCGAACCACTATGTGCGTGCCGTTTACGTCAGCGAGCTATACCCCAACCGCGACCAGTCGACCTACAGCGGTGCCACATCGACACTGCCTATCCTCAATGTCGCCTATTATCCGCAGGAGCGTGGTCCGTATAACCTCAATACCAACGTCAATCTGGACGGTACGCTGAATCTGCCACTGATGAACTGGGGCGGCATGATGCGTAAGCTGGACACCAACGATTTCGAGCAGGCCAACATCGAATATATTGAGTTCTGGCTCCTCGACCCATTCATATACAGTTCACAACAGCAGGATGCTGCCGACTATGGCGGCGACCTCTACATCAATCTGGGTGAGGTCAGCGAGGACGTATTGCACGACGGAAAGAAATTCTACGAGAGCGGTATGCCCGTTGACGGCAGCAATTCATTTACCACAACACAATGGGGACGCATACCCGTACAAGCCACACAGACCTACGCCTTTGCGACGACAAGCGGTTCACGTGCACTGCAGGACGTCGGACTGAACGGTTTGAACGACGAGCAGGAACGTTCGTATGACGCCTATGCCGACTTCCTGAGTAAAGTCACCGTCAACGACAGCGTGCGTGCAGCCTGGAACAACGACCCTGCCAACGACAACTACCACTACTTCCGAGGCTCTGACTATGACCAGCAGCAGACCAGCATCCTCGACCGCTACAAGCGCATCAATATGCCACAGGGCAACTCGCCTGACAGCGATCAGCGGACAGAGAGCTACGACACGTCGTACAAGACATACCCCGACGTAGAGGACATCAACCAGGACTATACGTTGAACGAGTACGAGCGCTACTATCAGTATAAGGTCAGCATCCGTCCTGAAGACATGCAGGTAGGCCGAAACTACATTACCGAAACCCACGACTATACGGCATCCTTGCGTAATGGCAAGAAAGAGCAGGTCAGGTGGTATAAATTCCGCATTCCACTGAACCGCTACGACGACCGCGTGGGAGGCATCAGCGACTTCACCAGCATCCGCTTCATGCGTATGTTCCTCACACAGTTCCAGAAACCCATCGTACTGCGCTTCGGTTCACTTGACCTCGTGCGTGGCGAGTGGCGTCTCTACAACCAGCAACTGACAGGTACCAGCAACAGCGGTCAATTGGAGGTCAGCCCTGTCAATATCGAGGAGAACAACGACCGAGAACCCGTCAACTACGTATTGCCTCCGGGCATCTCGCGTGTCACCGACCCCTCGCAGCCCCAGTTGACCGAAGCCAACGAGCAGGCACTGTGTCTGATGGTCAAGAACCTGTCGAAGGACGAGTCGAAAGCCATCTACCGTAACACGACGCTCGACCTGCGCCGCTATAAGCATATCCAGATGTTCGTTCACGCCAACCACCTCATCAACGACGACACCTCGTTGCAAGATGACCAGCTGGCAGTATTCGTCCGTTTCGGCAGTGACTACCGCAACAACTACTACGAATATCTCATCCCGCTGAAATTGACGCCCGACCGCAACGACTATAACAAATACAACCTCGACGACTGTCGTACCGTATGGCCGAAGGAGAATATGCTCGATATCGACCTCTCGAAACTGACCAATCTGAAGAAGGCCCGTAACAGGGCTCGTGCGCATGGTACTGCCAGCTACACGACCGAGTTCAGCGACTACGACCCCGACAATGCCAACAACCGCATCACCATTCTCGGTAACCCGTCACTGGGCGAAGTGAAGACGATGATGATTGGTGTACGCAATATTGCCGGAAATCTCAAGTCGGGCGAGGTTTGGGTCAACGAACTGCGCCTGCAGGAAGTCAACAACAATGGCGGTTGGGCCGCATCGGGTAACCTGAATGTCCAACTGTCGGACGTCGGCAACGTCAATCTGACAGGTAAAATCATCACCGAAGGCTTCGGCGGTCTCGAGGAAGGTATCTCCCAGCGCCGTACGGACGACTACAAGACCTACTCGCTGACCACTAACTTCGAACTGGGAAAATTCTTCCCAGACAAGATGAACGTCACGGCACCCATCTACTATAGCATTACCCAAGAGGAGAGCCGTCCGAAATACAACCCGCTGGACACCGACCTGGAATTGGACGAAGCACTGGATGCAATGGATAATCAGGAGCGTGACAGCATTGAGTCGATAGCCGTCAGGAAGTCGAAGACCACCAACTTTTCGCTGTCGAACGTACGTGTTGGCGTCAAGACCAAACGTCACCCGATGCCCTACGACCCAGCAAACTTCTCGTTCTCCTACAGTCACCGCCACACGCAGAACTCTGGTGAGACGACAGTCTACGAACGCGACGACGAATGGCACGGCTCGTTCAGTTACACCTACACGCCTGTTTATAAAACGTGGGAACCGTTCAAGAATTCCAAGTCGAAGTCGAAATGGATGGCATTCCCCAAGGCTTTTGGCCTGAACTACCTGCCACAGAACATCGGATTCAACACCGAGATACGGCGCACCTATTATGAAATGCAGGAGCGCGACATGGACAATCTCTCAGGGTCGCAGCTGCCTGTGACGTGGGCCTCGTCGTTCCTCTGGAACCGCGACTTCACGCTGCGTTGGGACCTGACGAAGAACCTGCACATGAACTTCCAGTCGGGCACACAGGCCGAAATCGAGGAACCCGACAGCGACCTGCCTATCAACAAGGACCTCTATCCCGACCGCTACTCCGCGTGGAAGGATTCCGTATGGCACAGCATCAAGCATTTCGGTTCACCGCTGAACTACCGACAGACGTTTACGGCCTCCTATCAAGTGCCGCTGAACAAACTGCCCATCTTCGACTGGATCAATGCCGACGCCAGCTATAATGCCACTTACAACTGGCAGCGCGGTACCGTTACAGAGAAGGGCGTTGATTTGGGTAACACCATTGCCAACAACCGTCAGCTGAACATCAACGGTACCCTGAATCTTGAGACACTCTACAACCACTTCCCCTTCCTGAAGAAAACCAACGATCGTTTCAAGAAGGCAATACCCAAGGATACCAAAAAGGATAAAAAGACTACTAAGGACAAAAAGGCCGCCGACTCCAAGAAGTCTAACGAGCCCAACAAGCCTAACGATCCCAACAAGCCAGACGGACCTACCAAGGAAGAAAAGGCTCTTCCCAAAAACAAGAACACCTTCCAGAAAGAGTTGACGCTGCGTACTGACACGACGTTCACCATTGCCCACAACAAGAAGTCGAAGCGCCTCATCGTGACGGCTAAGACAAAGGAAGGCCGTTCGTATCCGATAAAATACAAGGTTGTCGACCAGAACAAGATTCTTGTCAAGAACCTCGACTCTGTCACCATCAGCGTCTCTGTGACCCCCAAACCGCCTACGGAGAATCAATGGTGGTATAAGCCCACACAGTCGATAGCACGCTTCCTGATGATGGTTCGCAGCATCGGCATCTCCTATCGCAACCAGTACTCAATGTCCATGTCAGGCTATATGCCCAAGGTGGGCGACGCCTTCGGACAAAACCGCGTAGGCGGAGTCCTGGCTCCCGGTTTGGGCTTTGCATTCGGTATGGTTGACGATTCGTTCATCGATAAGGCACACGAAAACGGATGGCTCAACGACAGCATCTCGTCGCCTGCCGCCACCAACCTGACGACCGACCTGCAACTGCGCGCCACCCTGGAACCTGTGCGCGACCTGAAGATTGACCTCAACGCCTCGCGCACCGAGTCTCGTGCCCGCAGCATCCAGTATCAGTATCAGAACCACCCGACGACCCAGAGCGGCACGTTCACGATGACGACCGTCTCGCTGTCGTCAGCATTCGAAAGTATGGGCGACGCCAACAACGGCTATCCGTCAAAGGTCTTCGAACGCTTCTGCGACGCACTGCCCGAATTCCAGGCACGTGCTGCTGCCCAATATGGTCAGGAGGTCAGCCAATATAGTGCGGCAGTGATGATTCCGGCCTTCCTCGACAGTTACACGTGGAGCGGAGGCGGCAACCTCGACTTCTTCCCTGCCCTCACCCGCCTGTTGCCAAACTGGACGTTCCGCTATGCCGGTCTCGCCAAGCTCCATTGGTTCAGCGAACACTTCAAGTCGTTCAATCTCAACCACTCTTACAAGTCGGTTTATTCCGTCGGTTCCTACACCAGCGACACAAAGACTCCTTCGCTACTCGGATGGAGCGTGCCGACGGTGAGCATCAACGAGTCGTTCGCACCGCTCTTCGGCTTCGACGCTACGCTGAACTCGGGACTGACGCTGAAGGCCGAATACCGCAAAACGCGCACGCTGTCGCTCTCGACGACCAGCGTCCAGATCAACGAAGGCCGCTCGAACGACTGGGTTATCGGTTTGGGTTATAAGATCAGCGATTTCAAGCTCTTCGGCAGTGGCACCTCGCGTAAAATTAAGAAGGCACAAAGCGGCAACAAGAAGAAAAACAATAATGCATCCAGCAGTTCGACTACTGGCAAGAAGTCTGGCGTCAATCAGGACCTCAACATGCGTCTCGACGTTACCTTCCGCGATCAGGCGGCCATCACTCGCGACATTGCCTCGCGCACCTCGTCAGCCTCTAGCGGTAACTCCGCACTGAAGATTTCCTTCATGGCCGACTACACATTGTCTCGTCTGCTCACAATGTCGTTCTACTACGAGCGTCAGACGAACACTCCGTTGCTCTCCAGCAGCTCGTATCCTACGACGACGCGCGACTTCGGTCTTTCTATGAAGTTCTCACTCACACGATAATATTGAAAAATATTGACTGCTCATGCTTCGCCGACAGGCAAAAACACGGCTCACAAGAGTTGAACTCCTATTTACAAGGCTTAGAGAGTTGAACTCCTATTTGTCGTACGCGTGCAACGGATAATCGGTGGTGAAGTGCAACCCTCGGCACTCTTTACGCTCTAATGCCCAACGGGTGATGAGGTAACCGACGTTAATCATATTACGCAATTCGCAGATATCGCGAGAGGCCTTTACACGTTTGAAGAGTCGTTCGGTCTCTTCGTAGAGCATATCCAAACGGTCCCACGCACGGTGCAGACGCAGGTCACTGCGCACGATACCCACGTAGTTGGACATAATCTGGTTCACCTCGCGGACACTCTGCGTGATGAGCACTTTCTCCTCGTTGGTCATCGTGCCTTCGTCGTTCCATTCAGGCACCTTGTCATTCCAGTCATACAAATCCACATGCTGCAGCGAATCCTTAGCGGCAGCGTCGGCATAGACGACAGCCTCGATAAGCGAATTCGACGCCAGACGGTTACCACCGTGCAATCCAGTGCACGAGCACTCACCCAACGCATACAGGCGTTCTATGGACGTCTGTCCGTTGAGGTCGACCTTGATACCGCCACACATATAGTGAGCAGCAGGGCGCACGGGGATATAGTCGGTGGTAATGTCGATACCAATGCTGAGACACTTCTGATAGATATTGGGGAAGTGGTGCTTCGTTTCGGCAGGATCCTTATGGGTGACATCCAAACAGACATGGTCCAAACCGTGAATCTTCATCTCCTTATCTATCGCACGGGCCACAATATCACGCGGAGCCAGCGACAGACGCTCGTCGTATTTCTCCATAAAGGTCTCGCCGTTAGGCAACTTCAGGATACCGCCGTAGCCGCGCATAGCCTCAGTGATGAGGTAGGCGGGATGCGTCTCCTTGGGATTATGCAGCACCGTCGGATGGAACTGTACAAACTCCATATCAGCCACCGTGCCTTTGGCGCGATAGACCATAGCGATACCGTCGCCCGTAGCAATGACGGGATTCGACGTCGTCATATAGACGGCACCGCAACCGCCCGTACACATGACGGTGACTTTCGACAGGTAAGTATCGACTTTCTCGGTAATCGGATTGAGCACGTAGGCTCCATAACACTGGATATTCGGCGAACGGCGCGTCACACGGACACCCAGATGATGCTGCGTGATAATCTCTACGGCAAAATGGTTCTCTTTCACCTCGATATCGGGATTGTTGCGAATGGCCTCCATCAGCCCGCGCTGAATCTCAGCACCAGTATCGTCGGCGTGGTGCAGAATGCGGAACTCCGAATGGCCGCCCTCACGGTGAAGGTCGAACTTACCGTCGTCCTTACGGTCGAAATTGACGCCCCACTCCACCATTTCCTGAATCTGCGCGGGGGCATTGCGTACCACTTGTTCGACGGCAGCACGGTCGCTGATATAGTCACCGGCTATCATCGTGTCTTCGATGTGTTTGTCGAAATTGTCCAACTCAAGATTAGTCACACTGGCCACACCGCCTTGGGCAAACGACGTGTTGGCTTCGTCCAATCCTGCCTTACAGATGATACACACCGTGCCCTTCTTCTCACGGGCTACCTTCAGGGCGTAACTCATACCTGCTACACCGGCACCGATAACGAGGAAATCGTACTTGTAAACCATATTTTTACGAATTAACGTTGCAAAGATACGAAAAAAATCGTACCTTTGCACGCAATTATGAAAAAATATTTGTTTTCACTCGTGATATTTGGGCTTTCTGCTGTCGCAATGGCACAGGACAGCCTTCGTTTTCGACTTGATTCACTGCTCGAAGACCCTTTGTTTGAAACCTCGCAGGTAGGTTTGATGGTTTACGACCTTACGGCCGACTCTACCCTCTATACGTACAACCACCGACAAATGCTACGTCCGGCATCATGTATGAAACTCGTCACCAGCATTACCGCGCTCGACGCTCTGGGACCTAACTACCAATACCAGACGTCGCTTTACTATAC
The DNA here is from genome assembly GCA_902774925.1 of uncultured Prevotellaceae bacterium. Classification (GTDB taxonomy): domain Bacteria; phylum Bacteroidota; class Bacteroidia; order Bacteroidales; family Bacteroidaceae; genus Prevotella. The sequence goes on along the minus strand of CACYKE010000054.1, from coordinate 8,876 downwards.
GGGCGAGATTCAGGGCCGCACACTCGTGGGAAACATCTACTGCGTGGGTGGTTTCGATCCAATGATTACCCAGGCAGATGTCATCACGCTAGCTTCCAGCATCCGCCAACTGGGTGTTGACAGCATTCGCGGCCTTATCGTTGCCGACCGTTCGATGAAAGAGTCGCTGGACTATGGCGAAGGTTGGTGCTGGGATGACGAAAACCCGATGCTCATACCACTGACGATAGGTCGTAAGGACAACTTCACCTCCACACTGGCTGAAGAGATAGCCCGTCTGGGTATCAACCTCGAAAATGTCGAACTGATGCAGGGTCGCAAACCCGCTCAGGCAAAGATGATTGACGTCTGCTGTCACAGCATCACGCAGGTGCTGCAGCGTATGATGAAGGATAGCGACAACTTTTACGCAGAGTCGATGTTCTACCAGACGGCTGCTTCTACGGGACGCCGTCCAGCCAGAGCCATTGACGCCCGCACAGTAACAAAGAAACTCATCAGCCGACTGGGTCTCAACGCCGACAACTACCGTATTGCCGACGGTTCAGGACTGTCGCTTTACGACTATGTCAGTGCCGAACTGCTGACCAAGCTGTTGCGTCACGCTTGGAATACACCGTCAGTTTACAAGGCACTGAGCGAGGCGCTGCCCATTGCGGGCATTGACGGAACCCTGAAGAAACGAATGATCAATACAGCTGCCGAAGGTAATGTGCGCGCCAAGACAGGCACCGTGACGGGTATCACGTCGCTAGCAGGCTACTGCACGGCTCCCAACGGCCATCAGCTTTGTTTCGCAATCATCAATCAAGGCATCTTGAGCAATGGCCCTGGCCGCGCCTTCCAAGACCGCGTCTGCAAGGTGCTCTGCGGAGATACGGAAGTTGTAGGGGCTAAAGAAGTCAGAGTTGCTAAGGTATCAAAGAAGGCCAATTCGGCGAAGAAGGCCAATTCGGCGAAGAAGCCCCAAAAAGCCAAGCCCGCAAAAAAATCCAAAAAGAAAAAGAGATAATGACGTTTGCGACAACCTTACTGGAGTGGTTCCGGGAAAACGGACGAGCCTTGCCTTGGCGCGAGACTCGTGACCCCTACGCCATCTGGTTGTCGGAAATCATCCTCCAACAGACGCGTATCGATCAAGGGTTGCCCTATTGGGAGCGCTTTATGCGACGCTGGCCGACAGTCGACGCACTCGCTGCCGCCTCTGAGGACGAGGTGCTGCGCGAATGGCAGGGCTTAGGCTACTACAGTCGCGCCCGCAACCTCCACGCAGCTGCCAAGCAAGTGTCCGCACTCGGCGGCTTCCCCACCACCATCAAAGGTCTCCTCTCCCTCAAAGGCATTGGCAACTACACCGCAGCCGCTATCGGCAGCTTTGCCTTCGGACTGCCCGCTGCCGTTGTCGACGGCAACGTCTATCGTGTCCTCGCTCGCCATTACGGCATCTCGACGCCAATCAATACCACCGAGGGCAAGAAGGAATTTCAGGCACTAGCCCAAGAGTTATTACTCCCCGCCCTAAACAGGGAGGGGACGGGGGCGGGTCTTTTCAACCAAGCCCTGATGGATTTCGGCGCCATTCAATGCACCCCCGCAAAGCCACTATGCCTGCAATGTCCATTGCAGGACTCCTGCGTTGCCTTCCGCGAGGGTCGCACGGCCGAGCTGCCCGTCAAGCAAAAGACACTGAAAATCAAAGAGCGACACCTTATTTATATATATATAAGGTATAACGGCGAGACGGCCCTCCGTCGACGTCCTGCCGGCGACATCTGGCAAGGGCTCTACGAACCCCTGCTGACGGACGCCCTGCCGTCTGACACCGCTACTGGCACACCGGTCGGGTGTGGCGCAATTTTGTTGCGCCAAGGGGTAAAGCACGTCCTCACCCACCGCGTGCTCTATGCCGACTTCTGGCTCTGGCAACCTGCCGAGCGCCCGCAACTCCCAGAAGGCTACTTCTGGCTTCCTGAGTCCGACCGCGACCGTTACGCCGTCCCGCGTCTGATAGAGAAGATGTTCGAAGAAGTTTGAAGAAGATAAAAAGATAAGATATATGATCAATTTAACTATTTTCGTTTCAGGCAGTGGTACAAACTGCGAAAACCTCATCAAGTATTTCAGAGGCTCTGACAGCGTCAACTGCGCACTCGTCGTCAGCAACAAGCCCGACGCCTACGCACTGGTGCGCGCCGAACGTCTGGGCGTAGCGACAGCCGTAGCACCCAAGCCACAACTCAACGACGCCGAATTCATGATGCCGTTGCTCAACGAACACCACATCGACTTCATCGTACTGGCGGGATTCCTGCCATTGGTACCCACGTTCCTCATCGACGCCTTCCCCCGTCGCATCATCAACATCCACCCGGCCCTGTTGCCCAAATTTGGCGGCAAGGGCATGTGGGGTCACCATGTCCATGAGGCCGTAAAGGCTGCCGGAGAAACGGAAACGGGAATGACCGTCCATTACGTCACACCCGTCTGCGACAGCGGTGAGATTATTGCTCAATACCGTTGCGCATTGTCGCCCGACGACACCGTCGACGACATAGCCGAAAAGGAACACCAGTTGGAAATGCAGTATTTCCCGCAAGTGGTAGAGAAAGTATTAAAGGAGTCGTTTTGACACCTTTAATTGTTTAATACACGACGTTGAACGTCTTCGTATTTAGCAGATGCCGGTCGGTAATCTTGATGTCTGGAATGACCGGCAGACACATAAACGCCATCGTGATAAACGGCGACTTCATCTTGCAGCCGATATCCCTCACTTTTTCCTGTATGCACAACGTGCGGAAGGCAATCTCGTAACCGCCCATAGGCGCCATCAAACCGGCTATGGGCAACGGGATATCGAGCATCTCCTCAGGACTGACGACCACCTGTCCGCCATGCATCTCGACAATACGGTTGATGGCCTTGACGATAAACTCGTCGCTGGAACCGACAGCCACGATATTATGACAGTCGTGAGCTACCGACCCGGCAATGGCACCTTCCTTGATGTCAAATCCACGTACCAGTCCCACAACGGGTTTGGCACCGGGCACATAGCGGTTGTAAACCACGATCTTCTGCACCTCCGTCCAGGGATAGCGCGAGTCGAACAGCGGGTTACCGGTCAGCTCCACCTCGTCGTGATCGGTCAGCAGGCTGCCGTCTGAGGCGTGAATGACGTGTACCGTATCGCCGGGTTTGAGGTCAATGTCAATATCCTTTTCGGTGATGGGAACAGCCACGAAATTATTGGGAAAGTCGAAGTCCAGAATATGTTCATCACTGTCGTGACGCGAGAGCAGACTGGAATTGTAGTTGAACGCCTCTTCAGCGCGAATCACCGTCATCTCCACACGGAAATGCGGCGTGATACGATCAACAGTGATAAACGTCGCCGGGTCGCCCACCTGCAACAGTCCCCAGTTCTGGTTATAATGTTTCTGCGCATTGACGCTGGCTGCCTGCAGCACGTCCCACAGGTCGTAGCCGTCGGCCAGCGCACGCCTTACAATAAGGTTGATATGTCCGCGCACGAAGTCGTCGGGATGGCAGTCGTCCGTACAGAACATCACCATATTGGGACTCTCCTTGATCAACGGACTCAGCAACTGATAGTCCTTTGCGGCACTGCCCTCGCGGATGATGACCTTCATACCGGCATTGATACACGAACGGCCTTCGTCCAGCGTCGAACACTCGTGGTCGGTGGTAATGCCCGCTCCGGCATACTTGTCGCGCTGCCGACCGGTCAGCCCTGGGGCGTGACCGTCCACAGGCTTGCCGTGACGCAAGGCAGCGTCAATCTTTGCCATCACTTCTTTGTCGCCATTCAGCACACCGGGATAGTTCATCATTTCGCCCAGGAAACCGATATCCTCGCGGGCCATCAGCGCCTCCGTATCCTTGGCGTCAATCACCGCCCCGCTGGTCTCTATGTCGCCACCTACTGCCGGCACACAGCTGGGTGCACCGAACAGGAAGTTGAAGCGTGCCTCCTTGCCCGAACGTATCATGTAGTCTATACCATTAATACCCAGCACGTTGCCAATCTCGTGAGGATCGGCAATAACACCTATCGTACCGTGACTGACGGCAATGCGCGCAAACTTATGCGGCACCATCATACTGCTCTCGATGTGTACGTGAGCGTCAACAAAACCAGGCATCACATACGGCCAAGGCTTCTCACTCTCGGGCAACGCACAGCGTTTTACTTCCGCTATCTTCCCATCCTTGATGACCAGTTCGCCGTCGAATATCTCGCGGCGCACCACGTCAACTATATGTCCTTTTACATTCTCCATATCACTTCTTTGCCTTGTCGTTCTCAATCTTAATAAAGAAGATAATCACCGAGCAGAGGCACGTAATGGCGTTGGTGATGAGCATAAAGATACCCTCACGGCCAAGCATGATACCCTGACACATGAAACAGAAGCTACCGACGGCCATCATGATGAAGCCGGGCAGCGAGATGCCGTCAGTATTGCGTGTACGAATGGTCTGAATGGCCTGAGGCAGATAGCCGAAAATAAGGCCTAAACTGGCAACAATACCGAAAATGTCGAATAAAAGTTGATGCTCCATAGTAAAAAGTTTTTAGTTTCTAATGCATTATTGCGGCAAAATTACGAAAAAAAACTGATAAATGTAGCGATTTTCTATTTTTTTTCGTACATTTGCACCAAATAACTATTAATTTTAAGACAATAAGCGATGAAAAAAGTATATAAGGCACATATCCTCTTCACGAAAGAAAAGGACCATTTCGAGGTGTTTGAGAATGGCTATATCGCCGTTGAAGGCGGCATTGTCCTGGGCGTCGCAAGCAGTTTGGACGAACTCAACGCCCAATGTTCAAAGTTCAACGTTCAATGTTCAACGTTCAACGTCAATGACGTGGTCGATTTCGGCGACAAACTGCTCATTCCGGCTATGAACGATATGCACGTTCACGCCCCGCAGGTACACAATCAAGGCGTCGCAATGGACCTCGAACTGCTCCCCTGGCTGCAGAACTACACCTTCCCCGAGGAGTCGAAATATGCCGACACGCAGTATGCCGAGCGAATGTATCGCCGCTTCCTGCATACCCAGTGGCTCTTCGGCACTATGCGCAGCGTCGTCTTCGGCACCGTACATACCGAGAGCACGCGTATCCTCATGAAGCTGTATCAGGAAGCCGGCATGGGCGCCATGGTGGGCAAGGTGGCTATGAACCGTAACTGCCCCGAAGCCCTCTGCGAGGACGTCGACGCCTACGTTGAAGGCCAAGAACGCCTGATTAAGGATTTCTCCAATCTCTCACCTCTCACCTCTCACCTCTCACCTCTGGTAAGGCCCATTATCACCCCGCGCTTTGTGCCTTCGTGTACGCCGGAACTGCTCAAGGCCTGCGGTGAACTGGCCAACAAATACCAGCTGCCCGTTCAGTCGCACCTGTCGGAGAACACCTCCGAGATTGCCTGGGTGGCCGAACTGGAGAAGGAGAGCACCAGCTATGGCGACGCCTACAACCGCTACGGTCTCTTCGGCCAGACGCCGACCATCATGGCCCACTGCGTGTGGACCAACGGCAGCGAGCTGGAACTGATGAAGCACAACCGCGTGATGGTGGCCCACTGTCCGACGTCAAATTTCAACCTGTCGTCAGGCCTGGCTCCCGTCCGCACGTTCCTCGACGAGGGCCTGCCCATCGGGCTTGGCAGCGACATCAGCGGCGGTCACGACCTCAATATGCTCCGCATGTTGGTTTACGCCATTCAGGTCAGCAAGATGCACTACCAGCAGGATAAGAGCAAGGCTTTCCTCACCCTCTCCGAAGTCTTCTGGATTGCCACCAAGTCGGCAGGCAGCTTCTTCGGCCGTGTGGGCAGCTTCGAACCGGGCTACGAGTTCGATGCGCTGGTCATCGACGACGCAGTGCTCTACCCGTCGGAATACTCGCTGCAGCACCGCCTGGAGCGCTTCATCTATGTGGGCGACGACCGTCAGATTGCACATCGCTTCTGTCGCGGTCAGGAGATCCCAGAACCCAAACTATAGTTCGTACTTTTATGGTATGATATTTAACAAAAGAGGTTGTGGGTGTCTGCTGGTGGTGATAGCGGCAGCGATGGTGGCTGCGGCTGTCGTGTTTTTGGTGGCCAGCTACGTGGCCGACGAGGATGCCGGCATGAAGAACAAACAGGCTTGGGAGAAGTATAATGCCAACATTCCGACCATTGATTCGCTAGAAAAAGCCGGTGTTCCTGACTCGATTATCGCCGAAAAATACCCCAGACCCTACATCCGACAGGGTGGTTTTGCCACACTTTTCGGTGCTGTTATCGCCTTCGCCATCACGCTTGTAGCCCTCATTCCACTCATTATCGGCCTAATTTTGATGCGAAAAAGCCGAAAAAACTCCGGAAATATTTGGTAATGTCACTTTTTTTTCGTACTTTTGCATGTAAGAAGACCAAGAACGCTGACGGTCGCCCAATGTGAGAAATAACAGATTGTTTAATAAAAACCCTGAAGCTATGAACAAGGAGGACAAATTCGTCATTACCATCAGCCGCCAGTTTGGAACGGGCGGTCATGAGATTGGTGCGGAGCTGGCTCGCCGGCTCGGAGTGAAGCTGCTGGACAAGCAGATACTGAACGAGGTGGCCTCGCGGATGGAAGCCGTTGAGGACGCTGTGGAGAAGATTGAAGCGCGCAACCCACTATGGCGCGACGACTTCACCAACTTCTACCGGACGTATATGGCCAATGCGGAGTATAACGGAATGGAGCAGGAACAGACGAGCCGTAAGTTGTTCCGGGCGCAGGCTGACGCTATCCGCAAGATTGCCGACGAGGAGTCGTGCATCATTATTGGCCGTTGCGGTTTCGACATCTTTGCGGATCATCCAAATGCGCTGAAAATCTTTATCCACTCGACGATGGACGTGAGGAAGCGCCGCATTGCCGAGAAGTACGACATCAGCGAATCGGACGCTGCAGCAATGATTGTGGACAACGACTACAGCCGCGAACTATACACGAAGACGTTTACGGGACGCGACTGGAAGGACGCCACGAACTACGACATCTCGCTGGACGTGAGAAAGTTCGGCGTGAATGGTGCTGTGGACTTCCTGATGCATTGCATTGAGTGATTCGGGGCTAAGGATTTCTGGATTTACGGAAACAAAAAAAGGAGCATCCCAAGCGGGGTGCTCCAATTCGTATAATTCGTGAAATTCTCTGCAAGCAGAGTGTGGCGTTGCAATCGTGGTCGTTACTCGGCTTCGGCCTCGGGCTCTGCAGCACGGAAACTGTCGAGGTCCTCTACCTGGAAGGCCTTGATGTATGCGCTCTTACCGAGTACATCTTCCTCAGTCATGCGAACGTATACGTTGGCACTCTTCTCGAAGAGCTCAGGAGCCTTGGTGGCGTCGCGCAGGATGAGCAGACTCATTACCAGCTCGGCAGTCATATCGTAGAGACGACGAGCCAGGAAGTCCTGAGCGTCCTGATTCTCCAGAGCCTTCACGTTGGCGAGAGCCTCCTCGTAAACGGGAACGAGCTTCTCAACACGGGCCTTCAGGTTCTTCAGGCTGTCGCTCACCTCGAGACCTGCCAGCATGTCCTTGATGTTAGCCAGCATAGTGCCGTTGGTGATGTAGCGGATAGCAGCTACAACCTGCAGCTGAGTAGTACCCTCGTAGATAGAGAAGATACGTGCGTCGCGGAACAGGCGCTGGCTCTTGTATTCCATGATGAAACCTGAACCACCGTGGATGCTGATGGCATCGTAAGCGTTCTGGTTAGCGTACTCTGAGTTCATACCCTTGGCCAGTGGTGTGAAGGCATCGGCCAAACGCTGATATTTCTTCAGTTCCTGCTTCTCCTCGGATGTAAGCTTGCGGTCGCGCTCGATATCCTCGAGGCACTTATAAACGTCTACATAGCATGCTGTTTCATACAGCAGTGAACGACCAGCATCGAGCTTGGCCTTCATGCGAGAGAGCATATCGTAAACAGCGGGGAAGTTGATGATCTTATCACCGAACTGCTGACGCTCCTTAGCGTAAGCTAGACCCTCGTTGTATGCCTCCTGCTCTACACCTACACTCTGTGCTGCGATACCCAGACGGGCACCGTTCATCAGGGCCATCACGTACTTGATCAGGCCCAGACGTGTGCTACCGCAGAGCTCGGCCTTAGCGTTCTTATAGGTGAGCTCACAGGTAGGTGAGCCGTGGATACCCAACTTGTGCTCGATGTGACGAACGTCAACACCGCCCTGGCGCTTGTCGTAGATGAACATGGACAGGCCACGTCCGTCCTTGGTGCCCTCCTCAGAACGAGCCAGTACCAGGTGGATGTCGCTATCACCGTTGGTGATGAAGCGCTTCACACCATTCAGGCGCCAGCAGTTCTCCTTCTCGTCGAAGGTAGCCTTCAGCATGACGCGCTGCAGGTCAGAACCGGCATCTGGCTCAGTCAGGTCCATACTCATACCCTCACCAGCGCAAACGCGTGGGATGTACTTCTGGCGCTGCTCCTCTGAACCGAACTCATACAGAGTGTCGATACAGCTCTGCAGGCTCCAGATGTTCTGGAAACCGGCATCAGCAGCCGAAATCATCTCAGAGAGCATTGAGAACACTGCGTTAGGCAGGTTCAGACCGCCGTAACGGCGAGGCATTGATACCCCCCACAGACCAGCCTTGCGGGTGGCGTCGAGGTTCTCGTAAGTCTTAGAGGCGTAGATCATACGACCGTTCTCGAGGTGTGGACCTTCCAGGTCGACGCTCTCAGAGTTTGGCTCGATGATATTGGCAGCCACGTCGCCAGTGATGTCGAGAATCTGCTTGTAGTTCTCGATGGCATCGCCCAGGTCA
>CACYKE010000053.1 GCA_902774925.1 uncultured Prevotellaceae bacterium | reverse complement strand
TCGGTATCGATATCGGGGTTGTCGATATAGGCACAGCAGCCATCGATGACCTCACCCAGGTTGTGGGTAGGCATATTGGTAGCCATACCTACGGCAATACCGTTACCACCGTTGACCAAGAGGTTAGGAATCTTGGTAGGCATTACAGAGGGCTCTACCAAAGAGTCGTCGAAGTTGTTGACCATATCGACGGTGTCCTTCTCCAGGTCGTCCATGATGTGCTCACCCATCTTCGAGAGTCGGCACTCGGTGTAACGCATAGCTGCAGGCGAGTCACCATCGACGGAACCGAAGTTTCCCTGTCCGTCAACCAGTGTGTAGCGCATGTTCCACTCCTGGGCCATACGCACCAGTGCTCCATATACAGAGCTATCACCATGGGGATGGTACTTACCAAGTACCTCACCGACGACGCGGGCGCATTTTTTATAAGGTTGTGTAGAAACGTTGTTGATCCCCATCATACCATACAGGATGCGGCGGTGTACGGGTTTAAAACCGTCACGCACATCAGGAAGGGCACGAGCCACAATCACCGACATCGAATAGTCGATGTACGAAGACTTCATCTCTTCCTCAATGTTGATTTTTACAATTCTGTCGTTGTCAAATGTCTGATCCATTAAAATTTAATGTTTAATATTTAATTCTTGTTTTTTCTCATAATTTTGCGTTTAAGGGCATTTTTAAGCCCGCTGACGCGTTTTTTTGTATTTCCTAAAACCATGCAAAGGTACGAATAAACGAGCAAAATACAAAATAAATTAGTTTTATTTTGCATTTTCGAGTGAAAGTACCTTCGAGGTTCACCTCAAAGGTACGAAAAATCATGTAGAATACAAAATAAATTAGTTTTTATTTGCATTTAATTCTGCTTTTGTTTTGCTTTTATTTGGCTAGCTCATTTTTATTTCTTACTTTTGCCCACATGAAACGACTCTTGATGATGACAACGCTGGTGCTGGTAACCCTGACAGGGTGGGCCGGCAACAGGATATTTACGGAGAATGTGCGGTCGCTGACCAGCATCGTGAATGGTGACTGGATGAACCGTCCTGTCATGGAGCTGGGTAGTGGTGACCGGTTGAAGATCGGTTTCGACGAACTGTCACACGACTACCATCGTTTCGTTTACCATTTGGAGCATTGTGAGGCAGACTGGACCGTGTCCGACGGACTGTTTGAGAGCGACTGGCTGGTGGGATTCAACGACAACCCCATAGAGAACTACCAGAATAGCATCAATACTACCGTGATGTATACGCACTACTGGCTGACGATACCTAACGACCGTTGCAGGCTGAAGATGAGTGGGAACTATCGTTTGACCGTCGTTGACGAAGACCAGGACAATGAAAAGGTGCTGGAGGTGGAGTTCTATGTGGTGGAACCACTGATGAGCGTAGGTTTGAATGTGACGTCCAATACCGATGTAGACCATAATGACTGTCACCAGCAGCTGTCGATGACAGTGAACTATAACACTGTGCGTGTGCTCAATATGGACGAGGAGATACGTACTGTCGTGATGCAGAACTGGCGTGAGGACCAGGCCCGTCATGATGTGCGTCCTAATTTCATCTCTGGCCAGGGACTGACATGGGAACATAACAAGGCCTTGATTTTCGATGCCGGCAACGAATTCCATAAGTATGAGATATTAGACGTCAGCCATACCACGATGGGACTGGACCGCATCGCGTGGAATGGTCAGAATTACGAGGCGTGGCCCTTTGCCGCTACTGTCAGGAAACACTATCTGACAGATGTCAGTGCTGAGGGAGCCTTCGTTATCCGCAACAGTGACAATCGGGAGGTGGACTATACGTGTGACTATGTGTGGGTGAACTACGAGCTGGTGATCCCCTGGCAAGGCGATATCTATATCAGCGGGCACTGGACTACCGACAGCCAGCGCGACCACTACCGCATGGACTATGATGCAGGGGCCGGGAAATACACAGCGCGACTGATGCAGAAACAGGGATATTATTCGTATCAGTTTGTCAGTGAAGACGGCAGCAATCCCTCGTCGGAAGGAAGTTTCTTCCAGACGCAAAACCGCTATCAGGCATTCGTATATTATAAAGGAACGGGCGCGCGAACATGGCGCTTGGTAGGCTATAGGGCCTTGGATTTCCGATAGTCCTTTGGTGTCTGACGGAAATAATGGTAGAAACAGGAGATGAAATAATTTGGTGTGACGAACATCAGTTCGTTGGCAATCTCCTCTACGCTCTTATCGGTTGTCAGCAATAGTTCTGATGCTTCCTGTAAGCGCAATCGTCCAACCATTTGGCGCGGACTGAGATAGAAGTTGGATGACAGCAGTTCGAAGAGTTTCGTCACCTCCATACCCGTCTGTTCAGAGAGCATGGTCATCGTCACCTTTTCGTTGGCATGGCTGTGTATGAACGGCACAATGGTCAGCATGGTGTTGATGAACAGTTTGTTGTTCTGTTGCGGGTCGTCAGCACTTTCTTCTTCCGTAGTGGCTATGCCAGGCAATAGCAGCTCGTTGTGTAATTCGTCACAACGGGTGACATAGTTGCGGATGCGACGCATGATGTCGCCCTCCTTGTTGTTACGCATCATGTCAAGACGCGTATTGTAGTTGTAGAATATGACATTGGCAATAGCCAGCAGGCAGATAAACAGTCCAAGCAGCAGGTAGATACCCGTAGAGCGCCACCAGGGTTCGTTGACATAGATAACCCACGTGTAGGGACGCAATTCGAAACGGTCGGGTGATGAGGATACCTGTATCTCGACGACATATTTACCCGGTTTCAGTGCAGGCAGCTGCAGGTGGAAGAGTCCCTTGGGATCCACCTGGCCTTGAGAGTTGTTGAAGGTGTACACCTTCCAATCGTCATACAAGCCTTGTACGCGTACGCGATAGCAGGTCTGTATAGGACGTGCGAAATTCAGTCCGGAAAATGTCAGTGACAGTGTGTTTTGGTTGTAGTCGACACTGAGTTCCCTGATACGCGATATGGCACGGTCGAGAATGATCTTGCCATCGATTTCCTTGCCAGTTTCCAGATGGTGTCCGTTGACCATTATTCTGACCAGTTTAGGTGCCAGCGTCATATTCACCAGGCTGTCACGATTGATGTTTTTGGGGTTGAACACGATGATATGGTCCAGTGACTGCATGATGATGGTGCCATCGGGTTGCTTCATGGCCCGTGCGTTGACAAACGACTCGTTGGGAACATTGTCGCCTTGGGTATAGGTGTCGATATTGACGACCTCACCATCGGCTATCATGAGATGTGAGATGCCAAAACTCGTGCCTACCCAGATGTCGTGATTGTCGTCTTCAATGACACTGTGGATCATCTCGTTGCGCAGGCCATCTTCGTCAGTATATATACGTATGTCCTTGCGATCCGGACGCTCCAGTTGCAGACCCGTATAGAGGCCAGTCCACAGCCATCCACGGCTGTCACGATACTGGCAGTTGACATGGCGGGGAAGTGTGGGCAAATCGGTGAGTGTACGTGTGAGCAATGCTTCGTAGGCCAGCGCCTCGGGTTGGCTCCAGTTGTAGTTGACAAATGCGGAACGGAAGGGACGCGAATAGAGTATGCCGCGTCGCTCAGTGCCCAGCCACATGCCTCCCTGGCGGTCGAAGGCTATGGTATTGATATCCGTCTGCAATGAGCGGAAACGCGACATCTTGATAGCGTCGACATGCTGTTTCTCGCCCGTTGTCACATCGTACATCCAATAGCCGTATTCCGAGGCGATATACAGCACACCATTTCGCAGCACCATGTTGTTCAGGTGATAGGGTAGGGCCATGAGCTGGACCCACTGGCGTTTCTCGATATCCAGACGCAGCAATACGGACTCGCGGTCACCATTGCGTATTTGGTAGTACAGGTTGCTATCGGGCAGGATGACAGAGGAATTGCTGAAGCGTAGGGTGTCGTTATTGTTAAATGCACTGACATCGAACAGGTGGCTTCCCGTTTTCACATCCAAGGCCGACACCGTGCCATTGGCGAAAAATTCCAATAGCAGGCGGTTGTTGTATATATCGACATCCTGCAGTTCAGAGTTGTGACGGACACTGATTTCCGTCTTATCGTCCAGTCCGTACAGTATCTTGCCTGAGAGCAGCCAGAGATGGTTGTTGATATCGGCAAAGAGGTCTTCGACAGGTTCTTTCATTCCCTGTTTCTTGAAGATGTCGCCAACGTTGGTCACAAAACGTTCCATCATCAGATCCACACAGGTAACCTGATGCTGGTCTTTCACCCACAGATGATGGTGCTTGTCGAAATAAAGGTGGTAGTGCCCTTTGTATTTGGGCAGGGGGAAGACGTTTTCCTCTTCGGGGTCAATGTGCACAAACGTGTCGCCATCGTAGAAGTTGATGTGTCCGATGGTGCTGATAAGCATACGTCCTGTCTTGGTACATAATATAGACTGTGCGCTGTTGTCAGCCAAACCGTCGGATGCATCGTATGAGTAGAAAACACGTTCAGCATCGCCCAAAGCATGAACTGTTGTCGGTATCAGCAGACAAGTGACGAGCAGCACGCCCAAATGGAGAAAAACGTTCCTTTTCATCGGTTTTTATGTTTTATAAACCACTGATGTGCATAGAAATGATAGAATAGCAGACTTGCTATTGTCAGTGCAAAGGCCACGTAAAATAGCAGGTCGCGCTGATCAGAGAGAAATGCGTAACCAAAAGCTAATCCAAGGGTGATACCAGTCTCCCATGCGAGGAAGAATGTGCTGTGTGAAGTTCCGCGCTTACAGTGGCGGCTCAGTTTGATGAAGAATAGCAGATAACGTGAACCGATGATTCCCACAGCCAGTCCCATGAGCAAGGGAGATACCGGTGATGCTGGGTAGGCCAGCAGTATGAGCAGTGCTGCCAGCAGGATGAAAAGTCCGCTGACCACCTCGCTCTTCAACTCTGCATTGCGGAAAACGAAACGCTGAGCCAGTAGTGCCAACAGGAAACCGCCCATCAGCAGCACATAGAAATCAGTTGTCAACGGCAGTGACAGTACTAATCCTACGACGGTCATGATGAGCAAAAGATTGAAAAACAGCACAATGCCGTGAGGCAGGAGGAAACGGTCAAGCGATGCGACATGGACACCCTCTTCGGGGGCTCTGAAGGGGAATGTTACCTGACGGATGAGGAGTAGGCTCAGTGCTGCGCAACCGATGGAGCCCCACAAGGCTTTATCGAATCCGAAATAGTGGTAGGCGATTAGTCCTGCCAATGGCCCTAATGAAAGGGCAAAACGTGCAAACCACGCTGCACTGTGGTTGGCCTCAGTGCGTTGGTGAGATTCGCAGGTGTCGATGATGAGCGTTGATGATAGTACCATCTGTGCAAGTCCGAAAGCTGCACCTAACAACAGACGTTGCAGTAAAATAACCCAAAACTCCACGAATTCCGAGCGTAACCCGTCGATGTACCAGAGTAATGCTACTGACAGTCCAACGAGTATGATGGCCCACATGCATACGACATTCCTGCGGAAACGCTGTACAAGCCATGAACATTGTGCCCCAAACAGATAGAGTCCTATGGCATAGGCTCCTATAGAGAGTCCTGTCTCAAGTGACGTAAAATTCTCCGTCCTCATCAGCCAAATCGGCATGATGGGAATGAGCACATAGACGGACATTGTCAGCAGAAGGTCAGCTACAACCAATAGCCAAAAGTCCTTGTGCCACAACCTGATATGTATGGGTATGTTCTGCGTATTCAAAACTTAATACGATTCGTTTTCGTTGGGGAAATCACCGCTCTTTACGTCGGACACATAATGACCAACAGCATCAGTAATGATGTTTCCGATGTCAGCATAGCGACGCAGGAAACGAGGAGAAAAGCCCTCGGACATTCCCAGCATATCTGCCACGACGAGCACCTGACCATCCGTGCCGTTTCCGGCTCCGATACCTATCGTCGGACATTTCACGGCTTTGGTGACCTCTGTGGCAAGTGCTGCAGGAACTTTCTCGAGCGTGATGCCAAAACAGCCAGCGTCGCTGAGGGCAATGGCGTCACTCATCAGTTTCTCGGCTTCAGCCTTTTCCTTTGCGCGTACGGCATAGGTACCGAATTTGTTGATAGACTGCGGGGTCAAGCCTAAATGAGCCATCACGGGAATACCAGCATCGAGGATGCGCTTTACCGTGTCGAGAATCTCCACACCACCTTCCATCTTCAGTGCATCGCAACCGCTCTCCTTCATGATGCGGATAGCGTTGGTCACACCCTCTGCAGCATTGACCTGATAGGAACCGAAAGGCATGTCGCAGACCACCAAGGCACGCTGTACGGCACGTACTACGGAACGTGCGTGATAGATCATGTAATCGACGGTCATGGGCAGTGTGGTGGCATTGCCAGCCATCACATTTGATGCAGAGTCGCCTACTAAGATGGCGTCAATGCCAGCCTTGTCGACAATGCCAGCCATGGTATAGTCGTATGAGGTGAGCATGGAGATTTTCTCACCCTTTTGTTTCATTTCCATAAACCGATGGGTTGTCACCTTACGGTTGTCGTTAACTAAATATCCTGCCATATTCTTTGATTGATGATTACTTGGTTATAGATGATTGAAATCTTTTATGACTTTGTCACATAATGGTGCGATGTCCTCAGCAGCATTTGTCGTAGCCAGGCCTATGACGTACATTCCGGCGGCACGGCCCGACTTCAGTCCGTTGAACGAATCCTCGAAAACCACACAGTTCTTCGGTTCGACACCAAAGCGCTCTGCCGCTTTTAAGTAGCAGTCAGGGTCGGGCTTTGAACGTTCGAAATCCTCTGAAGTCAATATGGCGTCAAAGAGGCTTTTGAACCCAGGATGCTTGGCATAGACAGCCTTCATCTTCGGTTGGTTGGAACTGGTCACGACAGCCGTCTTGATACCTTGCTGGCGAAGCTTGCGAATGTATTCCTCGAATCCGGGAATATAGTCGTAGTTCATCTGACTTTCATACTCGTTCAAGCGCTCGGTAAGGAGGGACTGGCTGTCAGCAAGGGGTCCGGAAAACCATGCATCATAGATTTGAACCAGCGTCTGTCCTTTGATTTTATGCTCCAAGCCGGGTATCTCGGGATGGAACTCACGACACTGAGCTCCCCAGAATATTGAATACTGAGGTTCTGTGTCGAAAACCACTCCATCGAGGTCGAACAATGCTGCTTTTATGGTCATCTTGTTCATTTACGGCTGCAAAGGTACAACTTTTTTTCCTTTTTTTTGTACTATTTGTGAAAAAAGTGGTCAAATAGTTTTTGTGTTTGAAAAAAAATAGCTATCTTTGCAATCACTATACGAAAATAACAACAATTCTAAAACAATAACTGCTTATGTCACAAATTAATGGACACATTTCGCAGATTATCGGTCCTGTGATCGACGTGTATTTCGATACCAAGGGACTGGATGCGGAAAAAGTGTTGCCTAAGATTCACGAAGCTATGTCGGTTAAACGTCCTAATGGCGAACAAGTTGTCGTCGAGGTGCAGCAGCATATCGGTGAGGATACCGTTCGCTGTGTGGCTATGGACAATACCGACGGTCTGCAGCGTGGATTGGAAGCAATACCACTGGGTACACCTATCATGATGCCCTCTGGTGAACAGATTAAAGGTCGTATGCTGAACGTGATCGGTCAGCCTATTGACGGTATGAAACAACTCGCCATGGAGGGTGCTTATCCCATCCACCGTGAGGCTCCTAAGTTTGAGGAACTCTCTACCACCAAGGAGGTGCTGGCAACCGGTATCAAGGTCATCGACCTGCTGGAGCCATATCTGAAGGGTGGTAAGATCGGACTCTTCGGAGGTGCAGGTGTGGGTAAGACGGTGCTTATCATGGAGCTCATCAACAATATTGCCAAGGGTCACGACGGATTCTCCGTATTCGCTGGAGTAGGAGAGCGTACCCGTGAGGGTAATGACCTGATTCGTGAGATGATTGAGTCAGGTGTTATCCGCTATGGTGAGAAATTCAAGGAGGCAATGGCCGAGGGTAAGTGGGATCTGAGTCTCGTTGATCCTGAGGAGTTGAAGAAGTCGCAGGCCACATTGGTCTATGGTCAGATGAACGAGCCCCCTGGAGCACGTGCTTCTGTTGCCCTGTCAGGTCTGACAGTTGCTGAAGGCTTCCGTGATGGCGGTGGTAAGGATGGCGGTTCAGCTGATATCCTGTTCTTCATCGACAACATCTTCCGTTTCACCCAGGCTGGTTCTGAGGTGTCTGCCCTGCTGGGTCGTGTACCTTCAGCTGTGGGATATCAGCCTACACTGGCTTCAGAAATGGGTACCATGCAGGAGCGCATCACATCAACCAAGTCAGGTTCTATTACTTCTGTACAGGCTGTTTATGTGCCTGCTGACGACTTGACCGACCCTGCACCTGCAACGACGTTCACCCACCTGGATGCTACCACGGTGTTGGATCGTAAGATTGCCGAGCTCGGTATCTATCCTGCCGTTGACCCGCTGGGCAGTACCTCTCGTATTCTCGACCCATTGGTGGTTGGCAAGGCTCACTACGACTGTGCCCAGCGCGTAAAGGAGATTCTGCAGCGCTACAAGGAGTTGCAGGACATCATCGCCATCCTCGGTATGGACGAGCTCTCTGATGAGGACAAGCTTACCGTGAACCGCGCCCGTCGTGTACAGCGCTTCCTCTCGCAGCCGTTCTCTGTGGCCGAACAGTTCACCGGTCTGCCTGGTGTGATGGTTCCCATCGAAGAGACCATCAAGGGCTTCAATGCCATTCTGGATGGTGAGGTTGACGACCTGCCCGAGCAGGCCTTCCTTAACGTGGGTACCATCGAGGACGCCAAGGAGAAGGCCAAGAAGCTGCTGGAGGCTGCCAACGGATAAAGCATATACATTATTATATATATAATAGGTATGTTGAAACTCAAGATAGTAACACCAGAAAGAGTCGAGTACGACGGAGAGGTGGAGCAGGTGGTAGTTCCTGGTACGCAAGGCCAGTTCGAGATACTTACCAACCATGCGCCCATCATCTCGACGCTGCAGAAAGGCACGGTGGTGTATGATGGCAACGAGCTGCCCATACAGGGTGGATTCGTTGAGGTGCAGAAGAACGAAGTGTCACTCTGCGTCGAAAAGGCAGAATGATCTACGTCGCTGCAGTATGCCTGCTGACGCTGTTGGGTGTAGTTTACGTCAAGCTATACGACGTGGTGAAAACCCACCAGCCCGAGGCACTACCAAGGTTCTACCTCATCATGACGGTGATTCGCATGATACTGGTGGTCTCGCTGGCAGGCATCTACGCACTACTTGCCGAGGACAGGCAAGACGTCATCCGGTTTGTAGCCATCTATATGATGATGTATGCAGCGATGATGGTCGTTACACTCTCAATGAGACACTAAGGGAGTTAAGAATTAAGAGTTAAGAATTAAGAATTATGATTTATATGAAACGACTGCTATGCATGGCACTCTTGCTGTTGGCAATGACGCCTGCGATGAGGGCAGAAGACTTCTCAGCCAAGGAGGTGGTGCTTGAGCATATCAAGGACTCACACGAATGGCATGTCACTGACCTGGGTGAGGGGAAGTCGTTGGTCATCCCACTGCCTGTCATCGTCAACAGTTCTACGGGTTGGCACGTGTTCAGCTCTTCACAGTTCGAACACCATGCTGATGCCAACGGACTGCGTCAGGGACCTTATGGTCTGGCCATTGCTACAGAGGGAGAGAATGCAGACAAAATCGTGGAGAATGGTGAGCCTGTTCTCGACCTGTCAATCACGAAGACGGTAGCTGTGATGTTCATCAACGTCGCTATCCTGCTGTGCTGCATCTTGGGCAGTGCCCGCTGGTATAAGAAGCGTCAGGCTTCCGACCCGGCTCCAGGTGGCTTCGTGGGCTTCGTCGAGATGCTGGTGATGTATGTGGTTGATGATATTATCAAGCCGGGTGTGGGTAAGGGTTACGAAAAGTATGTGCCTTACCTGCTGACGTGCTTCTTCTTCATCTTCACCTGCAATGTGATGGGTCTTATTCCGTTCCCTCCAGGCTCAGGTAACGTAACGGGAAACATCGCCGTGACGTTCTTCCTGGCACTCTGCACGTTCATTATCGTGCAGTTCTCGGGCAACAAGCACTATTGGAAGGATATTTTCTGGCCTGAGGTGCCCACATGGCTGAAAGCGCCCATTCCCATCATTCCCGTGATTGAGTTTGTGGGTATCTTCACCAAGCCCTTCGCACTGATGATCCGTCTCTTTGCCAACATGATGGCTGGTCACGCCATTGCGGTGGCTATCACGTGTATCATCTTCCTCGTTGCCAGTCAGGCCGTAGCCGTACAGTTGTCTATGTCAGCTCTATCGGTCATCATGAGTGTCTTCATGATGTGTCTGGAGTGCTTGGTATGCTTCATCCAGGCTATGGTATTCACCATGTTGTCAGCTGTGTTTATCGGATTGGCACGTGTGGAACCGGCACATGAATGATGTCAGATGTAAGAAATAAATAAATTAAAGAATTAAATAATTAATAACTTAAAAAATTAAAACATTATGATTACAGCATTATTAGCAGCAGAAGGTGTTGCAAAGTTAGGTGCCGCAGTAGGCGCAGGTCTCGCAGCTATTGGCGCAGGTATTGGTATCGGTAAGATTGGCGGTCAGGCTATGGACGCTATGGCTCGTCAGCCGGAGGTAATGAACAAACTGTTCACAAACATGATCGTTGCAGCCGCTCTGATTGAGGGTGTTGCTCTGTTCGCTGCCGTTATCGCATTCCTCTGCATCTAAGCATAGGTAAAGGTAAATAAGTAAAACGGTAAATAATTCAGCTTATGGATTTATTGATTCCGAGTACTGGTCTGTTGTTCTGGATGACTATCACGTTCCTTGTGGTATTCTTCCTCCTTTGGAAGTTTGGCTTCCCCGTCATCACTGGGATGGTGAAGGAGCGTCAGGCTTTCATCGACGAGTCACTGAAGAAGGCTCACGAGGCTAACGAACGATTGGCCAACATTCAAAAGGAAGGTGAATCCATCTTGCAGGAGGCACGCGAAAAGCAGGCTCAGATGCTGAAGGAGGCTGCTGCGACGCGTGACGCCATCGTTGAACAGGCTCAGACGAAGGCCCGTAGTGAGGGTGCCCGACTCTTGGACGAGGCGAAAGCCACCATCGAACAGGAGAAGAAGGCAGCCATTGCCGACATCCGTCAGCAGGTGGCTACGCTGAGTGTTCAGATTGCCGAGAAGGTTCTGAAGCAGGACCTGAAGGACGACAAGGCGCAGATGGATTTAATTGACCGTATGCTGAATGATGTTTCTGCTAATTAATTTTCAATTTCCAATTGTCAATTAGATTAAGCGTATGGATATAGGAGTAATATCGATGAGATATGCGAGGGCGCTCTTGAAGAGTGCTACCGACCAGAAGCAGGAAGATGCCGTCTATCAGGAGATGATGACGGTAGCCAAGAGCTATCTGGACGTACCCGCATTACGCCATACGATAGACAATCCCATGCTTTCGAAGGACAAGAAGGAGGCGTTGCTGCTCGTTGCCGCTGGCGAAAAGCCGTGTGAGTTGACGAAGGCATTCATCGCCCTTGTCTTGAAGGAAGACCGTGAGAACGTGATGCAATTCATGGCTAATTCGTATATCACGCTTTACCGCAAGCAGAAGAACGTCATTCGTGGTAAACTCACTACCGCAGCCCGTGTCTCTGTGGAAACAGAACAAAAGATGCGTCAGATGGTGGAGAGCAAGACTAATGGTACTGTGGAGTTTGAGACTGAGGTGGATCCCGACATCATCGGTGGTTTCATCCTCGAATACGACACGTTCCGTATGGACGCCAGTGTCAAGTCGAAACTCAACACGATACTCACTCAGTTAAAGAAATAGTCGTAATAACGTAATTCCCGTTATAACGTAATAACGAAAAAAAGAAAACAAATGTCAGATAAGATTAAACCAAGCGAAGTATCCCAGGTGCTGCTCGAACAGCTGAAAGGCATTCAGAATGCCGAACAGTTTGACGAGGTAGGAACCGTGCTCACCGTTAGCGATGGTGTTGCCCGCATCTATGGTCTGCGCAATGCCGAGTCCAAGGAACTGTTGGAGTTCGAGAATGGTACAATGGCTATCGTGGAGAACCTCGAGGAGGACAACGTCGGTTGTGTGCTGTTGGGTATCACGTCGGATATTAAGGAAGGTATGGTTGTGAAGCGCACCAAGCGCATCGCCTCTATCCGCGTCAACGACAACATGCTCGGCCGTATTGTCAATCCGCTGGGTCAGGCCGTTGATGGTTTGGGCGATATCGACCTCACCGACTCCTTTGAGATGCCGCTGGACCGCAAGGCCCCAGGCGTTATCTATCGTCAGCCCGTGAAGGAGCCGCTGCAGACTGGTCTGAAGGCCATCGACTCGATGATTCCCATTGGCCGTGGTCAGCGTGAGCTCATCATCGGTGACCGCCAGACGGGTAAGACCGCCATTGCTGTGGATACCATTATCAATCAGAAGAGTTTCTATGAGGCAGGCAAGCCTGTCTATTGTATCTATGTGGCCATCGGTCAGAAGGCCTCTACCGTTGCTAACCTCGTGCAGACGCTGAAGGAGCGTGGTGCGATGCCATACACCATTGTGGTGGCTGCTACCGCTGCTGATCCTGCTGCTATGCAGTACTACGCACCGTTTGCCGGTGCTGCCATCGGTGAGTATTTCCGTGACCGTGGTCTGCCCGCCCTCGTGGTCTATGACGACCTGTCGAAGCAGGCTGTTGCCTATCGTGAGGTGTCGCTGATTCTGCGTCGTCCTTCTGGACGTGAGGCTTACCCTGGTGACGTATTCTATCTGCACTCTCGTCTTTTGGAGCGTGCTGCCAAGATGAACGAGCAGCAGGAGGTTGCTGAGGCTATGAACGACCTGCCCGAGTGCATGAAGGGTCATGTCAGGGGTGGCGGTTCACTGACCGCTCTGCCTATCATCGAGACACAGGCTGGCGACGTTTCCGCGTACATTCCTACCAACGTGATTTCTATTACTGATGGTCAGATATTCTTGGAGTCCAACCTCTTCAACCAAGGTGTCCGTCCTGCCATTAACGTCGGTATCTCCGTGAGCCGTGTGGGTGGTTCGGCACAGATCAAGTCCATGAAGAAGGTGGCTGGTACCCTGAAGATTGACCAGGCACAGTATCGTGAGCTTGAGGCCTTCTCGCAGTTCTCCAGCGATATGGATGCTGTGACGGCTATGACGCTGGACCGTGGTCGTAAGAACAGCCAGCTGCTCATTCAGCCCCAGTACAGCCCCATGCCCGTTGGCGAGCAGGTGGCCATCCTGTATTGCGGTGTCCACGGACTTATGCGCGATGTGCCCATCGCCAAGGTTCGCGAGTGTCAGGATCAGTTCCTCGACAAGTTGCGCTCTTCGGCTCCTGAGGTCATCGAGACGCTGGCTGCCGGAAAGATTGACGATGAGACCACGAAGAAGATTGAGGCTGTGATGGCCGATATTGCCGGAACCTATAAAGCATGATAGCCTATGGCTTCATTGAAAGAGATTAAAGGACGTATTGCTTCAGTCAACTCGACGCGCAAGATTACCTCTGCCATGAAGATGGTGGCCAATTCCAAGTTGCACCATGCGCAGGTGGCCATCCAGAATATGCTGCCCTACGAGACGATGCTGGAGCACATCCTCAAATCGTTCCTGGCGGCCGATGCAGAGCCCAAGACTGTCTTCGATCAGGAGCGTCCCGTGAAGCGTGTGGCTTTGGTGGTGTTCAGTAGCAACTCGTCACTTTGTGGCGGTTTCAACTCCAACATTATCAAGCTCTTGCAGCGCACGGTGGATGCGTATACCGAAGAGCTAGGACAGGGTAGTGTCGATGTTTATCCCATTGGTCGTAAGGTCGCTGAGAAAGCTCGTAAACTGGGTTACAACTGCTTTGGCGAGTATGCGTCACTGATTGACCATCCCCAAGTGCAGCCATGCATTGACATCGCGATGGAACTGGGTACCAAGTTTTACAATGGCGAAATTGACCGCGTAGAACTCATCTATCACCACTTCAAGAGCGCGGGCTCTCAGGTGCTGACGAAGAAGCAGTTCCTGCCCATCGACCTTGAAAGCGAACTGGGACGTGACCACGAGCGCGACCTGACCTCGAACCTTGCCACGAAGAAGGCTCAGGACTACCTGAAGAAGAATCGTCGCAAGAGAGAGGTGAAGGAAGGCGAGGTGGCTCCACTGAACGATAACTTCATCGTCGAGCCCGACATGGACACCGTGCTTACCGAGCTCTTGCCTAAGATGGCTCACCTCATGCTCTATACCGCCCTGCTCGACAGTGTGGCTTCCGAGCATGCTGCACGTATGGTGGCTATGCAGACGGCAACGGATAATGCCGACGAAATGTTGCGTCAGTTGAACCTGCAGTACAACAAGAGTCGTCAGCAGGCCATAACCACCGAACTGCTTGATATTTTGGGTGGTAGCGTTGACAATTAGGCAAACCTGCCCATTCATACAAAAGAAGACTGGCATCCCGCATTGGATGCCAGTCTTTTTAATGATACCTTGGCGGGTTATATCAGTATGTTACCTTCATGAATACCGGCAGGTGGTCTGACGTCGTCAGGTCCTCCTTGTAGTAAGTCAGTCCCTTGAAGAACTTATCGTGGAAGATATAGTCGATGCGGACAGCCTTCTTGCCGCGATAGGTGTGCATCCATCCCGAACCGCATTCCTTGAAGCCGTCCACCATGTCGCCTAACATGGTGTTATAGACAAACGAGTAGGGCACGTCGTTGAAGTCACCGCAAATGATACAGGGCTTCTCCGTCTGGCGTTTCTCGTTGGCAATCGTGATGGCCTGTCCTGCACGGAACATCATGCCCAGCATATAGTTGCCGAACAGCGCATTCATCACGCGGCTGTTGCTTGGACTGAAGTCTTCATAGGGGTTTCTGGCCTGCAACTTGCTCGCCTGATGCATGGTGCGGTTGATACCCGTGGTTTGCAAGTGTACATTGAAGAATCGTATATCCTGTCCTTTGACATCTACATCTGCCCACATGGCACTCTGGTTCGAATCGTCGAAATCTATTGTCTTGCTGTCCTTGATGGGATAACGGCTGAACACCACCATATCACCACGACCAACGGCCATATAGGGGAAGTACTCCATGTAATTCTTTGAGTTCTTCTTGTCGCCGCTCATCTCGCTATACTCCTGCATACACAGCACGTCCACCTTCTGGCGACGCATCTGTGCCAGGATGTCCTGTGCCAGGAATCCCGATGTCTCACGTCCGAACATCGCTACATTATAGGTAGCAATCTTCAGTCCCTTTTCTGCTTCGGCTTTCTTGTCGAGGGAGCCAAACTGGTAAATCGTACCGATATAGGGAACACAGCAGGCTAAGGTAATCGTGGGAATAAGAGCATATATCCACTTGCGACGTATCAGCCAATAAATCAGCATGATAACGTTGGCGGCAATGAGAATAGGCAGAATATATACCAACATGGCGCGTGCCGAATGTCCTGCGGGATTGACGTCACCGCCAAAGAGTGCTACAATGGTAAATGTTGTCAAAATGCACTGTATCACTAAAAACATCATCGAGATGTACTTATATACTGCTAATTTGCCCATATCGTATGACTATTGTTATTTCTTAACGTATTTTTCTACTGTATCCAACAAATCCTCTACGCGGAAAGGTTTTGCCATGAATTCATCGCAGCCTGCGGCCTTTGCCTCACGGATATTCTCGTCGAAGGCATAAGCTGAGAGCGCTATAATCGGTATGTCGTGATTGACTTCTTTAATGATTCGGGTGGCATCCAGGCCGTTCATACCTGGCATACGGATGTCCATCAGAACCAGGTTTGGCTGTTCTTCATCACAAAGGGTTACCGCCTCGATACCATTCACGGCGCGTAACAGACGATAGCGCTTCGAAAGGACGATACGTACCAGTTCGAAGTTGCTGTCCTCGTCTTCTGCCACCAATATCAGCGGGGCATTTTGCAAGTTGGTCATTGTCGTCGAACGGATGGTTCGCGAGTTAGTCGTCGTGCGGCTGTTCTTGCTCATGCCGCCAATGGTACCCTCGAAGGGCAACACAAAGCGGAATGTAGAACCTTCGCCCAGTTTCGACTGTACGCTGATCGTT
Source organism: uncultured Prevotellaceae bacterium (assembly GCA_902774925.1). GTDB lineage: Bacteria > Bacteroidota > Bacteroidia > Bacteroidales > Bacteroidaceae > Prevotella. The sequence continues at coordinate 6,746 of CACYKE010000053.1, read as the reverse complement.
CCGTCCATCTTCTCAACGATGGTCTTACACAGAGCCAGTCCCAACCCATAGCCTTTTTGCTCGTCAGCATCGCGCGACACGTACGTACCAAAGATGTTCTCAAGGTCGTTGGGGTCAATACCAGAGCCTGTGTCGGTAACAAAGAACTCCACGTCTGTGCCGTCGTTGATGAGCCGGTAACCATAGGTAATACTGCCTTTCACCGTATGTTTCAGCGCATTACCTATCAGGTTCGAAAATACCTGTGTCACACGGTTGGCATCGGTATTGAGCGTTACCTTCATGTTCGGCTTGTTCCAAATGAGCTGCAGTGAATCCGGACAACGGAACTTGAAGATGTTTTGCAGGCTATGGCAGAGATCATTCAGGTCGGTCATTCCTTTCTTGATGCTGATTTCACCGGCCTCTACGCGCGACAGGTCAAGGATGTCATTGATGAGCGCCAACAGACGCCCGTTGTTACTCTCCACGATTTCCATATATTTCATACGGTCTTCTGGAGAGTCCGTTTCCGCCATCACGCGCGAAAAGCCCTCGATGGCATTCAAGGGAGTACGTATCTCATGACTCATATTAGCGAGGAAAAGCGACTTCATGCGGCTAGCCTGCTCTGCCTTCTTCGCTTTTTCTTCGTATTCGTTCAATTTTTTGTTTGCGGCTTCTAATTGCAGTTCCACCGAGTGAAGTTTTGCATTCGTCTCGGCTAACTTCTGCAATAGCGTCTCGCGTTCGTTTTGCTCCATCCTTTTCAGTATTAATCTATAAATCGCAAATTTGGGTACAAAGTTACGAAAAATCAGCTAAAAAGGCGAAGAAAATACGATAAAAATCTTTAAAAAGTATAACGATGGGTAATGTTAGTTATTATGATAACTATCCGCGTTTGGCTTTTTCCCACGCACCGGATGTTTTGTGGGTGGAGAGATACTTCATGCCTCGGAAGACGTTGAGGTTCATGAAGAGGAAGTAATAGGGCACGTAAAGCAGCTTGTTTTTGCGCCCCTGCTTTTCCAACATCCAGGAGGCGAGGGCTGCGAGGTAGAACAGCACCTGTAGTATCCAGATGACGGTATAGACGGTGCCGGCTTTGAGGAACACCAGTGCGACATTCAGGGGAATGAGGGCGAGTAGGGCAATGGGTGTGATGCTCCAGCGCAGCACACGGTGGCTGACAAACTGGAAGGCCACCACGGGACGACGGAAGGGGTTCATCATCTGACGGAGCCACCACACGCTCTGCAGTCCTCCTGCGGCAATGCGGCGCTTGCGCTTCGACTCTTCCGTAAGGTCGGCCGAACCGTACTCCATCGCATAAGCATCCGACGTGTAGGCAATTTTGTATCCTTGGTCCACCATGCGCATCGACATCACGAAATCGTCGAGCAGTGCCGTCTCGGGCATGGGCTTATAGAACCGCGTGCGGATGGCATTCAACTCGCCTGCAGCTCCCATGGCGGAGTACAGCTCACTGTCCATGCGTTTCAAGGCACTCTCATATTTCCAATACAGCCCTTCGCCTTCGGCAGCGGCCTGTCCCTCGTGACGTGCCATCACGCGCTTCTCACCAGCTACACAAGCCACGCGCGGGTCTTGGAAACAACGTACTATCTCGCGTACGGCCTCCCGATTGACAATGGTGTTGGCATCGGTCATCATGGTAATCTCCGAATGCACCATGCTGATGCCATGATTCAGTGCGGCGGTCTTACCGCGACGCTCTGGGCTGAACACCACCTCGACGTCCGCGTAGCGTGCCAGCCGCTCGTTCGTCTGGTCGGTTGAGCCGTCGGTGACCCACATAATATGGAGTTTGTCGTGCGGATAATCCAGTTGCAGCGTGTTTTCCATCTTCATGTCCACCACGTCCTGTTCGTTATAGGCACAGATCATGAAGGTTACCTCTGGCAGTTCCGCTTCGTCAGTGGGCAAAGCCTTCCTCTCGGCCTTACCCCTCACGATGCGTTTCAGTCTGACCAACAGCCATAGCAGCATGCCATATCCCAGATAGGTATAGAATACGAGGAATGCACATATCCAGAATGCTATTTTCAATGCTGCCATAACGCTCAATGTGTCAGTCATTAGTTTCAATCTCCTCCTGCATGTCAATATACTGACGGTCCTTGTCGTAGAATTCGTACTGCAGGAAGGCTAGTTTCTGAGAAGGAACGATATGGACACCTATACCGTATTTCATGATCCACCGGTGTTTCAGCGATACGAAGCCCTGATTGATGTAGGCGGCAACGTAAGGGTGAACATGCAGGTAGAACTTGCGGATGCCTATCTTGTTGACCAGGCGGTCAATCTTGCTCTCTAATTGGTCCGTAAACAGGATAGACGACTTGATTTTGCCCTTGCCAAAGCAGGTGGGGCAGGTTTCTTCTACGTTGACATCCATAGCCGGACGGACACGCTGACGCGTAATCTGCATCAGTCCGAACTTCGACAGCGGCAGGATGTTGTGGCGCGCTCTGTCTTTCTGCATGTTCTTACACATGCGTTCATAGAGCATTTGACGGTCTTCGGCAAGACTCATGTCAATGAAGTCGACGACGATGATGCCACCCATATCGCGCAGTCGTAACTGGCGGGCCAGCTCGTCGGCAGCACCCAGGTTCACCTCCAGTGCGTTGGCCTCCTGACCGTTTTCGGCACGTGTACGGTTGCCGGAGTTCACGTCTACGACGTGCATGGCCTCGGTATGCTGAATGATGAGGTATGCTCCGCGCTTGTAGTTCACCGTCTTTCCGAAACTCGACTTGAGCTGCTTGGTGACATTGAAATTGTCGAAGATAGGCACATTGCCGTTATACTTCTTGACAATGTCCTGTTTCTCTGGGGCGATGAGTGACACGTAGTCCCGAACCTGTTGGAAAATGTCCTCGTCGTTCACGTAGATGCCGTCATACGTGGGGTCGAACACGTCACGCAGCAAGGCCACCGCACGACCAGTCTCCTCGTAACACAACTGAGGGGTCTTCGTGGCTTTCTGGGCCTTGGTGATAGTGTCTTCCCATCGTTTGACGAGCGCCTTCATCTCCTTGTCGAGCTCAGCCACACGCTTGCCTTCGGCCGATGTACGTACGATGACGCCGAAGTTCTTGGGGCGGATGCTTTGGACGAGTTGCTTCAGTCGGGCGCGCTCTTCGCCTTTCTTGATTTTTGAAGAAACCGAAACCTTATCTCCGAACGGCATGAGCACCATGAAACGTCCTGCGAAGCTCAATTCGCACGACAGACGCGGCCCCTTGGTATTGATGGGCTCCTTGACCACCTGTACCAATACCTCCTGACCCACTTTCAACGTTGTTGCCACGCTGCCTTCCTTTGGCAGGTCGGGCTGATGCGTTGCCTTGGCAATGGGATAAAGTTTCTTCTTGTCGCTTTGTACCTGTTTCAGGTACTTTTCGTAAGAGCTGAATTGAGTGCCTAAGTCAAGATAGTGGAGAAAGGCGTCGCGCTCGGAGCCTACGTCAACGAAGCAGGCGTTCAGTCCGGGCATGAGCTTGCGCACACGGCCCAGATAGATGTTGCCGACCGAGTAGCTGGCCTCCTCGCGCTTCTCGTTCTGGTATTCCACCAGATTCTTGTCCTCGAGCAGGGCCATCGAGATCTCTTTCGGCTGAACATCGATGATGAGTTCGCTTGTCATGTCTCTGTTTCTTGTTATTTACTCTATTCTTTTAGTACTTTAAAAGAGCGTACCGTTGAAACTCGTTCGCCTCGCTGGTACACTCCTTTCATTCTTTCTTGCTCGTCAGGGCTTACTTGCTCTTATGACGATTCTTGCGCAGTCTCTTCTTGCGCTTGTGAGTAGCCATCTTGTGGCCTTTCTTTTTCTTTCCGTTTGGCATAATGTGATAAACTTATTAAAATTGTGAATTATTGCATTTTCTCTACAAAACTCTTTGCAGGCTTGAACGACGGGATATCGTGTGCGTCGATAATCATCGTGACATTCCTCGAAATGTTACGTGCGGTCTTCTTGGCGCGGTGCTTGATGGTAAACGTACCGAAGCCGCGAAGGAACACCGGCTCCTTGTCTTTTGCTAAACAATCGCGTATCTCGCCCATAAATGCTTCAACAGCAATGGCAATATCCTTCTTGGGTAAACCCGTCTTCTCAGCGATATTGTTGATAATGTCTGCTTTTGTCATTTTTGTATAAATATTTTTATTGAATTCATGTTTCGGGCTGCAAAGTTACTAATTTTCAGCGTGATATAAAAATATTCTTGCCTTTTTTTTCTAAAAAAAATTATTTTTCGTATCTTTGCAGTCAAATTTTAGAGAATATTAAGATGAAACCGACCCCGACAGACGGTAATAATAATATGATAAGGTACGCACGTGGGACAATGGTCCGCGTGTGCATCTTCACCGGTGCACGACCGAATTTCGTGAAGGTGGCGCCCATCATCCGCGCCATCAGTCAGACCGAGGGCATCACTTACGAACTGGTCTATGCCGGACCTCAGGACGACCCCACGCTCGAACCCTCGCTGTTCTCCGACCTGCAGATGCCCGAGCCCGATGCGTGGCTGGGTGTCGACTGTGAGAATCTCAACGAACTGACGGGCCGCGTGATGGCCGAATTCGAGCATTATCTGGAGAATCATTCCTTCGATACCGTCATTGTCGTCGACGATCTCGCCTCCACGATGGCGGCAGCTATCGTCACCAAGAAACGTGGTCTGCGCCTGGCTCATATCGTTGCCGGCACACGCTCGTTCGATGTCAGTATGCCTAAGGAAATCAATAGGTTAGTTATCGATGGTTTAAGTGATTTGTTGTTTACGGCAGGCGTAGGTTCCAGCAGTATTGCCACGCGCGAAGGAGCTGAGCAGCATCGCATCTATATGGTTGGCAACATCCTCATGGACACCCTCCGTCAGAATCAGTCGCGCTGGCAACGTCCGGCATGTCTCGACGGCATTCAGGACGGACGCTATCTGGTGTTCACCGTCAACCGCAAGGCACTCATTGCCGATAGCGACAAACTGGAGGCGATGATGGACGCCATCGCTCAGGTGGCTGGCGACATACCTGTCTTGGCACCCCTGCGTGGCAAGGCTGCCGAGCTGGCTTCCCGTCATGCCGCCTTCCGCGTCGTACCCTCACTGTCTTATCTGGAGTTCGGCTATCTCTCGTCGCATGCCCTGGGTGTCATCACCGATTCCGGCAATGTCGCCGAGGAGGCTACGTTCAATCACGTACCTTGCATCACGCTGAACTCTTATACCGAACATATCGAGACCGTCAAGGTCGGCACCAACGTGCTGGTCGGCGAGGATGCCGGCCGTCTGCGCGACGAGCTGACGGCGATGGTCCGTGGAGAATGGAAAAATGGCTCGTTGCCCGACCGTTGGGACGGACGTACGGCAGATAGAATAGTACAAACACTGATGGCATGAAGTTATTTTTTGTTTTACTCTTTGGTTGGATAGCCGATCGTCTGTTTGGCGACCCCTCATGGATGCCCCATCCCGTGGTGGCCTTTGGCAAAGTCATAGCATTCCTCGAGCGACTCTTCAATCGCGGACCGCGCTGGTGGCGCTTCTTCAGCGGTGCTGTCGTCGCCGTAGTGCTCATCGTAGCCACCTATTATATTACTATGCGCATCCTCCACTGGGTCGACTGGCACGACGTCTATGTAGGCATGGCCCTGAAGGCCCTCTGCGTCTTCTTCTGCCTCGCTGGCACGACACTCATCCGTGAGGTCCGTGCCGTATTCCAGGCCCTCGACCGCTCGTTGGACGAAGGCCGTCGTCAGGTCGCCCGCATCGTCGGTCGCGACACGTCGCAGCTCTCTGCCCAGGAGGTTCGCACTGCCGCCCTCGAGACGCTGGCCGAGAATCTCAGCGATGGGGTAGTGGCCCCCCTGTTCTGGTTTGCTGTCCTCGGCGTTCCTGGCATGATGGCCTACAAGATGGTCAACACCCTCGATTCGATGATTGGCTACAAGACCACCCGTTACCGCGCCTTCGGCTGCTGGGCTGCCCATATCGACGATATTGCCAACTACGTCCCCTCGCGTCTCACCGCGCTGATGATGCTCATCGTCGCAGGCAAGATGCGCGCGTTACCCTTCACCACGTGGTTCGGACGCCAGAGCACCAGCCCCAACAGCGGCTATCCCGAGGCAGCACTGGCAGGCATTCTCGACTGCCGTTTCGGAGGTCCACATACCTATTTCGGCGAGTATTTCGACAAGCCCTACATCGGCACCAACCCCCGCGAACTCACCACTGCCGACATGGAGTATGCCGTTCGCATCAACCGCCGCGTCGAAAACCTCTCCGTCATCCTCATCCTCCTCTTCCGCCTCGTCCGCTTCTTCATCCTCTATTTCTTCATCTGGAATTAAATCTCCAAAAAATAACGTTGTAAAAAAATAACAAAATCCACGCCATTTATGACGTGGATTTTTCAGTTTAGTCGCTCTTAAAGCGAAATCGGTCCGTGACCCATACAGCTGGTCGTCGTGATGGCCGTCAGAAAGGCTGTGAGAGCGGCTACTACAACCTTCACCGCAATCTCAATAAAACGCTTCTTCATAAGCTACATCTTACTTCTTACATCTTACCTCTTACATCAGACATCAGTTCACGTCGCCTGGGTCACCGCCTGGAGTGTCGCCGCCACCACCAGTGTCGTCGCCGTTGTCACCACCTCCGCCGTTGCTGGGCGTTACGGTACCCGTGCCACCGCCAGTGTTGGTGCCACCACCATTCGTGCCATTC
>CACYKE010000052.1 GCA_902774925.1 uncultured Prevotellaceae bacterium | reverse complement strand
TTCGGCCACGCGCTCGAACCAGAACTTTCCCGTGACAGCCCTCATCCGCTGTCACGCGGAAAGGTTCGGATTCACGGGCTACCACTACTACATCACCCGTGACGGCCAGACGTACCAGACGCGACATGAACAGCTGATTGGTGCCCACGCCAAAGGCTATAACCAGCACTCGCTCGGCGTCTGTTACGAAGGTGGTCTCGATGAGCACGGCAACGCCGCCGACACCCGCACGCCCCGCCAGAAACGCGCCCTGCTGCGCCTGCTCCGTCGCCTGAAGAAGGCCCATCCCGATGCCCGCATCCTCGGCCATCGCGACCTCCCCAACGTCCACAAGGACTGCCCCTGCTTCGACTGTTCGGAGTACAAGTACTTGTAAGTTATCTATGTCAAACCTTCAAAACTCACGATTATGCATTACATCAGAGACCAACAAGAAGAAATCCTCTACTCCATAAACGAAAAGGAGCATCCATTGGATGCTCCTTTTTTTGTTTGTATTGCTTCGTTGAATTAGTTGAGTCCGAAGAGGACACGAAGTCCGCCATCCACGCCCGAGAAGCCCATGAAGGCCAGAGAGAGCAGGCCGGCAGAAAGCATGACGATGGCCATGCCCTGCATGCCCTTGGGAATCTTTACCAATTCAAGTTGTTCGCGCATGCCAGCAAAGACGGTCAGTGCCAGTCCAAAGCCGATAGCCGTCGAGAAGGCGTAAACGACTGACTGGAGCAGATTGTAGTCCTTCTGAATGACGAGGATAGCCACACCCAGCACAGCGCAGTTTGTGGTGATGAGCGGTAGGAAGATGCCCAGCGCCTGATAGAGTGCAGGCGAGACCTTCTTGAGGATAATCTCGACCATCTGCACCAGCGATGCGATGACGAGGATAAAGGCGATGGTCTGCAGATATTGCAGTCCGTTGGGCTCCAACACGTAGGTCTGTACCAGCCATGTAACGATGGTGGCCAGCGTCAGCACGAATGCCACAGCTGCAGACATACCGAGTGAGGTATCGACTTTCTTCGACACGCCGAGGAACGGACAAATGCCGAGGAACTGCGACAGGATGATATTGTTGACAAATATCGCGCTAATGAAAATCAAAATATATTCCATAGTTGTCGTTATTTCGTTATTACGTTATTTCGTTATTACGACCTTAGCTTATTGACAATCGCAATGAGGAATCCCAACATGATGAAAGCACCCGGAGGGAGCACGAAGAGCAGGATGTTGTAGGTCTCGGGCAACAACATGAAGCCGAAGACGGAACCGGAGCCCAGCACCTCGCGGCAGATGCCCAGCAGCGTCAGACCCAGCGTGAAGCCCAATCCAATGCCAATGCCGTCGAACAGCGAGGCAACAGGAGAATTCTTGCTGGCAAAACCCTCGGCACGACCGAGGATGATGCAATTCACGACAATCAGCGGGATGAACAGTCCGAGCGCAGCATCGATGTCGGGCAGATAGGCCTTGATGACCAGTTGCAACATCGTCACGAAAGCGGCAATAACCACGATGAATACGGGGATGCGTACCTTGTCGGGCGTAACGCTCTTCAGGCACGAAATCACAACGTTGGTACAGATGAGTACAGCCATCGTTGCCAAGCCCATCGACATACCGTTCATGGCAGAAGTGGTAGTGGCCAGCGTGGGACACATACCGAGCATCAGGACGAACGTGGGGTTCTCCTTGACGATGCCATTCTTGATAATTGATATATAATTCATAGTTTATTACTGATTTTGTTTCGTTGCACCTGTTTCACCGTCCGTAGCGGGCGTAGCCTTGTAGGCGTTGTAAGCATTGTTGATAGCCAAGAGGAAGGCACGACTGGTAATGGTCGAGGCAGTGATGGCATCCACCTGACCACCGTCCTTCGAAACGGTCAGCGGTTCCTTAGGATCTTTACCAATGATGTCGCCCTTCTGGTCCTTCTGGAACCATTTGTCAGCCTTGGCACCCAAGCCCGGCGTCTCAGCATGTTCGAGCAGTGTATAACCTAAGATTTTTCCCTCGGGGTCGAAACCGACAAGGACTTTCAGATTGCCACCGAAGCCCATCGTGGTACTCTCGACAGCGGCACCGAGGTCGTTGCCCTGAGCGTCCTGAATCTGATAGACGGTGAACGTCATTTCCTTGCCTTTGGCGTCGTTCTGCTTCACCTCGTCGGTCTTTGCCACCTTAAGGTCGTTGCATGCCATGACGGCCTTGATGCCGTCTGCTAGTGCCTTTTCCTTCTGCTCTGCAATGGGGCCCTCAGTGAGATGATTCACGTAAGCAAGGATGCCACCCATGATGACTGCTACCAAAGTCAGTACCAGCACCATATTCATTAAAGATGATTCAAGTTTCTTCATTTTGCGACCTCCCCGAAACGTTTTGGTTTGACATAAGTGTTAATAAGAGGCGTAAAGGCGTTCATGATGAGAATGGCGAACGACATACCCTCGGGATAGGCTCCCCAGTTGCGGATTACGACAGTCAATACACCGATGGCAACACCGTAGATGAGCTGACCTTTGGCGGTCATCGGGCTCGTCACGTAGTCGGTAGCCATGAAGATGGCACCAAGCATCAGACCACCAGAGAGGATGACTGCAAACGGGTCGGCATAGGCGGGATTGGCCAAGTGCATCAGGGCAGCAAGAATGAATACCGTACCGATAATCGATACGGGGATGTGCCATGTGATGATCTTCTTCCAAAGCATGTAGGCCAGGCCCAGCAACAGAGCCAGCGCACAGATCTCACCCATCGCGCCAGCTCCGTCGGGATGGTTACCCAGGAAGAGGTCGAGCGATGAGGGCAGCTGGTCGAGAATAGATGCGTCGCCGTGCTTGATGGCTTCCTTCATAATATAAAGAGGTGTAGCACCCGTTTCAGCATCGAGATAACTCGTCAGCTGACCAACCTTCGGCCAAGTAGTCATCTGGGCAGGGAAGGCTACCAACAGGGCTGCACGTCCCACCAAAGCAGGATTGAAGAGGTTATTGCCTAGACCGCCGAACGTCATCTTGGCCACACCGATGGCGAACAGCGCACCGATGATGATAATCCAGATGGGGAGATTGCTAGGGAGGTTGAAACCGAGCAGCAAACCTGTCAGGATGGCCGAGCCGTCACAAACGGTCGTGCGCTCGTTCTTCATCATAAACTTATTGATGGCCCACTCGAAGAAGACGCAGGCCGCAACGCTCGTAGCACAGACAATGGCCGAGCCAATGCCGAAGAAATAGAACGACACGAGCAAAGCAGGTATGAGGGCAATGATGACCCCGTACATGTTTTTCTCAACGGTGTCAGTCCCGTGTGCGTGAGGCGATAGTGATACAATTAATTTTCCCATTGTATTTTTTACCTTTTTATTTTATTACTTTTTCTGAGCAGCGGCTGCACGGGCACGGATGATTCCCATGACGGTAGCCTTAGCTTGACGGATGTTGTCGAGCAGCGGACGGTGAGCTGGACATGTGAACTGGCACGAGCCACACTCGATACAGCTAACGACTTCTTCATGTTCAGCACGTTCCCAATTCTGAACGGCAGCAAGCTTTGCCAACAAGTAGGGTTCCAAGCCCATCGGACAAGCCGAGACGCACTTGGCACAGCGGATACAGGGGTTAGGCTCCTTGCGGAAAGCCTCTTCGCCAGAGATGATGGTCACCGAGTTTGTACCTTTGCAGATGGGCACTTCGGTAGACGTCAGCGCCTTACCCATCATCGGACCACCAGCCAGCAACTTGTTGTCGCCCTCAGGCATACCGCCACAAGCGTCAATCAGATCCTTCATCGGCGTACCCATACGAACGAGGAAATTTCCAGGATTTGCCAGCTTTTTACCCGTCACGGTGGTATAACGCTCAAACAAAGGTTTGTTCTTCATACATGCCTCGTAAACGGCAAAGGCCGTTCCAACGTTCTGCACGATGGCACCAACGTTGACGGGAATGGCGGGAGGTGCTGGCACCTGACGATTGATGACTGCATCCACGAGTTGCTTTTCACCACCCTGCGGATAGCGCTGCTTCAGGGGCACGACCTCGACACTGTATTCTGAGGTGCCGAACACCTCAGCACACTTTTTCGTCAGCAGTTCGATAGCGGGCATTTTGTTGGTCTCAATACCGATGTAGCCTTTGGTGACCTTAGCACCCTTCATCAGCAGTTCCAAACCCACGAGAATCTCGTCGGCATGTTCCATCATCAGACGGAAGTCGGCTGTGATATAGGGCTCGCATTCAACGGCATTAATGATGACGCACTCTGCCTTGGCCGTAGGTGGCGGGCAAAGTTTGATGAAGGTGGGGAAACATGCACCTCCCATTCCAACAACACCAGCGGTCTTGATACGGTTCACAATCTCTTCTGGAGTTAGTTCAGGGTGGTCTTTCACCAGTTCTAACTTGTTGGAGCGGTCGATACTTTCTTCCCACTCGTCACCCTCTACATTAATAATAATAACGGGCTTACGATAGCCAGTAGCATCGATAGCGGTATCAATTTTGAAAACGGTACCGCTTACTGATGAATAAATTGGAGCCGAAACAAAACCACCAGCCTCGGCAATCATCGTACCCACCTTCACCTTGTCACCCTTGGCAACAACGGGTTTGGCAGGTGCGCCAATGTGCTGACCAAGTGGAAAAATAGCCTGCTTAGGAAGGGCAGCCACTTGCGTCACAGCATCGTGGGTCAGCTTATTTTCTTCGGGGTGTACACCACCGATACTAAATGTCTTTATCTTCATACTTGTTCCTCCTTCTTTTCGTTAGTTTCAGCTAATGCTTCCGGTTTCGGTTTGGGTGCCGGGAAATTAACAGCGTGGATAGCTTTGGTAGGACAAACGGCTACGCACTTACGGCACAGACGACACTTGTTAAAGTCGATGTACGAAACGTTGTTCTCAATGGTGATGGCCCCAAACTGACACTCCTTCTCACACTTACCGCAACCGATGCAAGCGGCCTTACAAGCCTTCATGGCTGCAGGACCCTTGTCCTTGTTGACACATGACACAAACACCTTGCGTCCCTTTGGTCCCTTCTTGCGGAGTTCGATGATGTGACGCGGACAAGCCTTGACGCACGCGCCACAAGCCACACACTTCTCTTCATCTACCTCGGGAAGTCCGGTTTCAGAATTCATGTGAATGGCATCAAACTGACAAGCTGCCACACAATCGCCACAGCCTAGACAACCGAATCCGCAAGCCGTCTCACCAGCACCACAAGCGTTCATCGCTGCACACGTGCGAAGACCACTGTACTCGGCAATCTTCGGACGCATCTCGCAGGTTCCGTTACAACGTACTACGGCAACCATCGGTTCACCGTTGGCAATGGCCATTCCTAAAAGGTCGGCCACCTTACCCATCACTTCTTGTCCGCCCACAGGACACATCAGTCCCTCAAGACTGCCAGCATCGGCACCCTTAACAAGGGCATCAGCCAAGCCACCACATCCAGCGAAGCCACATCCACCGCAGTTGGCACCCGGCAGTTGCTCAGTGACCTGGGCTATGCGTGGGTCTTCGTAGACGTAGAACTTCTTGGAGCAGACATACAGCACGAGGGCGGCAATCAGTCCGATGGCGCCCAGCACTAATACTGCAATCAAAATGAAATTCATAAAGTTACTTGTTTTGTTATTTGTTTTAGTTTTATAATGTTTATTCTATCCAAAAGTTAAGCTGTTGGCGCATCTGGTCGCGCATCAGCCACAACACGAAATAGTATGGAATAAGAGCTGCCAAAGCACATAACGCGGCAAGGCCTTCGTTAGACGTCAGCAACAATACAACTATCAGCACAGCAATAAGAAATATAAAGGGAAGTCCGAATCCCCATAATAAAGCCCGTGCTGCAACACTACCAGAGGCGTTTACCACCACATGCTGCCCCAGTTCGTAAGCAGCACTATTGGCGCAAAACACATCAATCAACTTTTCTTTTGACTCTGATGCATTACAATATCCGGCTACTTTACAGGCAGCACAAGCTGACGTTTGGACAATGCGCACTTGCACCTTATCTTTTTCAATACGCTCTATGACCCCCGAATGACTTATTTTAGTACTCATTAGTTTTGCAATCTCATGTTTGCAATGCAAAGGTACGACAAAAATATGAATTAAAGATGTAATTATATTAGTTTTTTTGAAAAAAACTCGAAAACGTTTGCATTTTCTGCTTTTTTTTCCTACTTTTGCGACGACAAAAGCATAAAAAGATGAAAGCAAACGAACAAACGCTTCAACAAGTGGAGCGAGCATTACGCAAAGTAGCCGACAAATTCCCGCCAATGGAAGAGGCCAGTCAACTGACAGACATTCATTTGAGAGTCAGTCAAGAATCCGGTGAATTGACGGCATTTGATGATGATGACAAGGAAATTACCCGTTGTGTCGTCGAACAATGGATTGACAATAAGGATGACACATTTTACAGCGATGTGGCCACAGTGCTCCGTAATGCCTTGAACAAGCAAAAGAAACAGATTGAGGAAATGTCAATCCTGAAACCCTACTCTTTCGTATTGGAAGACGAAGACCATGAGAACGTAGAAGAACTCTATCTGGTCGATGACGACATTGTCATCATTGACGAAGAACTGATGAAAGACCTCGACAGCGATTTGGATAATTTTCTCAACAATCTTCTGAAAGACTGACTACCTTAGTCTTAATGCTTCACCTACCCGAATCTGATAGGTCGGAGGAAGGTTGTTTAGCTTATATAGTTTCTTTAACTTTATTCCGTAAAGCTGTGAGATAGAGTACATTGACTCTCCATTCTTAACATAATGCATGCGACCCTTATAGTCCTTTGGAGCTTTGCTACGTTTCTTCTTCAACCAAACAATTTCCCCCTCTTCCAATTTGTCATTTTTATTGCGTTCGTTATATTTAGCAAGTTTGCGATAAGAAATGTCCACTTCTTCTGCTATGCTACGGAAAGTATCACCTTTACGGGCTTTCAAATAGTAGTTTTTGTTAAAGAAGTAGATATGACGAAGGTCACCATTCTTAACCTGCTGAGCTTGGAATTTATCATATTCCTTAGCTGTATCAAATTGATATAATTTATAGAGCTGGATGATCTCTATCAACTTTGTGGCATAGGTCGGACTTGTGGCATAACCACAGGCCTTCAGCCCTTTTGCCCACCCTTTGTAGTCAGTTAATTCCAATTGGAAAAGACTGCTATAGCGTTTGCTTGTCGTCAGAAATACCGAATGGTCTTTGAAACTCTCATAAACATTATCGTATGCACGGAAGCATTCGTTACGCTCGTCATCGTCATGGTAAACTTTACGCCCCGTCCATCCATTACACTTGATGCCAAAGTGATTGTTGCCTCTGGTGGCCAGTTCGCTTCTTCCTGCCCCAGACTCAAGTACACCCTGAGCCAACGTAATACTTGCAGGAATATGATATTTCTGCATTTGTTCAATGGCAATGTCCTTATATAGATTGAAATAATCCTGATAACGCTGATTCCAGGACATTGACTGTGAAAGAGCCGTTTGGAGCACCAAAAACAGGCTAAAAAGTGAAAATATTGTTCGTTTCATGAATAAAAATCTGAATTATTTTGCAAAAGTAGAGAAAAATAATTATATTTGCAACAAAAATTGAAAGATTATGAAGGAAATAGAGGTAAAACCCCGTATTTGGGAAGCTCAAATGGATGAACTGACACCCGAAGAGCGTTCGTTAATTGAACAAGCCATTGAAGGCACAAACCGTTCATACAGTCCTTATTCTCTTTTTCATGTAGGAGCTGCATTAAAATTACAGAACGGAGCGACCTACATTGGATGTAATCAGGAAAATGCGGCTTTTCCGGCTGGCATATGTGCTGAACGTTCAGCTATTTTTGCAGCTGGTGCACAATATCCTGACCAGCCTATCGTTATGTTGGCCATTGCAGCCCGCAGCAGAGAGGGAGAGTTTACCAAAGAGCCGGTTAGTCCCTGCGGCACCTGCCGACAGGTACTTATTGAGACCGAGACTCGCTTTCAGCATCCCGTTCGTATACTTCTATATGGTCAGCGCTGTGTATATGTTCTGGATAGTATAAAACAGCTGATGCCTCTATCGTTTACTGAATTCTAAACAACTTAACTTATATAATATAAAATGGTAAAGATCTCGAAAGAGGCCGCCCTGCAATATCATGAATCAGGCCGGCCTGGTAAAATTGAAGTAAAACCGACTAAAGCGTATCGTACACAAACAGACCTGTCACTGGCTTATTCACCCGGAGTAGCTTACCCTTGTTTGGAAATACAGGAAAATCCGGATGATGCCTATAGATATACCGACAAAGGAAATCTTGTGGCAGTGATATCCAACGGAACTGCCGTTCTTGGTTTAGGTGACATCGGAGCAATGAGTGGTAAGCCCGTCATGGAGGGTAAGGGACTGCTCTTTAAGATTTACGGTGGAATAGACGTTTTTGATATCGAGGTTGACGAAAAAGACCCAGAGAAATTCTGTGAGGCAGTAGAGAAGATTGCCCCAACCTTTGGTGGCATCAACCTCGAGGACATCAAGGCTCCAGAGTGTTTCTATATTGAGGAACGCTTGAAGAAGACGCTTGACATTCCGGTGATGCATGACGACCAACACGGTACTGCCATCATCTCTGCTGCGGGACTGAAAAATGCATTGGAGGTTATAGGAAAAGACATAGCGAAAGTTCGTATCGTAGTCAATGGTGCTGGTGCTGCAGCCATCTCATGTACTAAATTATATATGGCCATTGGTGCCCAAAAGGAAAACATTGTTATGCTCGACTCAAAGGGCGTCATTTCCGTTGAACGTCAGGACTTAAACGAGCAAAAAAGATTCTTTGCTACCAGCCGTAAAGACATTCACACATTGGAAGAAGCCATTAAAGACGCTGATGTTTTCGTAGGATTATCTAAAGGTAACGTGCTTTCAAAAGATATGGTAAAGTCAATGGCAAAAGACCCTGTTATTTTCGCATTGGCCAATCCAGTTCCTGAAATATCCTATGAAGACGCCATGGATGCACGTCCTGATGTGCTGATGTCGACAGGTCGTACGGACTATCCGAACCAAATCAATAATGTCATTGGTTTTCCATACATTTTCCGCGGTGCATTGGACGTTCATGCCACAGCCATCAACGAAGAAATGAAATTAGCTGCCGTTCACGCCATTGCCGATTTGGCAAAACAGCCCGTACCCGATGTCGTGAATGACGTGTATAAGGTCAATAACCTAAGTTTCGGTCGCGATTATTTTATCCCGAAACCCGTTGACCCACGACTGATTACTGAAGTGTCAGCAGCTGTAGCAAAAGCTGCCATAGACAGTGGTGTTGCACGAAAAAAGATTACCAATTGGGAAGAATACAAGAAATCGCTTAGCATACTGTTGGGTCAGGAGACAAAACTTACCCAAAAGCTCTATGCCACAGCAGCCAATCATCCACAAAGAGTGGTATTCGCAGAAGCAGTTCATCCTACCATGCTAAAAGCTGCTGTTCAAGCTAAAGCCGAAGGCATTTGTCATCCTGTTCTACTGGGTAATGACGA
The DNA here is from genome assembly GCA_902774925.1 of uncultured Prevotellaceae bacterium. Taxonomy (GTDB): domain Bacteria; phylum Bacteroidota; class Bacteroidia; order Bacteroidales; family Bacteroidaceae; genus Prevotella. Next base: position 13,433 of record CACYKE010000052.1, on the reverse strand, counting down.
GTACATTGCCAAACTTGCAAAGAAACTCGATTTGAATATTGAGGGTATTGAGATTGTCAATCTGCGTCATCCAAGTGAACAAGAGCGTCGCGAACGTTATGCCCGTATCCTTACAGAGAAGCGCCAACGCGAAGGTTATACATTCCAAGAGGCGAACGATAAGATGTTCGAACGCAACTATTTCGGAATGATGATGGTTGAAACCGGTGACGCAGACGCATTCCTTACGGGACTTTATACAAAGTACTCGAATACAATTAAGGTCGTAAAGGAAGTCATTGGTATCCGTCCGCAATACAAGCATTTTGCAGCAATGCACATCATTAATTCTGCCCGTGGTACACTCTATATTGCAGATACGCTGGTCAACGAGAACCCTGATACAGAGACTCTTATCGATATCGCAAAACTAGCAAGCAAAAGCGTTAGGTTCTTCAATGAAAAACCTGTTGTAGGCATGATAAGCCACTCTAATTTCGGTAGTAGCCAAAGCGAAGGCGCACTGAAAGTAAGAAATGCCACAATGTACATGCAGGAGCGCTATCCCGACCTCCCTATTGACGGAGAACTGCAGTTAGGTTTTGCTCTCGATGATGATTTGCGTGACGAACAATATCCATTCACCCGTCTGAAAGGCAAGAAAGTGAATACGTTAGTATTCCCTAACCTAACATCTGCACGTTCATCATACAAAATGTTGCAGATGCTGGGAGCAGATGCAGAAATCATTGGTCCAATACAAGTCGGACTTAACAAACCAATCCACTTCGTCGACTTTGGAGCATCCGTACGAGACGTCATGAACATCGTTGCAGTTGCCACGATCGATGCTTATGTTGACAAGCTGAAGAAGAAGATAACAGCAATTGACGAATAATAAGAAATCAGCTCTTTAATATTTTTTAAGTAAAAAAACGACCCGTTGGAGAACAACGAGCCGTTTTTTTTCGTAACTTTGCACCGCTTTTAAAAGTAATATTTTGCACACGTTCCTGATTATCAGGCGATTAAGACGTTTTAAGAAAGTATTTAAGATGAGACAATTAAAGATTCAGAAGAGTATTACGAATCGTTCGAGTGAAGCACTGGATAAATATCTGGTTGAAATCGGTCGTGCACCATTGATTAGCATCGATGAAGAAATCGAACTGGCTCAGAAGATCCGCAAGGGTGGTCCTGAGGGCGAGCGTGCCAAGGACAGACTGGTAACGGCAAACCTCCGATTCGTAGTATCCGTCGCTAAACAGTATCAGCATCAGGGATTGACGCTGACTGATCTTATCGACGAGGGTAACATTGGCCTTATTAAGGCTGCACAGAAGTTCGATGAGACTCGAGGCTTCAAATTTATTTCATATGCTGTATGGTGGATTCGCCAAAGCATTCTACAGGCTATTGCAGAGCAAAGTCGTATCGTCCGCCTGCCTCTCAACCAAGTAGGTTCATTGAGTAAGATAAATCATGAGATTAACAAGTTTGAGCAGGAAAACCAGCGTCATCCGTCCATCTCGGAATTGAGTGATGCAACAAGTCTGGACGAAGAGAAAATCTCGCAATCTATGATGGCTGACGGTCATCATGTGTCGATTGACGCTCCTTTCCAGGATGGAGAGGACAATTGTATGCTCGACGTGATGGCTTCTGGTGATGATTCCCGCACCGACCGTCAAGTTGATCACGAGTCAATGGCACTTGAACTGAACAACGTACTACAGAAAGTATTGAAAGAACGCGAAATTACTATCATCCGTGAATGTTTCGGTATTGGCTGCCACGAAAAAGGCCTTGAAGAGATAGGCGACCAGCTGGGATTGACTCGTGAACGTGTACGTCAAATTCGCGAAAAGAGCATTGCAAAGCTCCGTGACTCGGGCAATGCACGCATCTTAATGAAATATTTGGGCTAAAAGTTTTGTGACTCCATTTTTTTTTCGTAATTTTGGGGTCGTGAATCAGAAGCTACGCATAATGATATTAGTGCTGGGCATGATGAATCTCATGTCCAGCATTTGTTTAGCCCGCAGTTCAACAGACTCATTGATATTGAATCGAGTCTGGAACTACCGGCGAAACTTTACTGTTCCTGTCAATGGGATTGAACAGAACGTATATATGCGTTACAGCTTTGGCATGGACCGACGCAACGCCTTATTGTTCTTAGTTCCAACGATGTACGTTATTGCATCGGGCGACCGTCATTATGTAGGTGAGGCCTATTGTAAACTAAAGTTCCGCGATGTTGATGAATACGACGTAAAAAGACAAGTCGTTTGGGGAACCATTCCGCGCCAGCGCACAGCAATGCCCATCTTATTAGAATTCAGCACCCCTGATTTTTATGACGATACGCTTTATCCAGACCATATTCTCTCACCCTTTTATAAGGGAAACGGTTATTTATATAATTATAAAATAAGATTAGTAGAGGATAACATGGCCGTCATCCGCTTTGCGCCTATTAAGAAAAACACCCAGTTGGTAAAAGGTTTCGCTACTGTCGATGTCAATACAGGCAGACTGCAGTCAGTTGATTTTGAAGGCGAGTTCGATATGGTCGCCTTCAAAGTATCGGCTGAAATGAATGCAAAAAATACGCAGTCAAAACTACCTTTGCGTTGTACCACCGATGCAAGGTTCAATTTCTTAGGGAATCAGGTGACTGCCAATTTTACAGCAGTTTATGATTGCCCACAAACCCTCCCCGACTCACTCGACAACGAGAAAGACCGTACTTTGATGGAAGAGTTACGCCCCATCCCGCTGAACCAACGTGAACAGGAAATCTATGCCCGATATGACAGCATCCATAATGCATCAAAAGATACCATCGCAGTGGACACGACTCAAGTAGAGCACCATCATAAAAGTGAATGGTTAAAGACGCTCGGATGGGATATTATTGGCTACAACCTCATCAATGGCAATAGTTCTGATGTAGGTGCCGTATCCATGCGCTTTTCACCTTTGCTAAACCCACTTTATCTTGGTTATAGCAAAAGTCGAGGTATCAGCTACAAACTAAAACTCGGTTTCAAATACAGTTGGAATGCTTACCGCTATTTGACGCTAAACCCGCAGTTCGGTTATAATTTCAAACTGAGTCAGTTTTTCTACGAAGTCCCTCTGCGTATGACCTATAATCCTAAACGCAATGGTTACGCACAAATTACATGGGCTAACGGCAACCACACCTCGAATAGTACGTTGGCAGATGATTTCCATCGTATCATGGGTGATACTATCAGTATGCCGGATTTCAAAGATATGCATATTCGAGCTGTCAATAATGTTGTCGCCTACGATTGGCTGGAAATAATGACAGGTTTGGTATTTCACCGGCGTACGTCCTTAAATTCGGAACTCATGGAGGAGGCTGGATTGGATTGGGATTTCCGAAGCTTCGCTCCCCTGCTGACCGTCAGACTGACACCATGGAGAAACGGACCAACCTTGACTGCCAACTTCGAACAAAGTATCCAGGGTGTGTTTGGCGCTAATCAAGACTATCAGCGTTGGGAATTTGACGCTTCCTATCTAAAACGCTTACGCGGTTTGCGTATTCTTAACTTGCGAGGCGGTGCAGGTTTTTACACTCAGCGTAATTCCAATTACTTTGTTGACTACGAAAATTTCCGCGACAACAACCTTCCTACGGGTTGGGAAGACGACTGGGCCGGTCAGTTCCAGTTGCTCAGCAGTTCATGGTACAACCAATCAAACTATTATGTTCGAGGACATGCATCATTCGATACGCCAATGTTACTTCTATCTTACCTGCCACTTATTGGGCGATACATTGAAATAGAACGTCTCTATGTGAGTGCATTGTCCATACAGCACACCAGACCCTATTTCGAACTGGGTTACGGATTGACCAATCGCTATTTCTCCACAGCAGTCTTCACCAATCTGCTCGGAGGTAAAATCCAAGAATTTGGCTGCAAATTCACCATAGAAATATTCAGCAGATGGTAAAACCACTAACTATTTACAAAGCCAGTGCCGGTTCTGGAAAGACCTTTACGCTGGCAACTGAATATATCAAGCTACTCGTCAAAAATCCGATGAGTTATCGTTCCATCTTAGCCGTTACTTTCACCAACAAAGCGACGGAAGAGATGAAAATGCGCATCCTCAGTCAGCTTTTTGGGATATGGAAACAGTTACCCGATTCATCGGATTACCTGCAACACATCGTTGCTGCAACAGGACTTTCCGAGTCTCAGGTCAGCCAACGTGCAGGCGAAGCTCTTCACCAGTTGCTACACAACTACAACTATTTCCGCGTAGAGACCATCGACACGTTTTTTCAGAGCGTCCTTCGCAATCTTGCCCGCGAATTGGATTTGACAGCCAATCTTCGCATCGGTCTGAACGATATTCAGGTGGAAGAACAAGCCGTCGATAGGCTTATCGACTCACTCACCCATACTGACGTCATGCTGCAATGGTTGCTGAAATATATTATGGAGACTATCAGCGATGACCGGTCTTGGAACATCATCGGACAGGTAAAGCAGTTCGGCCGCACCATCTTCCGCGATTTCTATAAAGAAAAGAGCGACGAACTGAAACAACTGATTAACCAGAAAGACTTCCTAAGCAGCTATATGAGTCAGATGCGTCAGATTCGTTCCGACGCACTCCACCGAATGAAGGAAATTGGCGACCATTTCTTCGATGTTCTCCATCAAGAAAACCTTTCCGCTGAAGATTTCTCTTATGGCAAATCCGGTGTAGCAGGGTTCTTCATCAAGTTACAGAACGGCCAATTCGATGAGAGCATCATTGGCAAACGCGTTACCGACTGCATTGAAGACACCTCCAAATGGTGTGGCAAGAAAAACGACCGTGCTGACTTCATCTATTCCCTGGCAGATACCACGCTCATTCCTATCTTGCAAAAAGCAATAGCCGAACAGCCCCGTCAGTGGAAACTCTATAAGTCTGCCGACCTGACCTTGCAACACCTGAACCAGTTGCGTCTGTTAGGGAGTATTGAACAGAAGGTTCGTGAGATGAACAGCGAGGCCAACCGCTTTCTGCTCAGCGATACCCAGCAACTGCTCCATTCGCTCATTAAGGACAGCGACTCCCCGTTCATCTTTGAGAAGATTGGCACTCAACTGGAGCACGTGATGATTGATGAGTTCCAGGACACGTCGACCGTTCAGTGGCAGAACTTCAAGATTCTCTTGCAGGAATGCATGAGTCACGTTGATACCGAGAATCTCATTGTGGGTGACGTCAAGCAAAGCATCTACCGTTGGCGCTCAGGCGACTGGCGGCTCTTGAATGCTATCGACCAAGAATTTCCTCAAGCGGATTCGATGATGGAAATCCGTCCGCTGGACACCAACTACCGTTCTGAACGGCGCATCATAGAGTTCAACAACATTTTCTTCATCGAGGCCGCCCTGCAGGAATATAATTCGCAGCGCGAAAACTATCCATCGGGTGCAGAACTCCTCAAACACGCCTATGACGATGTTGCCCAGAAAGTTCCGGAAAAGCGGAAGACGAATGGCTTTGTCAACATCCGACTGTTACCGGCAAAGGATTATCAGGCTGAGACTCTTCAACAACTGACCGATACCGTATCTATGCTTCTCGCAAAAGGAGCAAAGCCGCAGAATATCGCCATTCTTGTACGAACTAACAGCACCATTCCTTTGGTGGCTGACTATTTCAGCGAGCACATGCCTCAAATTCGCATCGTTAGTGACGAAGCCTTCCGCCTCGATGCCTCCGTCAGCGTCTGCCTGCTCGTCCAGGCACTCCATGTGCTTACCCACCCCGACGACCAGCTGGCCAAGGCGACCATCGCAAAACTCTACCAACGCACCGTGCTCGGCAATTCGGTTGCCGAAAGCGAGCTGTTCATCAAGGACCGTCCTATCGACGCTCTGCTGCCTCCCGACTTCACACAACAGACCGCCGCCCTACTCCATCTGCCACTCTACGAACTGACTGAACGTCTTTTCCATATCTTCCAACTCGACCGTCTGAAAGAGCAAAGCGCCTACGTTTGTGCCTTCTACGACCAGCTGAACAAATTCACGCTCGACAACAGCACCGACATTGATGCCTTCATCCGTGAATGGGAGGAAACCATTTGCAGCAAAACCATCCAGAATACGGCCACCGACGGCATCCGCATCCTCTCCATCCACAAGAGCAAAGGTCTGGAGTTCGACCATGTCCTCATTCCCTTCTGCGACTGGCGCCTCGAACACAGCGACATGCTATGGTGTCAGCCCAAGGAGTCGCCGTTCGACGCCCTGCCCATCGTCCCCGTTGACTATATCGGCAAGCAAATGATGGGAACCATTTACGAAACGAACTACTTGGACGAACATCTTCAGAATACCGTCGACAACCTCAATCTGCTCTACGTGGCTTTCACACGAGCTTCCAAAAACCTCTTTGTCCTAGGCCGTCGCAATTCCAAAGGTACCCGTTCGGCACTCATCGAATCCGTTTTGTCCAACCTGAAACTCGACGACAGCACACTGGAGGGAATGGCGGATAACAAGTCGCCCATCGACTTTACCTATGGTGATCTCTACGTAGAATCTGAGAAACCAAAGCATACAAAAACCGCCAACGTCTTCCTGCAGCCCGTCACTCTCCAGTCCGTCGCCATCGAGAGTTTTAATGTCAAGACCGAATTCCGTCAGAGCAACAAGAGCCGTGAGTTTATCGAGGGCGACGACGAACAACAGGAGCTAAGCTATATCAAAATCGGCAGTGTGTTACACAACGTGTTCTCAACCATTCGCACCAGCGCAGATATCGAACGCGCGCTGGCACAATTGCAACACGACGGCGTGCTCTACGACGATGAAGTGACCGCCGAGAAAGTCACCAGCATGTTACGCCGTCGACTCGAAAGTCCACGTATCAGGGATTGGTTCTCCGACCACTGGCAACTGTTCAACGAGTGCAGCATCCTCACACTCGACGCTCAGGGCAACATGCTGGAGCGACGTCCCGACCGCGTAATGACTGACGGAAACGAGACCCACGTCGTCGATTTTAAGTTCGGACGCCCCCAGGCTGAATACCATGAGCAGGTCCGCGAATACATGCAGCTGCTGCGTTCAATGGGAATGCCCAATGTCAAGGGCTGGCTCTGGTATGTATATATAAATAAGGTAGAAGAAGTGATATGAAAGATTTCCTCGCATACGTCGCCGAAGACATTCTCCGCAAATATGGCACCAATCTGTCGCGTGTTGCCGTGGTGTTTCCCAACAAGCGTGCATCGTTGTTCCTCAACGACCATCTCGCACGCATAGCCCAACAGCCCATTTGGAGCCCCGCCTACATCACCATCAGCGAACTCTTCCGTCAGCAGTCGACACTCCAGACTGCCGACCCCATCAAACTCATCTGCGACCTCCACAAGTCGTTCTGCCGATGCACGGGGTCTGACGAGAGCCTCGACAAGTTCTACGGCTGGGGTCAGTTGCTGCTTACCGACTTCGACGATATTGACAAAAATCTGGCCGATGCCGATCGGGTCTTTGCTAACCTGCGCGACATCCACGAGCTCGACGACATTTCCTATCTCACCGACGAACAACGTGAGATGATCCGCCGCTTTTTCAGCAATTTCTCCGAGGATCACAACACTGAACTGAAGGAGCGTTTCCTCCGCCTATGGAGCCACTTCGCCGACATCTACCACGACTTCAACCGCCGTCTGGCCGCTCAGGGCCTGACCTACGAGGGAGCCCTTTACCGTCAAGTTGTTAGTCCAGCATGTTGCTGTGCCACAGCAACAGACACGACCACCGACGTTCCCTCTTTCCCTTACGACCACTACCTCTTCGTCGGCTTCAACCTGCTGCAGAAGGTCGAGCAGCAACTGTTCACCCACTTGCAAAAGGAGGGCAAGGCGCATTTTTACTGGGATTTCGACCACTATTACATGCAACATCACGAGGCAGGCCAGTACATCCGCCGTTACCTCGAGCATTTCCCCAACGAACTCGACACCACATCGGAAACCGTCTATGGCAACTTCGGCCACAAGCGCCACATCAGCATCGTCTCCGCACCCACCGAGGACATCCAGGCCCGCTACGTCAGCACCTGGCTTCACGCCTCCGAACGCATCACCGCTGGTCGCCGCACGGCCATCGTGCTCTGCAACGAGAACCTCCTGCCCACCGTCATCCACTGCCTGCCCGACGAGGTCGCCAAGGTGAATGTCACCACGGGCTATCCCCTCTCGCAGACGCCCGTCGCCTCGCTCATCCAACTCTGGTTCGACCTGCAGTTGCAGGGCCGTACACCCCGACTCCTTCGCACCTTCCAGCGCCATCCCTATGCCAAATACGTCAGCGACGACCAGCAACCTCTGGCACAACTCCTGCGCGAGGTGGCTACCAAAGGTAGCGCCGACATCAGCGATCCGATGTTTCAGGAGTCGCTGTTCCGTGCCTATACGCTGGTCAACCGTCTCGATGACCTACAGCGCAGTGGTGACTTGACGGTGACGCAGGCCACCCTGCAACGACTGGTCACGCAGGTCATCCAGCAGACCAGCATTCCCTTCCACGGAGAACCCGCCGAAGGCCTTCAGATCATGGGCGTGCTGGAGACGCGCAACCTCGACTTCGACCACGTGCTGCTGCTCTCCTGCAACGAGGGCAACATGCCGAAAGGCGTCAACGACTCGTCGTTCATTCCCCACAGTCTGCGCCACGCCTACGAACTGACGACCGTCGAAAACAAGGTGGCCATATACGCCTACTACTTCCACCGACTACTGCAACGCGCAGGCGACATCACCATCCTCTACAACAATTCCACCGAGGACGGTCAGCGCGGCGAAATGAGCCGATTCATCCTCCAGCTGATGGTCGAGAGTCCACACACCATCTCGCTCCACACGCTAATCTCCGGACAATCGACACCGAAGTGGCAACCCGCACCCATCGACAAAACGCCGCACGTCATGCAGGTCATCCAGTCGCAGTTTACCACGCAGCACCCGATGCTCTCGCCGACGGCCATCGCCAAATACATGCGTTGTCCCCTGCAGTTCTATTACAGCTACGTGGCTGACATCCAGCAACCCGATGTTCCCGACGACGAACAGGAACTCGACAACCGCATCTTCGGCAATGTCTTCCACGAAGCCGCAGAAATCATCTATCGCCAACTGCCGCGCGAGATTGACAAACCGCTGCTCGACCACCTCCTAAAGTCAAAGGTTGAAATCGAGCGTGCCGTCGACGAAACCTTCCACAAGGTGATGCCCTTTGCAACAAAGAGCGGACTGCACCTCATCAATCGCGAGGTCATCATCCACTACCTCCGTCAGCTCATCACCATCGACCGCCGCTTGGCACCCTTCACCATCCTCGGCCTCGAGCGCGACGTCAAGCGCCCGCTCTCACAGTTTCAAGTTTCAAGTTCCAAGTTTCAGGTTCCAAGTTCCATCGGCGGCCGCATCGACCGGCTTGACCTCATCAACGACGAGTACATTCGCGTAGTCGATTACAAGACGGGCAGCAAACGCCTGAAACCGCTGGCCGATGTCGATGCCATCTTCGAACCCGAAAATATCCACGAACATTCCGACTACTACCTGCAGACCTTCGTCTATGCCGACATCGTCAGCCGCCAGATGAAGGCCCGCAATCCCCATGCCAAGGTCTCCCCCGCCCTGCTGTTCATCCAGTATGCCGGCGGCGAGGACTACGACCCCACGCTCTGTCTGGGCCGCGAACCCGTTCGCGACATCGCCGAAGTGTCAGCCCGTTTCAACGAGCTGCTGGATGCAAAGATTCAGGAAATGTTCTCGCCTGATGTGCCGTTCGTGCCTACCGACGACATGAAGACGTGCAGCAAGTGTCCCTACCGCTTGATGTGCCGACGCTGAACCCATCCGGCGGGAAGCGCGCGACGTCCAACGGGAACTGTGCGACGTCCGACCGCGTTCACGTCGGGCTCTGCGGGAATGGGCATACGACCGATTCCGTTCTGAAGTGCCGGTGAAATGCTGTCCAACGCGAAATCATAAATCAGATTATCCTCGTCAACAAGTACGAAGTGCTCCTTGCCCTGCACGCTATCCTTCGGGGTCTCCCAGATGACGCGCTCGAAGCGCAGCGAGTCCTCGACGGCGGGCGTACGCAGCATGCAGTCGGCAAAGTGGTAGTCAAACAATGAATCGGCATTCTCCACAACCTCGCCCATTACCACGTCGTCCGCATAGCCCGTCGCCAGCGTCCACCGGCAGTCAAGCAGCATTGGCAACTTCGTATTGGCAAAGCGCAGCGCAGCGCCGCGATTGGCCGAGAAAGGATAGAATTGCGCCAGCGTAGAATGCTCGACAATGGCTTCGCAGCCGTAGAACGACACACAATCGCCATAAGTATTGCTGAACTGGCAATACTCGACATACACGTCGGAATTGCGCGCCGACAGGCCTTCGCCGCTGGCGTTGTGCACAATCGTATTATACATATAGAGCGACGTGCTGTCACACATCAAAGCGTCCACAGCATTGCGTATCTCGCAGTTAAAGAAGCGGTTGTCGCCGTTATGCGAATACAGTTCGATGCCTTCCCACTGGCCGCTGATGTGGTCGTAGGGCAGATAGTCGAACATGCGGTCCAGACGGTCGCCGCGAAACAGCGAATTCTCGGCCACCACATTGCCGTAGGCCGTGATGCCCGCGCCGTCGTGGAAATACAGCGTCGTATTGCGAATGGTCAGCGTGGCGTTCTCCTCGACCCTGATGCCGTTGCCATAGACGACGACGGGCCGCGGCGACTCAATGACCGTATCCTGCCGGACCACCAGACTGTCCAACCGGATGGCATCCCAGCTGTATGTCCGCAGGTTGACGCGCTGCTGGGCACCACTCTCCAGCGTGAAAATAAGATTATCCTCCACCAATTGCGGTTCGTCGGCGTGATTCTCGCGGGTGGTAACCTCGACGAACACCAGCAGACTGTCGCCCTTGCGCACCTCGAAGTCGGAGCCCACGGGGTCCAGATACGTGCCATCGACATTCACGCGGTAACCGCTCTGGTTGCTGCGTTCCAGTCGCGCGGTGACAATGCGGATGCCGTCACTCGACTCGTTATGCACCCAGAAGGTCTGTGTAGATGAAGGGACGGTGGAAAAAAGCGTGTCAAACCGGACGGTATCCTCCGAGAATGTCAGTCGGTTACCGGGGCTATTGCTGAACGAATCGTTGTCCGTACAGGCCGAGAGCAGCACAACAACGGCAAATATAAAAAAGAAAAGTCGTCTTACCATACATAGATAAAACGACTTTTCCCGCGATTTATTGTCTAGAGGGTCTAGAGATTCTAGATAATCTAGATATTCTGGAGATTCTAGATTACTTTCCGAAGTAGCGCTTCAGCAGTCCTGCGAAGCCAGCACCGTGGCGAGCCTCGTCCTTAGCCATTTCGTGAACGGTGTCGTGGATAGCGTCGAAACCAGCAGCCTTTGCGTTTTTGGCAATGCGGAACTTATCCTCGCAAGCACCGGCCTCGGCGGCAGCGCGCTTCTCCAGATTGGTCTTGGTGTCCCATACGACCTCGCCCAACAGCTCAGCAAAGCGTGAAGCATGGTCGGCCTCCTCGAAAGCATAACGCTTGAAAGCCTCGGCAATCTCTGGATAGCCCTCGCGATCGGCCTGACGAGCCATAGCCAGATACTGGCCTACCTCGCTGCACTCGCCGTTGAAGTGTGCACGCAGGTCGTTAATCATTTCCTCGCTAACACCCTCGGGCTTGCCGTCGCCAATGCGGTGAACGGTGGCGTAAGTGGTCTCACCCTCGTCCTTCAGTTCAGAGAACTTCGATGCGGGAGCCTTACAGATTGGGCACTTCTCAGGAGCAGCATCGCCTTCGTAGATATAACCACAAACGGCGCAAATGAACTTTTTCTTCATAGTCGTTTTGTATTTGTTTAGTTAATAATAAAAGTATTTCGGTTCTCAACGACTGCAAATATACGAATATTATTCGGTAAAAGCAAGTTTTTTCGGAAATATTTCTTAACTTTGCAGCATTATTCATCAATCATCAAACGAAAAGTATGAAAAAACTAACTATCTTATCAGCACTATTCCTCCTGTGCACCACAGTTTCCGCACAGCTCGCAGAACCCATGTACGAACTCCCCGACCCGCTACTCATGAACGACGGACGACAAGTGAAAACCATCGCCGACTGGAACGAACGCCGACTGGAAATCGCCGAAATGATCCAGACCTTCGGTATCGGACGCATTCCCGCTGTGCCGCGCGAGGCCGTCAAGGCTTGCATGGATGGCGACACGCTCATTGTCGACGTCACTGTGAACGGACAGACGCTCACCCTGAAGTCGGCCATCGCCTACCCCACCGTCGGCCAGCCACCCTACGCCCTGATGATCGGCACCAGCATGTTGGCACTACCCAAGGACATCTTCGACCAGCGACCCATTGCCCGCATGAACTACCGCGAATCGCAGGTGAACGACTACTCCCAGTGGCGGCCTCATAAGGAGCGCGGCGAGCACAACTTCGACCGCCTCTATCCCGAACTCAAGGACAACGGTGCCTATAGCGAGTGGGCCTGGGGACTGCAGCGCCTCATTGACGGACTGGAGCAGCTCGGCCCTGAGAAGACAAAGATTGATATAAAACGCATCGGCGTCAGCGGATGCTCCTACGCCGGCAAGATGGCTCTCTTCTGTGGAGCCTTCGATGACCGCGTAGCCCTCACCATCGCCCAGGAACCCGGTGGCGGCGGAGCAGCATCGTGGCGCTACAGCCACAAATTGGACAGTGTCGAAAACCTCGACCGCACCGACTACCACTGGTTCCTCGAATCCATGCGCGAACGCTTCCACGGCGACAGCGTCTATCTCATGCCCTACGACCACCACGAGCTCTGCGCCATGGTTTGTCCCCGCGCCCTCCTCGTGCTCGGCAATCCCGACTACCGCTGGCTCGCCGACGAGAGTGCCGCCTACTCCATGGCTGCCGCCCGCAAAGTCTGGGAACGCCTCGGTCTCGGTGACCGCGTCGACATCGATATCGTCGGTGGCCACGGCCATTGCCAACTGCCCAAGAGCCAATACCCCATCGTCGAATCCTTCATCGACCGCTTCCTCCTCAACAAATAACAAAAGCCCGCGTCACTGGCGCAAGATAACCCACCATTATTGCACGATAATGGTGGGTTATTGATGGTTAACCATGGGTTATCGCCACCAAATTGGCCATCATGCCGCATGTTTCCTTCCAACTGCGGTCGGGATTCTGAAATTCTGCGCCGCTGATGTGTGCGCCAAGAGAAGGAAAGAGCATCGGAACGAGGGGTTCGTGCATGTCTTTCGAGGCCTGCGTGAGCAGGAATTTGATACATTCTGTACCTTTTCCGAGGTTAGGCATCTCGGGAGCCTTCTGA
>CACYKE010000051.1 GCA_902774925.1 uncultured Prevotellaceae bacterium | reverse complement strand
GCTGGTGCCGGCCTCAACCTGTAACGAGCCCAGCGTATGGCGGCTGCAATGATAGGTTACATGCTTGGTGATGCCAGCCTCCTTCAGCCAGTTCTTCAACGGAGCCTGAGTGAGGCTGTCGTTGAAACCGACAAAGACCTTGTCTGTCGGTTTGCGGTTCTCATTGCCATCATTAAAGCCTATCAGTTCCAGAGCCTCGTTGCTGATGGGATTGTTCACCAGTTCCTTCGTCTTCTGCATGCGGAGGGTGACGTACATGCCACCGTCACCATAAGGCTGGATCTTGTCCCAGGTCAGCTGCTTGATGTCGCTCTTGCGCAGGCCTGTCAGACACGAGAAGAGGAACGCCTTCTTCAATACCTCAGACGAGCAGGGGGTATTGGCAAGGTTTACAAGTTCCTGACGAGAAAGATGCTCCTTTTCCGTGGGGATGGTATCTATACGCTCCAAGAATCCGTTCGGGTTCTCCATAATCTTGTGCTCGCGGTAGGCGGTATGGAGCACAGCCCTAAATGTTGACCAGTAGCCCGCTATACTATTTATATGTAAGGTGTACTCCGTGTGTTTGAGTTGGTGGGCGGTCATCAGATACTCCTTGAACTTGTTGCACAGGTCAACGTTGATTTCATCGAAGCGGCACTTGCCATTGCAGAATTTCTCGAAGTGGAGGTACACGTTCTCCCACTTTGTGTTCTTCTTGTACGCCTTCTCCTTGAAGTAGTCGAGAAAACTGCCCTTCATCTTCTCCTTGTCGAAGAAGTCGTATCGTTCGTTGACGATGCTCTCGAAACGACGGCAGCGCAGGGCTTCGGCCTTTTCGCGCATACGGTCGTTGTAGTCCTTCTCGCGCTGCGACTTCGGCTTGGCATAGATATAGATGCCGAGACTCTCGTGGCGCATAACTTTCATTGTGCTCTCGTCCCTGTAGCCAGGGTAATAGTCCAAGTAAAAGGACAATTGCTCTCCGTTTTTGATTTTCCGTGTTCGGAGGGTCACGGTCTTGCAAATGTTACTCATATACCTTATTATATTTAATGAATATTCTTGGTGAAGCGTTTCTTCACGGGGTCAAAATTACCTCATTATTCCCCGATTATCAACATTATTTCGCATAATGCGTCAATAATTGACAGATAATGTTGGTTGGTGAGGTGCTGACCATGATAATGCCCATTCTGATTGTTTATAATCGGTGGATTTACTTAGTTATTCATACAAGGGAGTAGCTACCAAATTGGGCCAGTCTCTCTGACATTATCCTGTCAAAGTCTATCTTCGGAATAAGATTCTTCACGCCCACCTTGACAGTGGAGATATTACTCTTCTTGGCAATGATGCCGACATTGGCAGTGCTCATCCCATATTTCTCCGCTGCCTCCCTCGCAGTGTAGTAGCTGTTATCCGTTACAAGGTCTGTGCGCCTTAGTTTCTCAAAGTGGTCTTTGGAGTAGTAGGTCTGGCCATATTCCCGCTTGGTCGGAATATGATGTCGATAAGCATTGGAACGGACTGAGGCTGCACTCATGCCGTAGAGTTCCTGAGCCTCCTTCATAGTCAGCCACTCACTGACGGTCTCCACATCAGCCGACTTGCCAAACAATGCATCCATGTGCTTACGACTATAGTAGTTCATCCCAGCAATCCTACACACAGGCACTTGGTTCCGCTTCGCTGAAGTATATAGCCATGACTTCTTGACCTTATATATTCTCATGACTTCCTCGCCGGAAATGTAGTCGAGCACTTCTGACTCTTGGGCATTACTCTCCACATTCTTGGCTCTGGCCTTTTCTTCCTTTGTCTTCTGAATAGCAGACTTCTTCGGCCTGTTCGTTGGCAGCACTCTGTGATACGGATTCCTTGTCAGCATCTTCTCAATATCAGCCTTTCTGATAAATGCCATACGACTGCTGATCCTTGATGCCACCAGTTTTCCCTCGTTCACCAACTTGTAAACGTACTGCCGCGAGCATCCCATCAGTATAGCCGCCTTGGCAAACGTCAGGTATTCCTGCTGCTGGAGGTCAATCACTGGCTCCACAGCATTCATGAAGTCCTGCTGCCGCTTCTTACGAGCCTCTTTTGCTTTCGTCTGACACTCCTCGCAGCAAAACTTCTGCATTCCGCTCTTCGCCACGAACTCTTTCCCACAGTACTTGCACTTTCTAATTGCTTTCATTTTCAACACTCTTTTGATGGTTTTATGTTCATTTCCTTTTTCCCTACCGTTGAGTCAACCATGCTTTACGTTCGTCACCCTATGTCAACTGAGTCCGACTGAGTCCGCAGAATGACGATTTTCAGGCCCCGTAAATTCCTCGCGGTAGAAATACGTTGCAAAAATATACTGAAATTCGGTTACTACCAAATTCCAGCCATCAAGTGTTAAAAATCAAAAGTTATTGAGAATAAGCGATTTACACGTAGTTGGTATTAGATATTCCTAGTTATTTATACCCGTTTAGATACACCCGTTGAACGCATACTTGCCAATGGTAATTACGCTGTTGGGGATGGTTACCGAAGTAAGACTATAACATTGCTGGAAAGCGCCGTCACCAATAGATGTTACACTGCTGGGGATAATTAAATCTTTTAATTCTTCACCATTCAAATATAATCGATGAGCATAGTTTAAAGGGTTACTACCCTCGTAAAAATCTGTATAACCAGATTTAAACTTAATATTACACCATGCTGCAACATCATAAATATTAACTGAAGTGAGCTTCTGACACATATCGAAAGCATCTTTACCTATCGTAGAAACGCTGCTTCCAATTGTTACAGAGCTTAGACCACTGCAATAAGCGAAAGCCTTTTCACCAATGTATGTAACATTGTTAGGAATGGTCACAGAGGTAAGACCACTGCAATAATAGAAAGCCTCTTTACCAATATATGTAACGCTGTTAGGGATGGTCACAGAGGTCAGGCTGTTGTAGCTATAAGAGAAAGCCTGATTGCCAATGGAGGTCACCTTGCGTGTTCTATTCATATAGGTTACTTCTTCAGGAATGACGATTGTTCCTTTATTAAAAGCACGTGTTACTTCCAACTCTGTACCATTATTGATATAGCTATAATAAATGATTACACCGTCAGCATTCTCAACGGCAATGTCGAAAGTAACGTTGTCAGCACTTGTTACCATAGAAAGCAACATCATCACGAGTAATAGTAGTTGTTTCTTCATTATAATTATTGTTTTAAGTTGTTATTGTTGTTTGAATACATACAAAAATAAAACGTGGACAAGTACTTCGTCTACGTATTCTGAGGCATCGCCAAACGCCTTGCATTCTTAAACGAGTATTGCCCACGCCGAACGGCGTGAACTCCTACTTCTGTTCTTGAATGCGTCTTGTAATTTTGGCGATTTACAGAATACAAGAATCTAAAGCGGATATTCTTTGACCTGAAGGTGCAAAGCGACCCGAAGGTCGATGACACCCTATATGTCAATATGTCCTTATGTCTTTTTTATATTTCTTTCTCAGCCCATAGGCATCATCATTTTTAGGGTTCAACAATATATTATTATTTCTTTTCACTAATTAACTGCTCTATCGCCTTGATAAAATCTGCAGCGATGGTGATTCCATCAATTATATCCTGTTCTGACACATCGAAAAAGCAGTTGTAATCGCTCTTTTCACGAAGTCTCTGAAGGTTGTTATACAGGCGACCATAATCTATTGGCAGCAGGCCCGTCTTGACGTAATGCATGCTAAAAAGCGAGTGAGAAGTCTTATGTCGACCAGCCTCTAAACCATCATTGATAAATAGGGCATTGACTGCATGGAATACGGAATAATACAAACGATTGGCCGCACCATTCCAACGTCCACGAGCTTTGAGGATTTCTATGTCCTCGTAGGCCTCATGGGCTTTTTCCAGTTCACGTTGAACCAAGATCTGCCGTTCTTCATTAGTCAAACTCATACCAGAACAATTTTATCGTGTTCAACATTCTTGTAGAATGGCGTGAAATGGTATCCTGCCCATTCTGATTTTGAATAGACTTGTGCATTTATCTCCTCATTGATTTTCCAGCCAAACTCAGTAAACGGGTAGCCAAAATCGTAATCTTTGAAAGACAAACTCGGCTTGTCAAGCAAAATCAGCAAGTCCCAATCGCTGTCGGGACGATTGTCGCCGCGTGCCCTTGAGCCGTATAGCAACAACGAACTGTTTGCCGGCAGTGTCTTACTGGCAATCTCCTTAATGTTGCTTATTACAGTGGCCTTATTCATATTACTCACGGTTTTATTCCGCAAAGATAGACAATATTTTCGAAAGTTCCAAACTTTCTTTTACATTTTTGCATAAGTACGTGAAACTTTCCTTGAAGATGGACAGGGAAACAACGAGTAGCGCTATATTGAAATATTGAATATTGAGTGCAAATAAAAACAGCAGATTCCTGATGTGGAGCCTGCTGTTCTTATTATGATGGGGTTATTATTTAACCACCACTTGTTTGCCGTTGTGAATGTAGACGCCCTTCTGGGAAGGTGCGCTGGTAGTGCGGCCGTTCAGGTCGTAATAGCGGTTGTCGTTGGTGGCGTTCTGCTTCACGTCCTTGATGCCTGTAACCTCTGCACCGTTGGCGTGGACGATCTCCAGCGTCTGGGCTGTGGGTGACTGCTGCTCCCAGCTAAAGCCGCAACGGGTGGGCAGGAAGGCCTGTTCTCCGGTGGTGCGGACGAGCACGCTTTCCAAGATTTCTACGTTCTGTTTGGCGGGGATGCCATAGAGTCCGTCCTTCTGGCGCATATTCCAACTGCTGCTGAACGTCACGCGATTGCCCTGTCCGTCGTCCATGCGCACGGCGTGGATCTCGGGATTGATGAGGTCGGCATCGGTATTCTTGACTTTCAGATACTGGCGTGTGGGCGAGAAGAGGAGGTAGGGCACGCCGGCCTCGATGCCTTCAGAGGTGCAGTCGACAAAGTAGAGTCGGAGCGTAGAGCCCTCCTGACGAATAGCTTCCAGGCGTTCTACGCGGATGTCCTTGGCTGTGGCAGCCAACTGTTCGGCACTGAGCGTCACGGGCAGGCAGAGCGTGTTGTAGCCTGCATAGAGATAGCGGTTCATCTGCACAGGCGTAGCAGCGTCCTGCATCTGTTCCACCTTCAGCGTCTGCGTCTCGGTGTAGAGGTTTTTCACCCTGTTCTGTGCTGTGGCCGTTTGTACGTTGAGCATTGCTACGGCCATCATGGCTAGTAAAATCTTTTTCATAAGCATTTTAGTTTAGTTAATATTAAAAGGATGATTCAAAAATGTCGAAGTCTTTGTTGTATGCCGGCGACTGGATGGACAGCAGGTTGAGCACGGAGTGGAAGATGTAGTGCTGTTCGAGGACTGGCGGCAGTTCGCTGGCGGGCTTGTAGCGACGGAAACCGCCGGACGTCCACACCAGGAAGGGTATCTCGTACTGCACCTTCGGGGCCAGTCGCATGGGGAGTCCGTGCATATACAGCTTGTTTTCGCCGAGCGACTCACCGTGGTCGGAGATGAAAATCATGGCGCGCTTCCAATCCGTCATCGGGCGCAGGATATTGATCAGGCTATCCAACAGGAAGTCGGTATAGCGGATGGTGTTGTCGTAGGCATTCACGAGGCTGCCGGGGTTCTTCTCGCCCTCCTCGACACTATTCGCCACGGGCTTATACACCTCAAACTCCTTGGGATACTTCTCAACATACTTCGGGCCGTGACTCGTGCTGGTGTGCAGAATGATGAGCACCTTGTCCTTCTTGCTGGACGTGATGCGGTCGCGCA
The DNA here is from genome assembly GCA_902774925.1 of uncultured Prevotellaceae bacterium. GTDB lineage: Bacteria > Bacteroidota > Bacteroidia > Bacteroidales > Bacteroidaceae > Prevotella. The sequence goes on along the minus strand of CACYKE010000051.1, from coordinate 20,056 downwards.
GTCCCCCGATGAGGAGGTCGTCGTAGAGAGGTTCCTGAAAAGAACCGTCGGGACTGGCGGCTTTGGCAAGTTCCGTGTTGTTGATGTATTCGTCAATATGTATCGGCGGCTCGCCCCAGTTGGAGGTGCGCCACGACACGTCGACGCCCATACGGAATGCGTAGTTCGGCAAGAGTTCATACAGGTCGCCGCTATCCTTCGGTTCCAGAATGGCCTTGGTACCCGCCGTGGTGTAGGTAGCGCACGACGTGGCCTCATAGACCTTCAGGCTATCCTGCTTCGACAGCAATGGGTTGGTGTCGCGCTTGTAGCCGTAGAGTTGGAAGTTGGCCTTACGCGCCGATTCGCCGATGACGAGCACCACGACGGCTTTCTCGTTGTCCGCAATCTTGCCGTCGGGCAAAAGGATTTCCTCGGCCTCTTCGTCGTGCTGGAGACTCGCATTGCGACAGATATTCACGATGTACGACCACGGCTGAAGCAGTCCGCCCAGTTCCGTATCGTGCTCGCTGATAAACAGCGTCTGGCTGATGTTCATGGCTGCTACCGCAAGGGCAACGGCCAGCGCGCTGCCGCAACAGATGCCCAGCTTCTTCGCACGGCCGATGACCACCGGCTGCAGCAGACACCAAAGGGCCGGCAACACGCCCGCACCCAGGATGAACAGCCACAGTCCCCAGCTGAAGAATCCCGACGCCTCGGAGTATCTGGTGTTGAACACGTTATCTATGGTCGTCGCGTCAATCATCACGCTATAGGTGTAGATGAAGTAAACCGCCGTCGCGTTGATGATGGCAAGAATGGCCAGCAGAATGCGTCCGACCACCCGCAACAGCCACATGACGAGATAGGTCATCATGAAATTCAGCGCCAGCATGACCACCGTCAGCGACGCCAGCAGGAATATCTTGCCGCCCAGCGACTCGTTAGAATTGTCGGCCACGTAACGGAAGAACGGTATATTGTAGAGCAGCAACGTCCCCAGGCTCACGATGCATGAGAACGTCAGAAGTGATATCTTTGGTAAGTGTTTCATGCTGCAAAGATACAAATTAGTGAGGAAAGCACCAAAGGAAAAAGGGATTTTTTGTTGCATTGATGACATAAAAGGGCGGTAAGAGTCTTATAATAAGATTAAAGAAAGAGATGAAAATAAACATGAAGCAGTGGGTGGCTGACATCATCCACCAGAAAGAAGTGGCAGCAATTCCCGTGATGACGCACCCGGGAATCGAGCAGAACGGCAACACGGTGCGCGAGGCGGTGAGCAACGGAAAGGTGCATGCAGATGCCGTCATCAAACTGACGCAGAACTACCAGAGTGTGGCAGCATGTACCATTATGGACCTGACCACCGAGGCCGAGGCTTTTGGCGCTGAGATAGCATTTAGCGACGAGGCGGTGCCAGCCGTCGTGGGCCACATGCTAACGGACGCGAAGAGCATCAACGACCTGCAGGTGCCGTCGCTCAAGGCAGGCCGTATTCCGCAATATCTCAAGGCGAATCTGCTGGCGGCCAGAGCCATTCAAGACCGTCCTGTCTTTGCCGGATGTATCGGTCCGTTCTCGTTGGCAGGTCGTCTTTACGACATGTCGGGCATCATGATGCTGATTTACGAGAATCCCGATGCCGCCCACACGCTGTTGGCAAAGTGTACGCAATTTATCGAGAAATACTGTGAGGCGCTGAAACTGACGGGCGTGAATGGGGTCCTGATGGCCGAACCCGCTGCCGGCCTCCTGTCGAACGACGACTGCAAGGCGTTCTCGTCGGCCTATGTGAAGTATATTGTGAATAAGGTACAGGACGACCACTTCATCGTTGTGCTGCATAATTGCGGCAATACAGGGCATTGCACGAAAGCGATGGTCGAGACGGGTGCTGCGGCCTACCACTTTGGTAACAAGTGCCGAATGGAGGAGGTCATCAAGGAAGTGCCCAAGGATGCGCTCGCAATGGGTAATCTCGACCCCGTATCGATTTTTAAGGACGGTACACCGACTCAGATGCGCGAAGCGACGCTTGACCTGTTGGAAAAGATGCGCGAATATCCCAATTTCGTGCTCAGCAGCGGATGCGACACCCCACCCCATACGCCCATTGAGAACGTCAACGCGTTCTTCGAGGCCCTCAACGAATGGAACGAAAAGAACCTGAAACTTGAAACTTAACATTTGAAACCATGCAGACTTGGAAAACGAATCTTGAAGAGACAAAGAAACACTATATCGACTGGTGGAACCATAAGGGTATCATCCTGAATATGTGGGAGCATTTTCAAGAGGGCGTAAAGCCTCATGCCGACATCCCTGCTCCCCCGCCCTATCGTGACTTGAACCAACGGTGGTTTGACCCGCAGTGGAGGGCAGAATATCTGGATTGGTATGTGGCGCACTCGTCGTTGTTGGCCGATATGTTGCCGGTGGCGAATACCCAGCTGGGACCAGGTTCGCTGGCAGCCATCCTCGGCGGCGTGTTCGAGGGAGGCGAAGATACCATCTGGATTCATCCTGACCCCAACTACTCCGGCGATATCGTGTTCAATCCGCAGCATCCGAACTACCTGCTGCATAAGGAGCTGTTGAAGGCCTGTAAGGCGAAGGCACAGGGACATTACTATGTGGGCATGCCCGACTTGATGGAAGGTCTTGACGTGCTCGCAGCCATCAAGGGAACGGATAAGGTGTTGCTTGATACGGTGATGCAGCCCGAAGTGCTGGAGCATCAGATGCAACAAATTAACGACATCTATTTCCAAGTGTTCGACGAGCTCTACGACATCATCCGCGAGGGCGACGAGATGGCGTTTTGTTATTTCTCGTCGTGGGCTCCGGGCAAGATGTCGAAACTGCAGAGCGACATTTCGACGATGATCAGCGTGGATGATTATCGTCGCTTTGTCCAGCCGTTTATCCGTGAACAATGTCAGAAGATTGACTATACACTCTATCATCTCGACGGCGTTGGGGCGATGCATCATTTGGACGCGTTGCTGGAAATCAAGGAGCTGAATGCCATCCAGTGGACGCCAGGTGTGGGAGAGCCCCAGGGCGGTTCACCGAAGTGGTACGAACTGTATAAGAAGATTCTGGCTGGCGGCAAGAGCATTATGGCTTGTTGGGTGACGCTCGACGAACTGCGTCCTCTGCTTGACAATATCGGTGGCGACGGTGTTCATATCGAGATGGACTTCCATAATGAGCGCGAGGTGGAGCAGGCGATGAAGATCGTGGATGATTTCCAAACTGCCCGAAGCCTGCATCCTGCTGATATGAAGGACGATGCCGACCGAGAGGTGGAAGAAATCATCCGTCGCGTGGAATCTAGAACATCTAGAGATTCTAGAGATTCTAGGGCCTTCCCCACCGACCGCATCCTGTTGCTCGATGGCGCGATGGGGACCATGATTCAGCAGTATCATCTCAATGAAAACTGTAATGACATGCTGGTGGTGACAAGGCCAGACATCATCCGCGAAATTCATCGCAAATACCTGGAGGCTGGTTCTGATATCATCGAGACCAACACCTTCAACGCCCAGCGCATCTCGTTGGGTGACTATGGTCTGCAGGACCGTGTCCGCGACATCAACCTCGCCGCAGCCCGTCTGGCCCGTCAGTGTGCCGATGAATTCTCCACGTCGGACAAGCCTCGTTTCGTGGCAGGCAGCATTGGTCCGACCAGTCGCACGACATCTGTAGCGACAAGCGGAGAACCACTTGACGAGCAGGTACTTCGCGAGGCCTACAAAGAGCAGATTCAGGCTTTGGCAGACGGTGGCGTGGATGCGTTGCTCATCGAGACCATCTTCGATGTCCGCAATGCCGAGATTGCCATCGAGGCTGCTCAGGAAGTGGCTCCCACATTGCCCATCATGCTGAGTTTCAGCGTGTCGACGGCAGACGGGCACAACATGCTGGGACAAAGCATTGTCTATTTTGTCTCTCACCTCTTGTCTCAAAACATCAAGCTTTATTCCGTTGGCATCAATTGCGTGTCTGATGTTCCGCTGATGACGCCACTGGTCTGTCAGCTGGCATCGTTTGGACTGAAGGTAAGCCTCTATCCCAATGCCGGTATGCCAGACGGTAGCGGAAAGTATCATAAGACACCTGAGAGTCTGGTGGCTGACCTTTGGCCGTTGCTGGAGAACCATTGTATTAACATCCTTGGAGGCTGTTGCGGTACCACCGATGCCCATATCCGCATGATGGCAAAAGCCATTGAGCCCATCCCAGGAATATTCCTGTCGCCGCTTAGCCCCCAAACCAATAAGGTTTTGGCTGTACCTGCAAAGCCTGCCCAACCTACAGCACCTACAGAACCGACCAAACCAGCAGAGCCCGAAAAGGCCATCTCCATTACCCCCGAGGAACGACTCTTCCAAGCCATCCTCAACGGAAAGAGCGAGGAGGCTGCGGCGGCAACGAAAGAGGCTATCGCAAAAGGCATCGCTCCTGCCGACCTCATAAACGGTCAGATGATTCGTGCAATGGGGGAAGTCGGTCAGCGATTCCAGGACGGCAAGGCCTTTGTGCCACAGTTGTTGATGGCTGGTCGTGCGATGAAGGCTGCCCTCGAACTGCTGAAGCCGATGCTTTCAGACAGTGCCAGCACGGCAATAGGAAAGGTGGTGATTGGTACTGTGAAGGGTGACCTGCACGACATCGGTAAGAACCTCGTTGCCTCGATGCTCGAAGGCTGTGGTTTCGAGGTGGTAAATATCGGTATTGACGTCTCTGCCGACGCCTTTATCCAGGCCGTGAAAGAGAACCAGCCCGACATCCTATGCATGAGTGCTCTGCTGACGACAACGATGGGCTATATGAAAGAGGTGATTGATGCCCTCGAGGCTGCCGGCATCCGCAATCAGGTGAAGGTGATGGTGGGTGGAGCACCCGTCACACAAGGGTTTGCTGACGAAATCGGTGCCGACGGTTATAGCGACAACGCCAATTCGGCTGTTACCGTTGCCAAACAACTGTTAGGAAAGCTATAGTTTTTTCGCCATTTATTTGGTACTTCGAAGTATTATGCTTACTTTTGCATCGTCAATTTCAAAAAAACGATGAAAATAGCGTTCCTCATTTCGGCTCATACGGATCCACAGCATCTGCTCAGACTGACTGAACAACTGCCTGAGGATAGCGAGACGTTCGTACATGTCGACCTGAAGAGCAACCTACAGGAATTCCGCGCGACGGTCACTTCCCCACGTGTTCATTTCATCGAGGAACGTTATGATGTCATGTGGGCAAGCATGCAGCAGGTAAAATTCCAAAGGGCGCTGGTGAAGGAAGCACTATCCTTCGGCATACATTTTGACTATCTGTTTACGTTGAGCGGGTTGGACTACCCTGTTTGGAGCAACCAACGCATCACGGATTATCTGACGCAGCACAAGGGTCAGGAATTCATTCAGGGCATCTGCATGGAGCACCAACAAGGCATTGACGCCAAGCAATATCAGGAATACCGTTTTCTGAACAACCACGCGTGGCGCTATGGCACGCTGAAAAGCAAGTTCAGGGTGTCGCTACGGAAAATATCGTATGCGCTGGGGATTCGGAAGAAATTGTATATTCCCGTCGACGGACAGCATTATGCACTTTACAAAGGTGCTGACTGGTGGGGCATCACCTCGGAACTGGCCGCATACTGCATGGAATTCATGGATAGTCATTCTGATTTCGTCCACTATTTCAATACCAGTTTTTGTCCGTCGGAAACCATTTGGCAGACCATTGCCTTTCAGTCGCCTTTTGCCCCACGTTGCATCCTTTCAGAAGGCGCATTTACACGGTTGGAGGACTACACACCTCTCACCTATATAGAATATGGTGAGGAGATCAAGATCCTGACAGAGGCTGATTACGACACCATCTTAAAGAGTGGTAAGATGTTTTGTCGCAAGACGATTACCGGCAGGAGCGACAAACTCATGGATATGATAGACGAACAACGACGCGATGGATAACCTGAAGGAAAAGACAGCAAAAGGACTCTTCTGGGGTGCGCTGAACAATGGCACCATGCAGATACTGAATGTGATTATCGGCATTCTGTTAGGTCGCATGCTAACTCCTGAGGAATGGGCACCCATCGGGATGATTGCCATCTTCTCGGCTATCGCGGGCAATCTGCAGTCGAGCGGCTTTTCGACGGCTATCATCAACATGAAACAGCCCACGGATAACGACTACAATGCCGTCTTCTGGTTTAATACCATCACCAGTTTCTGTCTCTATCTCGTGCTGTTTGCGGTTGCGCCTTGGATAGCCGTATTCTTCGAGCAACCCTGCCTGACCGACCTCTCGCGATTTATCTTCCTGGCCTTCTTTATCTCGTCGCTGGGCATTTCCACCAACGCCTATATGATGAAGAACATGATGCAGCGCGAGATGACCATCGTCAGCCTTACCGCTCTCGTCATCTCCGGCACCACCGCTATCATACTGGCTTTCAACGGTTACTCTTACTGGAGTCTGGCTTGGCAACAGGTCGTCAACTCTACGATGCTTATCATTGGCAGGTGGTATTTCGTCAAGTGGCGTCCCTCGCTGAAGATTGACTTCAGCCCCATCCGTAAGACATTCCGATTCTCGATGAACATCCTCGTCACCATGATTGTCAATACGGTAAACAACAATATCCTGACGTTTGTCTTTGGTAAGCTCTTTGCACGCACACCACAAGTGGTGGGTAATTTCTTCCAGGCATTTAAATGGAACACAATGGCCTACCAAACCATAGGAGGAATGATTGACCAAGTGGCGCAACCCGTCATGGTAAGTATTCGCGACGATGAGGACGAACAACGGGAGGTTCGCGTGTTCCGTAAGATGCTGCGGTTTACATCCCTGCTGGCATTCCCAGCCATGTTCGGACTAGCACTGATGGCCGACGAGTTTATCCTGTCCACGATTGGTCCCAAATGGACGGAGAGTATTCCCATTCTTCGAATACTCAGTATCGGAGGAGCCTTTATGCCGTTCTATTCGCTCTATAAGAATCTGATTATCAGTCAGGGGCGTGCCGACATCAATATGCGCCTGAACATCGCACAAATCGTATTGCAATTCCTACTGATTCTGGCGACCTACAAACAAGGAATCCTCGTTGTGGTATATGCCTATTCTGCCCTCAACATCGTGTGGCTGTTTGTATGGCAGATATACGCCCATCGACTGATCGACCTGCGATTAATGGATGTGCTGAAAGATTCCATTCCCTTTGCTGTTGTCACACTTGGCGTGATGGCCGTCACCTACTTCGCCACCCTACCCGTCACCAACATCTATGCCCTGCTGGCTGCGAGAGTGGTGGTTGCCGGTCTGCTGTATATAGGCATCATGAAACTCCTGCGCGTTAAAATCATGGACGAGTGCCTTCAATTCATCTTGAAAAAAGCAAACAAGTAATCATGGAGATTTCTGTCGTCATACCCGTTTACAACAAAGAGGCCTACGTCGAGCGTTGTTTCCGCCAACTCATGGCTCAGGATTTCGACAGTTTCGAGGTCGTTGCCATTGATGATGGCAGTACCGACCGTTCTGGTGAGATTTGCGACAAGATGGCACAGCAGGACCAGCGCATCCGCATTATTCATACGGAAAATGGCGGCGTGACTGCTGCCCGAAGACGCGGGATGGAGGAATCGCAAGGCAAGTATATCATGTTTGTCGACTCCGACGACGAACTATTGCCAGGAGCCTTGCGCACCATGCATCAGACCATCGAAGAAAGCGGTGCCGACGAAGTGATTGCCACCTATTACGACCAATACGGACAGCTTTATGATACTGGGCGCCGTGGATTTGTCGATGGCGAGGGTATCATCCACGACCTGCTGTCGTCCCGTCTGGGCGTCTGTGTGTTGTGGGGCATCATCTTCCGTCGTGAATTGTTGGAAGGTTGCCTCGACACCCCACCCCAGATTCGCAATGGCGAGGACATCCTCATGCAAATCAAATGTCTCGTCAAACGACCGAAAGTCTATTTCATTGCCGACGCCATCTATCTCTACAATAAAGGCCTTCCCAACGACCGTAAACTGCAACTTCCCGTTGAGCGCCTTTATGACGAGACGCTACGCAAGACCCTGGAGCCGCGATGGGACGAGTTCAAGCATTACCACACACAACACCAGCTGAAAATCTACGAAGATTTTGTGGAATCGCGCCAATGGGATGCCTGTCGGGAATACGCCAAAGACATTCGTCCGAACGTCACTTCACGTCATCCGTTGGCCGACCGCATAGCGTTCTTCCTGCCGCCACGCATCAGCTATTTCCTTGTACATACTTATAGATGGTGGTTACACAAAGCGTAACCTATCGTCGATAATATTTTTCCACCAGCGGCACGATGTTCTCAGGTACCATGCCGCTAATGTCTTCATTATTTCTGACCTTCTGGCGGATTTCCGTACTGCTAACAGGGAGTAGCGGGACATCAATGGTTCCCAGATACTGATCCCGCGGATAAACAATCACGTCATACTCGCGCAGAATATCCTTCCAATGGCGCCAACGCTCAAAGTGTGCCCAGTTGTCGCCACCTATTAATAATGTAAAGCTACAGTCCGGATAGTCTTTACTCAGATGCTGCAACGTATTCCACGTATAGCTGGGCTTGGGCAACCGGAATTCATAATCGCAGGCTTTCACGCCTTCCACGCCCTCCAACGCTTTCTGCGCCATCTCCAACCGTAACTCGTCATCCAGCAAGTCGGAGTCGTTTTGTTTCAATGGATTCTGCGGCGACACCATCAACCACACCTCATCCAGCCCACACCGCTCCAACACAGCCTGTGCCAAAGCAATATGTCCGACATGTATCGGATTAAATGAGCCTCCAAATATGGCTATTAGCTTTTGGCTTTTAGCTTTTGGCTTTTTATTCGTTTGCATTGACAAAACAACTAATCAGAGAATATGCCTCTTCTTTTGCTTTAGACAATTCATCATTTACTATAATTTTATCAAACTGATTTGCAAAAGTCAACTCATAAGATGCTTTTGCCAATCTCGTCTTGATGGCTTCGGGCGTGTCCATTGCCCGTCCTTCCAATCTTTTACGTAGTTCTTCAATTGAAGGCGGCTGAATAAATACGCTTAAAGCATCTTTACCATAGAATTTCTTAATATTTAACCCACCTTTAACATCTACATCAAAAACCACATTCTGACCTGCATTAAGTTGTTTTTCAACCTGCGACTTTAATGTACCGTAAAAACGGTTCTCATACACTTCCTCATACTCCAAGAATTCATCATTAGCTATTTTCTGACGAAATTCTTCTGGAGAAATAAAGAAATATTCCACCCCATCCTTTTCTGTACCACGCGGTTGGCGTGATGTACACGAAATAGAGAAATACATCTTTAGTTCAGGGTGCTCATTCATCAACCAATTAACTATAGTCGACTTACCACTTCCAGATGGAGCACTAAAAATAATCAAACGTCCTCTCATATACTTTGTTTTCTTAAGATTCCAATAAATTTCCCTAATCCTTTTTGTACTGTTTCGGTTTGAGTAATCAATTCCTCGAAAGTCTTTAAATCAATATAATGCAGTTTAAATGCTAAGGTCAATTGAGTCTCAACTTCGAAAGCAGAACCTAAAGATATTTCCAAAAAATGAGCAAAATCTACATCAGAACTCCTCGACGATCCTTCTGAAATATTAGATGATATGGAAACCGCAGCTCTTTCCAATTGGTTTACCAATGCGAATTTCTCATCCGAAGGAAAGTTTTTACAGATTCTATAAATATCTACACACAATTGTATAGATTGTTGATAGACGTTATATTCTCTAAAATTTCTCATATTGCCAAAAGCCAACAGCCAACTGCTAATAGCCAATAGCCAACGCCCTAAAGAGCGTTTAGAACCTGTTCCTTGATCTGTTCCAACTCGTCCTTCATCTTCACCACGATATTCTGCATCTCGGCCTGATTCGACTTCGAGCCTGTGGTGTTGATTTCACGACCCATTTCTTGCGCAATGAATCCTAGCTTCTTGCCCTGTCCGGGCTGATCTGCCATCGTCTCGCGGAAATATTTCAGATGATTCGTCAGACGCTGCTTCTCCTCGCTGATATCCAATTTCTCGATGTAGTAAATCAGTTCTTGCTCCAGACGGTTTTTGTCGTACTCTGCACCTGGAATCTGCTTCAGTCCGTCAACGATGCGCTGGCGGATTTTCTCCACACGGCTCTTCTCGTAGGGTTCTATCGATGCCAGCAATTGCTCGATATTGTCTATTTTCTCAGCGAATTTCTTTTCCAGCGCAGCACCTTCCTGCGTGCGGAAGTCCACCAGATTTTGTACTGCCTCGCAGACGCCTTGGCGCACCGCCTTCCATTCCTCGTCGTCCAACACCTCGACCTCCGTCTTCGTCAGCACATCCGGCATGCGCACCAATGTTTGCATCCAGTCGATTCCTGCTAATGCATGTTCCTCGGCAAAACCCTTCAACTGCTGATAGTAGCTATCCATCAGGGCGGTATTTACCGGTGTTGCCTCGGTGGCAGCATCTTTTTCTATCCATACCGCAAGTTCTACCTTGCCACGCATCAGCTTTTCAGCAACAATCTGTCGCACCTCCATTTCCTTCTCACGATAGAGCGGTGCAATACGGGTTGTCAAGTCAAGTTGCTTCGAATTCAGCGACTTCACTTCAACGTTGATTTTCTTTCCTTTGTAAGCCACGACAGTCTTGCCGTAGCCCGTCATTGATTGTATCATAATCGGTTTATTTCTTAAATATGGTTGCAAAGGTACAAAATTTCTACGAAACATGCGAGGATTGAGGGAAAAATTCGTACCTTTGCACCTTAAAAAGAGAATTATGGCTTGTATACTACATATAGAAACGAGCACGAATGTATGCTCCGTGGCGGTCTCCGAGGACGGACAATGCATCTTCGAACAGAAAGCACAAGGCGAGCAAGGAGCTGGTGCTGAGAGCCTGGGAACGATGGTCGACGAGGCCCTGTCGTTCACCGACAACCACGCCATTCCCTTCGATGCTGTCAGCGTCAGCTGTGGTCCTGGTTCCTATACCGGTCTGCGCATCGGCGTCTCTATGGCCAAGGGCATCTGCTACGGTCGTGACCTGAAACTCATCGCCGTTCCCACGTTGGAACTGCTTTGTGTTCCCCTGTTGTTAGGTGAAAGAATCAAAGAGGACAACGCCCTTCTTTGCCCCATGCTTGACGCACGTCGCATGGAGGTTTATGCTGCTCTTTACGACCGCGGACTGAAAACCATTCGCGACGTCAGTGCCGACATCGTCGAGGCTGACACTTACAAACAATGGCTCGACGAGCGTCCCGTCTATTTCTTCGGCAATGGTGCCGAGAAGTGCAAGGACGTCATCGCCCACCCCAATGCCCACTTCATCGAGGGCATCGAACCCCTGGCAAAATGGATGCAGCCACTGGCCGAACGGCGCTTCCTCAACGAACAGTTCGAGGATGTGGCTTATTTCGTTCCTTTCTATCTGAAGGACTTTGTTGCCATCAAACCCAAGAAACTTTTATAAAAACATATGGATATTAAAGGATTAGACTACAACACCCAGCGCGAGAAGCTGGTCATGCCCGAATACGGACGTGAAATACAGAAGATGGTCGATTTGGCTATCAGTCTGCCTACCAAAGAAGAGCGTAATGCCTGTGCACAGTCCATCATCCAACAGATGGAGGGTAAAAACACGCAGATTCGCACCAGTCCCGACTACGAACAGACTCTCTGGGACCACCTGTTTCTTATGAGTCACAAACAGCTCGACATCGACTGGCCCTTCGACGTCAACGAGGCGGAGAAGATTCATGCCAAACCCAATCCGGTGCCACTACCCGGCAAAGACGGGCTCTTCTATCAGCGTCACTACGGACGCCTGCTCGCTGAGGTCTTCGAACACCTGAAGACTATGCCAGAAGGTCCTGAGCGCGACGAACTGGTGCGCCAGACTGCTAACCAAATGAAACGCGACCTGATGGCATGGGGTAACGGTTCAGTGGACGACGAGCGCGTAGCCGACGATCTTGCCCGTTTTACCGACGGTATCATCCAGCTCGACCTCTCAATGTTCCAGTTCGACAACATGCAGCCCGCAAAGGCAGAAAGCAAGAGCAAAAAGAAAAAGAAGTAAGAGATGGCAACATTCAAGATAGAAGGCGGGCATCTGCTCAGCGGCACCATCACGCCGCAGGGTGCCAAGAATGAGGCACTGCAAGTCATCTGTGCCACATTGCTCACCCACGAGCCCGTCACCATCAGCAACATTCCCAACATTCGCGACGTCAACAACCTCATCCAGCTGTTGAAAGACGTCGGCGTCAAGGTGACGTCCACATCAAAAGGCGTCTTTACCTTCCAGGCCGATGCCCTCAACATGGCATTCCTCGAGAGCGACGAATTCGTCGAGAAGTGCGCCCAACTGCGCGGTTCCGTCATGATGATTGGTCCGCTGCTGGCTCGTATGGGCAAGGCGGTCATTGCCAAACCCGGTGGTGACAAGATAGGCCGTCGCCGTCTCGACACTCACTTTCTGGGTTTCCAAAAACTCGGTGCCCGTTTCCGCCAGATTCCGAATCGTAACGTCTACGAAATCTTTGCCAAAGGCCAAAAGCCAAAAGCTAACGGCCTAACAGGCTCCTACATGCTGCTCGACGAGGCTTCGGTCACTGGTACGGCCAATATCATCATGGCTGCCGTACTCGCCGAAGGGACTACCACCATCTATAATGCAGCCTGCGAACCCTACATCCAACAGCTCTGCCACATGCTTAACCGCATGGGAGCCAACATCACAGGCATCGGCAGCAACCTGCTCACCATCGTTGGCGTCAGCACGCTGCACGGTACTGAACACCGCCTGTTGCCTGATATGATTGAGGTGGGCTCGTTCATCGGTATGGCGGCCATGTGTGGCGACGGCGTACACATCAAGGATGTCTCGCTCGCAAACCTCGGCATCATCCCCGATGCCTTCCGACGTTTAGGAGTCAAGGTCGAGGAAGAGGGTGACGACCTCTTCATCCCTCATCAGAAGCACTATGTCGTCGACTCGTTCATCGATGGTACCATCATGACATTGGCTGACGCGCCATGGCCCGGACTGACCCCCGACCTGCTCTCCGTACTCATCGTCGTAGCCACGCAGGCTCGCGGCTCGGTGCTGTTTCACCAGAAAATGTTCGAGAGCCGTTTGTTCTTTGTCGACCGTCTCATCGATATGGGCGCTCAGATTATCCTCTGCGACCCCCACCGTGCCGTCGTCGTAGGCCACGACCGTAAACTGACCCTGCGTGGCAGTCGTATGTCCAGCCCCGATATCCGTGCCGGTATCGCCCTGCTCATCGCTGCCATGAGTGCCAATGGCACCAGCGTCATCAGCAATATCGAACAGATTGACCGCGGCTACGAACACATCGAGGACCGCCTCAATGCCCTCGGCGCAAAAATTGAAAGAATATAACTAGGACATATAGAGCCTCTAGATTATCTAGAACATCTAGCAGAAAATATGATCAAACCAGAGGACGTTTACAAGATTGGCCGTTTGGGCAAGGCCCACGGAGTCAAAGGCGAGGTGTCGTTCCAGTTCGACGACGACATCTTCGACCGCGTTGATGCCGACTATCTCGTGCTCGACATCGACGGCATCCTCGTACCCTTCTTCATCGAGGAATACCGTTTCCGCAACGACACAGTCTGTCTCGTTAAATTCTGCGACATCGACACCCAACAGCGCGCACAGGAACTCACCGGTTGCGACGTCTTTTTCCCACGCGCACTCGCCGAAGAGGCCGACGACGACCTCTCCCTGGCGTCCCTCGTGGGCTTCACCATCATCAACGATGACACCGGAAAAGCCGCCGCCCACACTGTGCCCGACGAAAGCAGCGCCCACACTGTGCCCGACGATTTGGTCGTCGGGACCATCGCCTCCATCGACGACACCACCGCCAACATCCTCTTCGAACTGGAGAACGGCCGCCTCATCCCTGCCAACGACGACCTCATCGTCGACATCGACGCCGAACACCGACAAATACGAATGAACATCCCAGAAGGATTACTTGATATATGAAAAAGAAACAAATAGCCATCCTCGGCTCAACGGGGTCCATAGGCACCCAAGCCCTCGAGGTCATCGCCGAACACGCCGACCTCTACGAGGTGTACTGCCTAACCGCCAATAACAAAGTAGAACTGCTGGCCCAGCAAGCCCATCAGTTCAAGCCTGCCACCATCGTCATTGCCAACGAACAACGCTACGACGAACTCAAAAGTCTGATGAGCGACCTGCCCGACGTCAAGGTGTATGCCGGACGACAGGCAGTCGACGAAATTGTCGAGGCACAGCCCATCGATATGGTGCTCACCGCCATGGTTGGCTTTGCCGGACTCTCTCCTACCATCCACGCCATCAAGGCCAAGAAGGCTATTGCCTTGGCTAACAAAGAGACGCTGGTTGTTGCTGGAGAACTCATTCTCCAGCTGGCACAGGAGTACCACACCCCCATCCTACCCGTCGACAGCGAGCACTCGGCCATTTTCCAAAGTCTCGTCGGTGAAGACGACAACCCCATCGAAAAGATTCTGCTCACGGCCTCCGGCGGGCCCTTCCGCAATTTCACCATGGAACAGTTGCAAACCGTCACCAAGGCTGACGCCCTGCGCCATCCCACTTGGGACATGGGGGCCAAGATCACCATCGACTCCGCGTCGATGATGAACAAAGGCTTTGAGGTCATCGAGGCCAAGTGGCTCTTCGGTGTCGAGGCCAACAAGATACAGGTGCTCGTTCATCCGCAAAGCATCGTCCATAGCGCTGTACAGTTCCACGACGGTGCCGTCAAGGCACAGCTCGGCGTCCCCGACATGCGACTGCCCATCCAGTATGCCTTTTCGTTCCCCCAGCGCCTGCCGCTGAGTGGCGACCGCCTCGACCTCTTCACGTCGCGCAGTCTCGAGTTCTTCGAGCCCGACCTCAAGAAGTTCCGCTGTCTGGCTCTAGCCTTCGAGGCCATCAACAAGGGTGGCAACATGCCGTGCATTGTCAATGCCGCCAACGAGATTGTCAACCGCGCCTTCCTCGAGGACCGTTGCGGTTTCCTCCAAATGGCAGACATCATTGCCGAAACCATGCAGCGCGCCACGTTCAGCCGCAATCCCGACTATGACGTCTACATCCAGACCGACGCCGAAGCCCGCCGCATCGCATCCGAGCTGTTGGCTGTTAGCTGTTAGCAGATAGCAATATAATAATCATTAATATAAAAAAGCCAAAAGCCAAAAGCTAATGGCTAAAAGCAAATTAAAATGGAAGTATTTTTAATCAGAGTATTACAATTCATGCTGGCCATCAGCCTTCTGGTATTGCTCCACGAGGGCGGCCACTTCTTCTTCTCCAAACTCTTCGGAGTACGCGTCGAGAAGTTCTACCTTTTCTTCGACTGGAAGTTCAGTCTTTTCAAGTTCAAACCCAAGAATAGCGACACCGAGTACGGCATTGGATGGATTCCCCTCGGCGGCTATTGCAAGATAGCGGGCATGATTGACGAGAGTTTCGATACCGAACAGATGAAACAACCCGTTCAGAATTACGAGTTCCGTGCCAAGCCCAGCTGGCAGCGACTGCTCATCATGATTGGCGGCGTACTGGTCAATTTCCTCCTCGCCCTGTTCATCTATGCGCAGATTCTCTTCTGGTGGGGCGACACCTACATCCCTGTCAAGGATATGACGCTGGGTATGAAGTTCAATCAGGAGGCTAAGTCCTACGGTTTCCGCGACGGCGACATCCTCGTCGGCACCGATACCAAGGCCTTCAAGGACTTCTCCGCCGACCTCTATCGCGACATTTCCGAGGCACATCGTGTCGATATCATCCGCGACGGCAAGCCCATGAGCATCACACTGCCCGGCGACCTCAATCTCCTCGGCATGCTCAAGGCCGACCCCGCCTTCGTGCGTCCGCTGATGCCTGCCCAGATTGATAGCGTCCTCCCTGACACCCCCGCCGCAAAGATTGGTCTGAAGAAAGGCGACAAGATTGTATCGCTGAACGGTGCCCCCGTTGACTCCTACAACGAGTTCGTCGACCAGCTCGGCCGTCGTCAGGACCTCCTTGCCACTGCTACCACCGCCGCCGACTCGCTCAAGGCCCGCACGGTGGTCATCGTCTACCAACATGCTAACAGCCAAGGGCTAACGGCTAATAGCCAGACAGACACCACCGAGGTCGTCCTCACTCCCGAACTCAAACTCGGTTTCACCATCAAGGCACTCGCCGACATCTACAAGCCCACCACCGTCGAATACGGCTTCCTCGAGAGCATCCCCGCCGGCATCAAGTACGGCTGGCATGTCCTCACCTCTTATGTTGACGACATGAAGTACGTCTTCTCTGCCGAGGGTGCCAAGTCGCTCGGTGGCTTCGGAGCCATCGGCAGCCTCTTCCCGCCCATGTGGGACTGGTATATGTTCTGGAAGATGACCGCCTTCCTGTCGATTATCCTCGCCTTCATGAATATCCTCCCCATTCCGGCCCTCGACGGTGGCCACGTACTCTTCCTCCTCTACGAGATGATTACGCGCCGCAAGCCCTCCGAGAATTTCATGATTAAGGCCGAGTATGTTGGTTTTGGCATCCTCATCCTCCTCATGGTTGTCGCGAATCTCAACGACATCTTACGCTGGCTGGGATACATGTAACCCCAAGCATACAAAAGCAAGATTCCGCAAGCCCTCAATGAGTTTGCGGAATTTTTTTCTATCGCAGCATATCCTCCAATGCGGCCGTCCAGTCTTCATTGTTGGGAGGGCAAAGCGTCAGCATACCCATCGCAGCCGCTGTCTCAACATTGCGGGGGCCATCATCAACGAAAATGGTTTCCTCAGGCAATGCCTGCTGGCCTTTTAGCATCATCTCGAAGATTTCGCGCTTGGGCTTCATCATCTTACACTCATAGCTCAGATACATAGCGTCAAAGAAATAGCTGATGGGATGCCCCTCACCGTCGAAATCCTTGTCAGCCCACTGCATCATAAAGGGATTCGTATTCGACAGCAGACACACCTTATAGCCCCTGGCCCTAAGACTGAGAATCGCCTCCAAATTGCGCTTGGGCACATGATCCACATAGCCGTGCCAAGCCCAGCAACACTCGTCCATTGTCAACGTCCTGCCCACGAGCACGCTCAGTTCCCTACGGAAGTCTTCAGTCGTAATCTGTCCAGACTCCAATTCGCCAAAGATACCCTTCTGTTCGAAGGCATCCAACCGTTGTCTGGCGTCTTTCAGTCCGATTTCTTCAAACCGCTTCACTGCCTGCTCGTAACTCAGCGCCAGCACCACACCCCCCAAGTCAAATGCAATATTCCTAATCATACTTCCTTCTTTTATTGATGCCGCAAAAACACATCAAAGTGTCATTCCTCTTTCGAATCCTTCATCACCCTTAAGAAGTCGGCAGGGCTAATGACCTTAGGTGTCTGAGGATAATGCTTGAAATTACCAGTAATCAGAAAAGAATCCTCAACGCTCAAAGATACTTCGAAGAACACGCGATCGTCCTCGTCAGGCATTGATTCCAGGAAGTCTGTCCGTGAAGTCTCTATTCCATGTTCTTTGATAAACGCAATCAAAGCATCGGCAACACCAGGCATGAGCTTAAACTTCGCACGATGCAGCACTTCCTGATATTCCTCAATGATGCTACTTTCATACAAAGGCGTAAACTCACCATCAAGCAACAGCCTCACAACCTTTGCCGTTGCCGACAACGAATTATGAGTAATAAGGGCCGACACCAGCACATTGGTATCAATAACTGCGTAAATCATACCTTCGCACTCTTCCTTTTACGAATGTCTTCCCTTGCCGCACGAATCTCCGCGTTGACTTCATCCAGCGAGAGTTCCGGCTCCTTGCTCAACTCTGCAGCGCTCCTTTGTTGCATAAATAAGTCCAGCGCACTGGGTGTTCCTTTAATCGTAAAAGGAATACTGCGACTTCTTATCACCGCCTTCACGAAGATGTTGAACGCCGTATTGGCACTCATGCCAAACTGCTCGCAGAGTGCGTCGAACTGCGTTTTCATTTCAGAGTCCATCCTGACTGTAACTGCCGATTGTGCCATAATTTCTTGTTCCTTGCATGCATTATGACAGCACTATGCCATCATTTCGACGGCAAATTTACGGATAATTTTTGATAAATGCAAATTTTTCATCAAAAAAAACGTAAGCATTGGGATTAGCTCTATAATCAGAAGTCGCAAGACCTTACCGTCTAAATTCAATAACACATGATTCCGCAAGGCTTTGATGACCTTGCGGAATGCGACGCCACATTTCGCACCTTTAGGTCGAAGAATCTTGCTTTTATCTCCAGAAATGATCAGGTTCTCCGACCCCGTGATTGTTTCCCTGTGATTCTTTTATGACATGTCAGCATACGGTGTAATATTTATAATTTATAACAGATCAGAGAACCATCCCCTGGTCTGCCTTGATTCGACCCCGTGATCTATGATATTTTCTATCAGTTTGAACAATTCTATCATACTTGGCGAATATAATATTGTTTTGTCTGATATTATTTGTTGTTGTGAATAGTCGCTAAAATAATAATCAAGCGTCTTTTCTCTGCCTTTTCGTTTAAACTTAATTCTAAAACAGTTCATGTCTTCATATAACAAAGTGTCATTCCACTCCAACTTTTGTATTGCTGGTATCTTTTCGGAAATAAAAAGTAAACTAATCAATCTTAATAATGAGTCTTCTAAGTAAACAGGAGCATTAAAAGAATGATGAACCCATCTCGCCTTTTTTTTATTTGTCTCTTGTAATTTATTAAGATATAGCTTTATAGAACCTGGTTTAATGCGACCTTTCAAATTGACATATCCGTATTTGTGCCTTATGGTTCGCGTATTATAATACATGGCAAATGAGAAGCTATTAATATGTTCCTTTTGGAGAATTTGAAATAGAGAGTCTCTCAAACAACGATTCTGACCATACATGGAGTGCATTATACTCATCAAAATAAATAATATAAATAAACGTAGTTTGCTCATTTTCTTCTCTCCTTATTTTTATAGTAATTATAATTGCTTCTTATGAAGTTCTTATATCTTTTTGTTGTCCTTGGGTAGAAGACTTTATCTTTCATCACGCAATCAGAGGGACCTGTGATTTAATGTCCGTGATTGATTTAGGGTATTGGTACTTTTTTTAGCTTCTTTAATAATTGAGGGTTCGTTACCTTATATAAGGTGTCACTTATATGATGTTCTTTATCTTCTGTAACAATAACAGAATCACTAATTATTGTGAGTTTTCTTTCTTTTATACCCCATATTATTATGGTATCATTTTTAAGTTTCCATTTAGGTTCATAATACACATCTCCGCAATCATATATATAACATTTTTTATCACAATACCTTTCTTCAAGAATAACTCTTTTACCTTTTCTGTCAAAATAAATATAATATCTTGTTTTTCCAAATGAATCGGGACTAGCCTTATACCAATATTGGCAGTTGTTTCCTGCTATAATAAATTCATTTCTGTCAAGACCATTTGAACATGACATAAAGCAAATAATGAAGAGCATAAAATAAACTGTCTTTTTCATCTGAAATAGAGATTAAAACTATCACCACCATCTCTTTCATAGACTATTTGATGCCCTGATTTTTTCAATGAATTATTTGCATCATCTATTAATGAGTTGATTCTTTTGTCACTTACGCCATCTCTAATAGCTGATTCTAAGATATTCAAAAAACTATGAATAATACCATTCTGATAATTTTTCGTTGTTTTTAAAAATGTGTCGCTGTTGATTTGTTGAGCATAGACACTGGCATGGGCACTTGAACTCATGTTCTCCTGCCATCCATGCCCTGCTTCTTCATTGATCATGGGGTCGGTTCTTCTTCTATGTTGCAAACCAAATAATTGGTTCATCTTTTAGCATTGTTTAATCGTTTTATTATCGTTTTTACTTTATTTTA
>CACYKE010000050.1 GCA_902774925.1 uncultured Prevotellaceae bacterium | reverse complement strand
AAACGGTTTGTTCTTGTTACCCAATACATATATATATTATATACGTACTGCTTCTCGTACTACTTCTTCTCTGTCTATGTAAGTCTTTCAAAGAACTCTTTTTGGGGTTGCTTTTCGGGACTCTCCCTGAAAGCGGATGCAAAGGTACGACTTTTTTCCGAATCCACAAACTTTTCAGAAGAAAAAAAACGAAATAAAAGCAAAAAAAAATAGAGACTTGATACGTGTCAATCTGAAACATAATTACACATTATTGAATATATAGTATTGTGCACGCGAACAATAAAGAACACATTCACCAAACCAAAGTTATCGATACAGCGATAAAACTACAATAGGCTAAAACAGCGATAAACAAAAAAATGCAAAAAAAGATGCATATTTGTTTGGCTATATGCAGAAAAATGTATAATTTTGCAGGCGATTTGAATAAATATACCAGCGATGAAAGTTAAAAACGACCGTTTAGAAGCCCTCCGGATGATTATTTCAAGCCAAGAACTTGGTAGTCAAGACGAACTGTTGGACGCTCTGAAGAAAGAGGGTTTCCAGTTGACTCAGGCCACACTAAGTCGCGATTTGAAACAGTTGAAGGTTGCCAAAGCAGCCTCCATGCGAGGCAATTATGTATATGTATTACCCAATGACACCATGTACAAACGTGTGAGTACCCCTTCGTCTGTTCGCGAGATGATGCAAGTGCCAGGCTTCCTTAGCATTCATTTCTCTGGCAATATGGGCGTCATTAAGACGCGTCCAGGCTATGCCAGTTCGATAGCATACAACATAGACAACAGTCATATTAACGAGATATTAGGTACGATAGCTGGCGACGACACCATCTTCATCGTTATCAAGCAAGGGGTAACGACAGAAGAAGTGATCGAGGCCTTAAGCGAAGTCGTGCCGAATATGAGGTAAGGGGTAAGAAGTAAAAGGTAAGAAGTAAAATGGAACAGAATAAGAATATAGAGGTATTTATAGCAGGTCCCGAACACGAAGTATATGTGGACACCATCCTGCAGACCATTGCTGATGCAGCCAAGGTACGTGGAACGGGTATTGCCAAACGTACACACGAGTACCTGGCAACGAAGATGAAAGAGGCCAAGGCCGTGATTGCGTTGAGTGGCAATACGTTTGCTGGTTTCAGCTATATTGAGACATGGGGCAACAAACAATATGTGACGACATCTGGTCTGATTGTCCATCCCGACTTCCGCGGACTGGGTGTAGCCAAGAAGATCAAGGATATGACATTCTCACTGGCCCGTACCCGTTGGCCACACGCCAAGATTTTCTCATTGACCAGCGGTGCTGCCGTGATGAAGATGAACACGGAGTTAGGGTATCAGCCCGTGACCTTTGCCGATCTGACGGACGATGAAGCCTTCTGGCGCGGTTGCGAGGGTTGCGTCAACGTGGATGTTCTGCACCGTACAGGTCGTAAATACTGCATTTGCACAGCTATGCTCTACGATCCCGAGGAACTTAGAGCGCATCAAGGCACTGGATGAAAAGTAAAAAAGTAAAAAGGTAAAAAATAAAAATAATATGAGCAAGAAGAAAGTAGTAGTAGCCTTCAGTGGTGGTTTGGACACCAGCTACAATGTGATGTATCTGACCAAGGAGTTAGGTTATGAGGTTTATGCCGCCTGTGCCAATACAGGTGGTTTCTCAGCAGAGCAACTCAAAAGAAACGAAGAGAACGCCTACAAGCTGGGCGCCGTGAAATATGTGACCCTCGACGTAATGCAGGAGTACTACGAGAAGTCGCTGAAGTACATGATTTTCGGCAATGTGCTACGTAACAACTGTTACCCCATTAGCGTCTCCAGCGAGCGCATCTTCCAGGCTATCGCCATTGCACGCTATGCCAAGGAGAACGACCAGATCCGTTTCGACATGACGTTCCTCGTGATGGCTCCCGGTGTTGAGATTATCACGCTGACACGCGACCGCAACCTGACCCGTAAAGAGGAGGTTGACTATTTGAATGCCAATGGCTACTTCGCTGACTTCACTAAGTTGAAGTATTCTTATAATGTCGGTATTTGGGGCACATCTATCTGTGGTGGCGAACTGCTCGACCCCACGCAAGGACTGCCCGAGGAAGCCTATCTGAAGCACGTAACGAACCCTGAAAAAGAGTCGCTGCTAAAGATTCAGTTCGAAAAGGGCGAGATTGTAGCCGTGAATGGCGAGAAGTTCGACGACCACATCAAGGCCATTCAGAAGATTGAAGAGATTGGTGCCTCGTACGCCATTGGCCGTGACGCCAATGTCGGCGACACCATCATCGGCATCAAGGGCCGCGTAGGTTTCGAGGCCGCCGCACCTAAGCTCATCATCGAGGCGCACCGTCTGCTGGAGAAATCTACGCTCTCCAAGTGGCAGCAGTACTGGAAGGATCAGGTAGCCAACTGGTACGGCATGTTCCTGCACGAAAGCCAGTATCTGGAGCCCGTCATGCCTGATATCGAGGCCATGCTGACTAGCAGCCAGCGCAACGTCACGGGTACTGCCATTCTAAAACTCCGTCCCTATGGTTTCGAAACTGTGGGCATTGATTCCGTCAATGACCTGACGAAGAGCAAACTCGGTGAATACGGCGAGACCCAGACCGGTTGGACTGCCGACGAAGCCAAAGGTTTCATCAAGGTTAGCTCTACTCCACTCCGTGTTTACTACGGCATACACAAGGACGAGAAACGCTAATTTTTCGACCACGAATTTCACGAATAACACGAATATATTTCGACCACGGATTTAACGGATTACACGGATGATTAAAATTGGAATATTAGGTGCGGCAGGTTATACGGGCGGAGAACTGATTCGCCTGCTGCTCAACCATCCCGAGGCAGAGATTGTCTTTGCCAATTCAGAGAGTAACGCTGGCAATCTGGTATCAGACGTGCATGAGGGACTCATCGGGGAAACCGATCTGAAATTTACCGACACGATGCCATTTGACAAGGTTGACGTCGTCTTCTTCTGTTTCGGTCACGGCAAGAGCGAACAGTTCCTCAAGGAGCATACCATCCCTGAGAACGTCAAAATTATCGACCTTGCACAGGACTTCCGCATCAAGGGCGACCACGACTATGTCTATGGTCTACCGGAAATCAACAAAGAGGATATCCAAAAGGCGCAGCATGTGGCCAACCCTGGCTGTTTTGCCACCGCCATCCAACTCGGTTTGCTGCCTGCCGCCAACCTCAATCTGCTGAAGTACGACGTCAGCGTAAATGCCATCACGGGTTCTACGGGAGCCGGACAGAAACCCGGTGCAACGACACACTTCTCATGGCGTAACAACAACCTCAGCATCTATAAGCCCTTTACCCACCAGCATCTGGCTGAAATACGTCAGTCGCTGGCACAGGTGCAGGGGCATTTGGACGTCGACATTGACTTCATCCCCTATCGTGGCGATTTCGCTCGCGGCATCTTCTGCACGGAAGTCATCCGCACGAAAGCCCCTGCCGACGAGGTCATTCAGGCCTACAAGGACTTCTATGCCGATGCTGCCTTCACGCACTACTCCGACAAACCGTTAGACCTCAAGCAAGTAGTGAACACCAACAAGTGCCTCGTCCATATTGACGCCTTCGACAACAAGTTGCTCGTCACCTCCTGCATCGACAATCTCTTGAAGGGTGCCGTGGGCCAAGCCGTTCAAAACATGAACCTGATGTTCGGCATCGACGAGACTGCCGGTCTGCGTCTGAAAGCCTCAGCATTCTAAAGTTCTGCACTATCTTTTCGCTTTGCGAGAAGTTACTTCCGTTCGAAAGACCAAAAAAAGACAAGTTTTCCTTGGTTCTTTGCTCACTTATTCGTAACTTTGCAGGCAGTATAGTAATAACCCAGAACAATGAAGAGTATGAGAAAGAGCATTTTCACCCTGGCCGTGATGTTAGTAGCGGCATTGTTTGTAACCACGTCTTGCGGAAACAAGAGTCAGAAACAGGCTCAAGAGGAGACTCAGGCAGGACAAGTGAATAACTTCCGCATCAAGCGCGGCACCAACATCAGCCACTGGCTGTCGCAGTCGGAGCAGCGTGGTGAGGCCCGTCGTCTGCACATACAGGAGGATGACTTTGCCCGCCTGAAGGAGCTGGGCTTCGACTTTGTGCGCATACCCATCGACGAGGTGCAGTTCTGGGACGAGGACGGCAAGCAGCTACCTGAGGCTTGGGGACTGCTGAACAATGCACTCGACTGGGCTCGCAAATACGACCTGAGAGCCATTGTCGACCTGCACATCATCCGTTCGCACTATTTCAATGCCGTGAACGAGGCTGGCCAGGCTGCCAACACGCTGTTCACGTCAGAGGAAGCGCAGGAAGGGCTGCTGAACCTGTGGCGTCAGTTGTCGGACACACTGAAGAACCGCAGCAACGACTGGGTGGCCTACGAATTCATGAACGAACCCGTAGCCGACGAGCACGAGCAGTGGAACGCCCTCGTGGCAAAGGTACACAAGGCCCTGCGCGAACTGGAGCCCCAGCGTACGCTCGTCATCGGTTCGAACCGTTGGCAGGGTCACGAGACGATGAAGTATCTGAAGGTGCCCGAGGGCGACAAGAACATCATCCTGTCGTTCCACTACTACAATCCCATGCTGCTGACGCACTACGGTGCATGGTGGTCGCCGCTGTGTGCTGCCTACAAGGGTAAGGTGAACTATCCCGGTGTGCTCGTGTCGAAGGAAGACTACGATGCCGCTCCCGATGCCATCAAGGCTGAGCTGAAGCCATACACCGAACAGGTGTGGGACATCAACACCATTCGCGAGCAGTTCAAGGATGCCATCGAAGCTGCCAAGAAGTACGACCTGCAGCTGTTCTGCGGCGAGTGGGGCGTCTATGAGCCTGTTGACCGCGAGCTGGCCTACAAGTGGTATCGCGACGTGCTGACCGTCTTCGACGAGTTCAACATTGCCTGGACCACATGGTGTTACGACGCCGACTTCGGCTTCTGGGATCAGCAGCGTCACACGTTCAAGGACCGCCCGTTGGTTGAACTCTTGATGAGCGGCAAGAAACTGGGAGAATAAAAAGAAAATAGAACTAGACTGAATATGAAACTATTTGACGTATATCCCCTGTTCGACGTGAACATCGTTAAAGGCAGGGGCTGTAAGGTTTGGGACGACAAAGGTCAGGAGTATCTTGACCTCTATGGTGGTCACGCTGTAATCAGCATCGGCCATTCGCATCCGCACTATATTAATAAGGTGACGGAGCAGCTGGGGATGATTGGGTTTTATTCGAACTCGGTAATTAACAAGCTACAGGTAGAGCTGGCAGAGCGCCTGGGCAAGATCAGCGGTTACGACGACTACCAGTTGTTCTTAATCAACAGCGGTGCGGAGGCCAACGAGAATGCGCTGAAGCTGGCATCGTTTAAGAATCCGCAGGCCACGCGCATCCTGTCGTGCGAACACTCGTTCCACGGACGTACGTCGCTGGCCGTCGAGGTGACCAACAATCCGAAGATTGTGGCTCCGCTGAACGACAACCACCACGTGCGGTTCCTGCCGTTGAACGACATTGAGCCGTGGGTGCGCGAGATGTCGCGTGGAGGCGTTGTTGCCGTCATCCTCGAGTGTATTCAGGGTGTCGGTGGCATCCAGATGGCCACGCCGAAGTTCGCTCAGGACTTGGCATACGCCTGCAAACGCTTCGGTGTGACGCTGATTTGCGACGAGATACAATGCGGCTACGGACGCAGCGGTAAGTTCTTCGCCCACCAGTGGCTCGGCATCAAGCCCGACATCATCACCGTGGCGAAAGGCATTGCCAACGGATTCCCCATGGGTGCCGTGCTCATTTCGCCCGATTTCGAGCCCGTCTACGGACAATTGGGCACGACGTTCGGCGGCAACCATCTGGCTTGTGCGGCAGCCCTCGCTGTGCTCGACGTATACGAACAGGAGCACATCGTCGAAAATGCCCACGAAACTGGTGAATACCTTATTGCACAGCTGAAGGAACTTCAAAAGTCGCAACCTCATATCAAGGACGTGCGTGGTCGCGGCCTGATGATTGGCATCGATCTCGACATTCCGCACAAGGACGTGCGCCAGCCGCTGATTTATCAGGAGCACTGCTTCACGGGATGTGCCGGACAGAACATTCTGCGCCTGTTGCCGCCACTGTGTCTGACGAAGGCCGAGGCCGACGAGTTTATTGAGAAATTAAAGAAGGTTTTTAATTCGTTATAACGGGTAACGGTATAACGAAATAACGTCAAAGAAAGATGAAAATATCAGTAATCGGAGCCGGTGCCATGGGTGGCGCCATCGTTGAAGGGCTCATCAAGGGAGACTACATCCAAAACGAGGATATCTGCGTGAGCGACCCCGTTCGCGCAACACGCGACAAGTTTGCCGACATGGGCGTAACGGCGACACCGAGCAACCAGTTGGCAGCACAGGGTGCCGACATCGTATGCGTGGTCGTCAAGCCCTGGCTCGTGGAGCAGGTGCTGACCGGCATCCGCGACGTGATGGATTACGACCAGCAGACACTCGTCGTGGTGGCTGCAGGCGTCAAGTCGGAGAGCATCAAACAGTGGATGACAAAAGAAGGGAAGATGATTCCAACGTACCTCGTCATCCCGAACATTGCCATTGCACAGTTGGCATCGATGACGTTTATCGTGCCGGCTATCGACGCGACACAGCAACATACAGACCAGGTGGTGAAGTTGTTCGAGAGCATGGGCAAGACCATTATCACCGACGAGCAGCATCTGGGAGCCGGCACGACACTGGCATCGTGCGGCATTGCCTATGCCATGCGCTATATCCGTGCTGCGGCAGAGGGTGGCGTAGAACTGGGCTTTAAGGCTGACGACGCAAAGGCCATCGTGATGCAGACAATGAAGGGTGCTGTAGAGTTGCTGGAAACAACGGGCCTGCACCCCGAGGCCGCCATCGACTTGGTGACGACGCCTGGCGGTGTGACCATCAAGGGACTGAACGAGATGGAGCATGCCGGCTTCACGTCAAGTGTAATTAGAGGATTAAAAGCAGGAGCGAAATAATTATGGACGAACAATTGAAACAAATAGGCGAGCGTCTGCGCGGACTGCGTGACGTGCTCGACATCCCCGTGAGCGAGATGGCCGAAACTATCGGCACCAGTGCTGACAGGTATGAAATGATAGAGCAGGGCGAGTTGGACATCACCATCTCGAACCTGATGAAAATCGCAAAGAAGTACGGCGTGTCGACGGAGGAACTGATATTCGCCGAGGCACCGCACATGAAGTCGTACTACGTGACGCGCAAGGGTCAGGGCATGAGCATCGAACGCACGAAGGCCTACAAATATCAGAGCCTCGTGGGCGGTTTCGTCAACCACAAGGCCGACGTGTTCATCGTCACCGTCGAACCGAAGCCGGGAGCACGAACCATCTACAAGAACTCGCATCCTGGGCAGGAGTTCAACATGGTGCTGGAAGGCAGCATGGAGCTCTACATCGGTGGCAAGACCATCATCCTTGAGGAAGGTGACAGCATCTATTTCGACTCCACCAAGCCTCACGGCATGCTGGCCGTCGGTGACAAGGCCGTGAAGTTCCTCGCCTTTACAGTCGAGTAAGAAGGGGCTGTTAGCAGTTAGCAATTAGCCAATGGCCAAAAGCAAATAGCAAATAGCAAGAATATGATAGAAAGATTTTTGAAACAGACGACGTTCACGTCTGTTGAGGATTACAACAAGAACCTGGAGTTCATCATCCCCGAGAACTTCAACTTCGCCTACGATGTGATGGATGCGTGGGCAGAAGAGAGACCCGAGGGACTGGCCATTTTGTGGACCAACGACCAGGGGGAGGAAATACGTACGACATTTGCCGAACTGAAAGAGCAAACCGATCAGGCTGCATCGTATCTGATGTCTATCGGCATTGGCAAGAACGACCCCGTGATGCTCATTTTGAAGCGTCACTATGAGTGGTGGGTCATCATGCTCGCTCTGTGTAAGATCGGTGCTATCGTCATTCCCGCAACACACATGCTGACAAAGCACGATTACGTCTATCGCAACACGCGGGCATCGGTGAAAGCCATCATCTGCGCCGACGACGATTATATCATCGGTCAGATCAAGTTGGCTATGTCCGAGAGTCCGACGGTGAAACAATATATCACACTCCGCGATGAAGAAGGTTTCCGCAATTGGAGGAAGGAATGGAAAGAGGCACCGAAGTTCCAGCGTCCTGCCTTCGTCAACGAAAACGACGATACGATGTTAATGTACTTCACCAGCGGAACAAGCGGTGAGCCGAAGATGGTGGCACACGACTATCTCTATGCCATGGGCCATCTGTCAACGGGCGTCTTCTGGCATAACCTGCACGAGGGTTCGCTGCACCTCACCGTAGCCGATACAGGCTGGGGCAAGGCCGTCTGGGGTAAGTTCTATGGACAGTGGTTTGCCGGTGCAACGGTGTTCGTTTACGACCACGAGAAGTTCAATGCCGACAACCTGCTGCGTCAGATTGAGAAATACCGCGTGACGTCGTTCTGTGCGCCTCCGACCATCTATCGTTTCATGATTCGCGAGGACCTTTCGAAATACGACCTTTCGTCACTCGAATACTGCTGCACGGCCGGCGAAGCCCTGAATCCCGCCGTGTTTGACAAGCTGAAGGAGAAGACCGGCCTGAACATCATGGAAGGTTTCGGACAGACCGAGACTACGATGACCCTCGGCACCTTCCCCTGGATGACGCCGAAGCCCGGCTCGATGGGTATTCCCAACGCCCAATACAACATCGACCTGCTGCGTGCTGACGGCACGTCGTGCGAGGACGGTGAGAAGGGCGAGATTGTCATCCGCGTGGGCGACCATAAGCCCATCGGACTCTTCAAGGGTTACTATCGTGACGCCGAGAAGACCCGCGAGGCGTGGCACGACGGCATCTACCATACAGGCGATATGGCTTGGCGCGACGAGGACGGCTACTACTGGTTTGAGGGTCGTATCGACGACGTCATCAAGTCCAGCGGCTATCGCATCGGCCCGTTCGAGGTCGAGAGTGCGCTGATGACCCACCCTGCTGTCGTGGAGTGCGCCATCACGGGTGTTCCTGACGATATCCGCGGCATGGTGGTGAAGGCTACCGTCGTACTCGGCAAGGAGTGGAAGGACAAGGCCGGCGAAGACCTCATCAAGGAACTCCAGCAGCACGTCAAGAAGGAGACCGCGCCCTACAAATATCCTCGTATCGTCGAGTTCGTCGACGAACTGCCGAAGACCATCAGTGGCAAAATCCGCCGTGTGGAAATCCGCAACAAGGACGCCGAGAAATAATCGCAACGTTTAATGTTCAACGTTCAATGTTCAATGTAAAATGGCGGCGCATAAC
Source organism: uncultured Prevotellaceae bacterium (assembly GCA_902774925.1). Classification (GTDB taxonomy): domain Bacteria; phylum Bacteroidota; class Bacteroidia; order Bacteroidales; family Bacteroidaceae; genus Prevotella. The sequence continues at coordinate 16,398 of CACYKE010000050.1, read as the reverse complement.
GAGTTAGGCAAGTGGGGTGAAGACACTGCGGCAGACTATCTGCAACGCAACGGCTACACCATCATTGAGCGCGACTGGAAATCAGGTCACCGCGACCTCGACATCATTGCCCAAGATGAAGACGGCACCGTCGTGTTCGTCGAAGTGAAGACCCGTCGCAACCGCTTGTTCGGCGACCCCGAGGAAGCCGTGGACTACAGGAAACTGCATAGTCTGCAGATGGCCATCAACCACTACATCAAGTATCGCCACATCAACGGCGACTCCCGACTGGACATTATCACCGTTGTCGGCATCATCGGAAGAGAACCGGAAATAGAACATATCAAGGACGTATCAATGATATAAAATGAAGAAAAGAATAGTCATCAAGATAGGCTCAAACGTGCTGACGCGCACAGACGGGAAACTGGACGTCACACGCGTGTCGTCACTCGTCGACCAGGTGGCCTCCCTGCGACGTCACGACTACGAGATTATCCTCGTGTCGTCGGGTGCCGTAGCCTGCGGACGTCGTGAACTGACCGTTGACCACTCGCTCGACAGCGTCGAACAGCGCCAGTTGTTCTCCGCCGTCGGTCAGGTGAAACTCGTCGGACTCTACTACGACCTGTTCCGCGAGTTCGGCATCCACGTCGGACAAGTGCTCACCATGAAGGAGAACTTCGAGCCCGGCGAACAGTACCGCAACCAGCAGGCCTGTATGACGGTGATGCTCGAGAATGACGTGTTGCCCATCGTCAACGAAAACGACACTGTCAGCGTCACCGAGTTGATGTTTACGGATAACGACGAGCTCTCGGGCCTCATCGCACAGATGATGAAGGCCGACACGCTCATCCTGCTCTCCAACATCGACGGCATCTACGACGGTCATCCTGACAACCCCGAGTCGAATATTATCCCCACCGTCGAACCCGGTCGCGACCTCTCACAATACATCAAGGAAGAAAAGAGTGCCTTCGGTCGTGGCGGCATGCATTCGAAGTATACCACCGCCCAGAAACTCCAGAAGGCTGGTGTCCGCGTCGTCATTGCCAACGGCAAGCGCGAAGACATCCTCCTCGACATCCTTTTAAACAATCAAAACGTTCCCCACACAGAATTTATTCCAAATGCAATTGACTGAAACATTCCAGCGGGTAAAGAAAGCCAGCCGCTCACTGGCCCTGCTCTCCGACGAGCAGCGTAACACCATCCTCAATGCGGTGGCCGACGCCATCATCGACTTCAAGGAGCGCATCCTCGTAGCCAACAGCCAGGACTTGGCGAAGATGGACCCCAAAAATCCTTTATACGACCGTTTGCAACTCACCGAGAAACGCCTCGACGATATTGCTGGCGACATGCGTAACGTGGCTTCGTTGCCCTCGCCGCTTGGTTACGTCACCAAGGAGAAGACGTTGCCCAACGGTTTACGTCTGCACCGTGTCAGTGTGCCCTTCGGCGTCATCGGCATGATCTACGAGGCCCGTCCTAACGTCACCTACGATGTATTCTCGCTCTGCTTCAAGAGCGGCAATGCCTGCGTGCTGAAAGGTGGAAGCGATGCCGACCTCTCCAATCAGGCTTCCGTCGAACTCATCCACGAGGTGCTCGAGCGCTTCGGCGTTAATCCCGACGTCGTTACCCTGCTGCCGGCAACCCATGAGGCTACAGGCGAAATGCTCAATGCTGTGGGTTACATCGACCTCTGCATTCCCCGTGGCGGACGCCGTCTCATCGACTTCGTGCGCGACACCGCCCGCATCCCCGTCATCGAGACCGGTGCCGGCGTCGTCAACACCTATTTCGACAAGGACGGCGACTTGGAGATGGGCAAGAAAATCATCTGTAATGCCAAGACACGCCGTGTATCGGTGTGTAACGCCCTCGACTGTCTCATCATCCACGAGAGCCGTTTGGGTGACCTCGTCGAACTGGTAAAACCCCTGCTCGACCACAAGGTGACGCTCTACGTCGACGGGCCTGCCTACCAACTGCTTCGAGGAAATTATCCGACCATTTTGTTGCAGCCCGCCACCGACGAGTCGTTCGGCACCGAATTCATGGACTACAAAATGTCAATCCGCACCGTAGCATCACTAGACGAGGCACTGGCACACATCGACCAGTACGGCTCCGGCCATAGCGAGGCCATCATCACCAACGACGAGGCCACGGCCCGCAAGTTCCAGGCGCACGTCGATGCCGCCTGCGTCTATTGGAATGCCCCCACGTCGTTCACCGACGGCGCACAGTTCGGTCTCGGCGCCGAGATTGGCATCTCTACGCAGAAACTGGGTCCCCGCGGTCCCATGGCGCTTGAGGAAATCACCACCTACAAGTGGATCATCGAAGGCGAAGGCCAAACCCGCCCGTAAACACGAAGTCACGGAATCCCACAATACCGGAATCCCGAAATAACGTCATAACGAAATAACGATAATAAAAATGAAAACCTTCATCAACGTACAGGATATCGGCCCGTTGGAAAAGGCGATGGCCGAAGCATTTGAGATCAAGAACGACCGTTACAAGTATCAGCATCTGGGCAAGAACAAGACCCTCATGATGATTTTCTTTAATAACTCCCTGCGCACGCGTCTCTCCACCCAGAAAGCCGCCATGAACCTCGGCATGAATGTCATCGTGCTCGACGTGAATGCCGGTGCTTGGAAACTCGAAACGGAGCGTGGCGTCATCATGGATGGCGATAAGAGCGAACACTTGCTCGAAGCCATTCCCGTCATGGGTTGCTACTGCGACCTCATCGGTGTGCGTTCCTTCGCTGGACTCACCGACCGCGAGTATGACTATGCAGAAACCGTGCTGCAGCAGTTTATCAAATATTCAGGCCGCCCCGTCTTCGCCATGGAAACCGCCACGGTGCATCCCTTGCAGGCCTTCGCCGACCTCATCACCATCAAGGAATATTGGAAGACCCCCTCTAACTCCCCCTGTCTAGGGGGAGAACCAAAGGCCGCCCCTGAACAGGGGAAGTTGGAGGGGTCTCGCCCAAAAGTAGTTTTGACCTGGGCCCCCCACTGCCGCGCTCTCCCTCAGGCCGTGCCTAACAGCTTCGCTCAATGGATGAACGCCGCCCCCGATGTGGACCTCGTCATCACCCACCCAAAAGGCTACGAACTCGACCCGCAGTTCATCGGCAATGCCCGCGTGGAATACGACCAGCGCAAAGCCTTCGAAGATGCCGACTTCATCTACGCCAAGAACTGGTCGAACCCGGGTGTGACTAATCCTGCCGACTACGGCAAGATCACCTGCGAGGATCGTTCATGGACCGTCGATACCGAGCACATGTCATGGACCAATAACGGCAAGTTCATGCACTGTCTGCCCGTCCGTCGCAACCTCATCGTCACCGACGACGTCATCGAATCGCCCAACAGCCTCGTCATCCCTGAAGCTGCCAACCGCGAAATCTCGTGCTCCGTGGTCATCAAACGCATGCTCGAAGCACTATAACGGTTAATGTTTATTGGTTAACGGTTATTGATCAATGATTTCCTTCGAGTGCGATTATAACAACGGCGCACACCCCAAGGTTCTCGAGAACCTCATTAAATACAATAATGAGCGACCCACGCCCTACGGCTTCGACGCGTTCTCCGAGCGTGCCAAGGACCGCATCCGCGAGGCCATCGGCATGCCCGACGCCCAGATATTCTTCCTGACGGGCGGTACGCAGACTAACGCCACCACCATCGACTCCATGCTCTATCAGTACGAGGGCGTCATCTGCGTCAGTTCGGGTCATATCAATGTCCACGAGGCCGGTGCCGTCGAGTTTACGGAGCACAAAATCATCACCATCCCCGACGCGCAGGGCAAGATGGAGGCCAAGACGCTCAACCGGTATCTCGACGACTTCTATCACGACGGTAATCGCGACCACGCCGTACATCCGGGCTTGGTCTATATCACCTTCCCAACGGAATTGGGAACGGTCTACACCGCCCGCGAACTGGATGACATCTATCAGGTCTGCAAGCAATACGACATACCGCTCTACATCGACGGAGCACGTTTGGGCTACGGACTCATGGCCGAAGACTGCGACGTCACCCTACCCTATCTCGCACGCCACTGCGACGTTTTCTACATCGGTGGCACGAAGATTGGTGCCCTCTGTGGCGAGGCTGTCGTCTTCACCAACCGTCAGGCTCACAAGCATTTCTTCTCCATCCAGAAACAGCACGGCGCCGTCATTGCCAAGGGAGCCCTCATCGGCCTGCAGTTCGACGCCCTGTTCACCGACGACCTCTATTTCAAACTGTCGCGCCACGCCATCGACATGGCCATGCAGATGAAACGCATCTTCCAGGAGAAGAACTATGAGTTCTGGCTTGACTCACCCACCAACCAACAGTTCATCATCCTGCCCGACGCCAAGGTCGAGGAGTTGTCTGCCAAGATGGACTTTACACATTGGGGACAGGCCGAGGGCCATCGCACCATCTGCCGGTTCGTCACCTCATGGGCAACGACACAAGAAGAACTTGACGAATTGGAACGTCTGTTATAATAAGAAATGAAGCGCCTGCTATAGGCGCTTCATCAGTTTCTTGACCTTCCGTTCCGTCTGTTCGATAATCTTGTCGGGCCGCCAGTCGCCAAACACATTTCCTACGGTATATCTGGCCGCCTCGTCCTCCGTCATCACCGTTTCCACCTGACAGTTCTCCGTAATGGTCACGTTCGCATCTTCCTTGCTCTTCTTCGTCATCGTAAACGTCACCACATTCGTCTGCGGCATGATGTCGCGACCCTCGCCGTCCACGGTGCCATACTCCCTGAAATCGTTCTGCACCGTGTTCATGCCGCGATAGTCGAAACGTGTGGGGTTCAGCCGCTCGGGCGTCAACAGCGTCGTATGCAGCCAGATGCAGTGGGGCGTACCATTCCATCCGCGCGCATATTCAAAGTTCGACACGATATTCTCCACCGTACAACGGTTAAAGATGTAGCCCCACCTCGTCTTCGACGTTTTCGGAGCCGCTATCACGTTACGCCCACTACCGTCTGTCGTACGTTTCTCGGTCACTATCTTACAACGCTCAAACCACACGTCACCGTCGCCGCAGATAAAGTCCACCGTACCGTGAATCTCCGAATCCTGCAGATAATGCACGCCCTGGTCGTTGTCCGAATAGTACGTATCCTGATACGACAGCATGCGCACGCGGTTACAGATGGTTCGCGTTCCCTTGTCCTGCAGCGTCACCGCACGACCGGCAGCACCGGCACCATAGTAATCCAGCGCATTCTTCAGCGTCATATCCTGAAAGTAGTTCCCCGTTCCGCGGTTCTGGAAGATGGCCGTTTTCGAGATTCCTTCGTTTTTCACGTCGGGCTGGTTCTGGAGGATGGTACCTTCCATACTCTGCCCCGTCAACACAATATTATGACCTGTTATCTTCGTTAAAACCCTTTTGTCGAAATCGTACATCCCGTCGGGAATCAAGATAAACAACCGCTCGGCATCCTGCTCGGCGTTCATCTTGTTAGCCTGTTCCACTGCCTTCAGCAGACTCTCCACGCTACCCTTCTCGACGGTTATCACCCGTTGGGCCATGACCGTCGTCAAGCCCAACAGGCATAATGCCAGTAGTAAACCTCTTCTCATCTTTTACAAATGTTTTTTCTTTAGTTTTCGTGCTTGTCGCTCCATCTTCTTCAGCTGCTTGTCGGGGCGCCAGTCGCCGAACACGCGCTTTACCGTATATTGCTTGGCCTCCTCCTTCGTCATGATAGTCTCGGCCGTATAGGGCTGCGTATGGTCTCTCAGCGTAAACCTCACCACGTTCGACTTCGGCGTGATGTCGCGACCCGCAGCGTCCATCGTACCATATTCCTTGAAGTAGTTGCCCGACGTCTTCATACCCTCGTCGTCAAAGCGCGTCGTCTCCAACTTCTCCGGCGTCAACAGCGTGGTATAGAGCCACACGCAGTGCGGATTCGTATGCCACGAACGGCCGTAGTTGAATGCCGACACGTCATTCTCTATCGTACAACGGTTGAACACGTAGCCCCACTCCGTCTCTGACGTGCGCGTTGCCGTGATGATGTCCACCCCGCTGCCATCCGGTGTACGCTTCTCGGTCACTATCCTGCAACGCTCAAACCACACGTCGCCCGCCCCGCAGATGAAGTCGATGGTACCGTGGATCTCCGTGTCCAGCATGTAGCTCTGACACTGCTCGTTGTCCGAATAATAGGTATCCTGATACGACAACATGCGCACGCGGTTACAGATGGTCCTCGTACCCTTGTCCTGCAGCGTCACCGCACGGCCGGCCGGCTCCACGTGGTAGTAGTCCAGCGCATTCTTCAGCGTCAGGTCTTGGAAGTAATTCCCCGTGCCGCGGTTCTGCAGCACCGCCGTCTTGCTGATGCTCTCCGTCTTCACGTCCGGCTTGTTCTGAATCACTGTACCCGCCATGCTCTCACCCACCAGCGCGATGTTATGCCCGCTGATGCGCGTCAGCGTCGTCTCGCCGAGATCGTACACCCCGTCGGGAATCATGATAAACAACCGCTCGGCCGTCACCGTATCGTTCCTTTGGTTTGCCTCACTGATAGCCGCCAACAGACTCTCCACGCTGTTCTTCTCGACAACAATCACCCGCTGGCTTTTTATCGCCAATGGCATCATCAAACAGGCTACTATCAGCAATATTTGCTTCATTTCGGTTAGTTTTAAATAGCTTTTGCGTGCAAAAGTACAAAAAAATTTTGAGAATTCAAAAAAATTTCGTACTTTTGCACCCGCTTACGAAAAATCACTGACCTTTCCGGGCTCAGCGATGCCGTAGCAAGCGGGATGTAGCGCAGTTGGTAGCGCACTACGTTCGGGACGTAGGGGTCGGGCGTTCGAGTCGCCTCATCCCGACAAACGGAAAGACGTTTAAGCTTTTGGCTTTTTGCCGTAAGGGACTGAATTTCAGTCCCTTATTTGTTTAAATGATAGCTATCAACTAATTCACGCTCATCTATTTAGCCACATTTTTAGCCACAAACTATGTGTTTTCAGTCATTTTGGTTGCGTTGAAAGTTGCGTATGAAACAACGAATATGAAACTTTTTGTGTATCTTTGCAACCAAATTTGAAATTGTAGTTATGGCATACGACATTAGTACATATAAGACAGTTCTTGACCATTACCTAACAAGTGGTGTCAAATATCTACGTTACGTCAGCAAGAGAATTGGCAGGGCAACTATCTATTACCCTATCATCAACGATGCTCAAATAAAGTCATATACTACAGACCAAATATGCAAAGAGGGTACTACTACTTACTATGACAAATCCAAACCATACTCGGATTGGGATTGGTTTAAGTCCAACTACAATGTCTTGGGTCTTGCAAAACTTGACAGTTCCTTAGAAGCATACTACCTTATTTTAATCGTTGGAGATGCGGCTGCACTAATCAAACTGACCTCTGAAAACTATGACGTTAAGAGATTAGCAGAAAGAAAAGTCTATGATATACAAGCGTACCTACTTCTTAATGCCTCCAAAAGAATTGCTCGAAATGACAGTCACTTTTACAGATACGATTTCAGTCATGGCCGCTTCGTATATGACCATAAGAGGCTTCCAATCCAACAAGTTATAAAGATAGCACAAGACAAAACATACACAAGTGACAATGTATTCATTGACCATCTTCAACAAGTCAATGTTGATGAAGTCAATAATTTGATGAACAAACTACTTGGCAGATATATTAGAGGATGCAGGGGTACTGACAAAACTGTATCAAAAGGCGATTGGCTTAATCACACTAAATCTGTCTTTGATTCTTTGAAGTGTAACACGTCCCACCAAGAAGACATTAGGGATAAGGTTGTTCAATTTTGTGAACAACAAATGAAATCCACAAGAAATGTTGACCCAACAAGTGTTATTACAGCACATTACTCTACAATCAAAGGAACTGTGAACATTGGCAAACTATATGACAGACTATTTACTGAGGGTTATATTGATAGCCAAACCACAAAAGATGATTTCATTTTCTATTTTAGTGGAGTTGGTGGCTACCCTTCAAAAAGAATCAAATGGAAAGGGAAGAAAGTTCTGTTAGCCATCTTGATTGCCAAACTACATACAAGCGCCTTGACTGATTGGAAGACTACAGAGGCGATATTTGAAGGTGTAAAAGGTGATAATCTAAAGAAACAATACAATAACAGCAAGAGCGATAGCAAAAGCGAGATAATCATAGAGCAACTGATTTCGCAAGCTAAATAACACTTTATAGCTGAAATGTTGAGCCATCCCATTTGGGGTGGCTTTTTTCGTGCTTTGACCTTGATTGATGATATTTTGTAGACCGCCATATAGACCGCAATAGACCGCCATATAGACACTGCTTTGAAATACTTGTTTTCCTTTTCTTATTTGTGTATCTTTGCCCCACGATGTTAAAAACAGAATAATATGACAAATAAAGATACCAATCTTACACAGTTCTTCACTGACTATCTGAACAACAAGTCAGAACTGACGGCCACCAATATAACGATGGCTTGCTACAGTGCCATGAATGACGCTGATAGCAGCCTCAACGTGGCTGAATTTGTCTTCAACATGCGCAATGACTTTGAATATATATATAAGGTGATAGACGACCTTGCAAGGAGTATAAATAGAAACTGTAACGCTTATGGCAGCACTAAACAGAGGAAGTCCGCAACGACTTTAGAGTATCTGACGATACCTGAGATACATAGTATCTATAGTATCTCACAGCAAGCCATCAGGAAGGCTTGCACTGAGGGTAGACTACCCTACAGAGAGGGCATAGGTAAGAATAAATACCTTATCACCAAAGCTGATGCAGAACTGTATGTAGCTAATTCAAAAAGCAACAATTGTAAATAAATTTTTTAATATGTCTAAAAAAATGCGTGCTCCATATAGGGTGGGAGCCAATAATAACAACCCTCTTAGCAAGTTCATTAACGAGAACATCAATGCTATTTCAGATTTAGTGTGGCAAGGACTAAAGTACACTATGGAGGAAATCAAATCAGATGCTCCTTATGGTGACGGTAGCCCCCAAAACAAATTGTTGAGGAGGTATTATCTTTCGGAGGTCTTGGCAGAGGGATTCTACAAATTCTATCGTTTAGTAAATTACAAACATGAAGATGCTCTCATTCTCGCTAAGAACGCTATGAAGATTTGGAAAGAGCATGCTAAAGAATCTGTTTCGGATGTTAACTCTATTCTTCTCGCTAAGAATATGCTCTTAGCTAATGCCACTATAGCAAAGGCTAAAGATAAATTGTAAAAGACTTTAATCATACTCTGTGACAGCGATTTCCTAACGTTGCTGTGAACAAGTTAAACCCGTGCGCTGAGTTAGGGGCGCACAATTAAGTAAAATAGATGAAAGAAAAAAACTTAGTTTCTATGTGGTGGCAAACAGACTTCTACAGTGATTCACAAACAGAGAAGCCCCTCCCACTTAATGATGAAGACAGAAAACAAGGGATAAGAACAAAATTCACGGTTGCGACACAGTTCCCTAAAATCCTAAATATAGGGTTAATGGTCTCAAACTTCTATCCAAAGAAGTATAAGGATTTTGAGGTTTCTAAAGTCACGTGGTTGTTGGAATATTATAACATGAACGGTACACCTCCATTCAATGATAGCAAAAGGGATTTGCCAAGAGTAAAACTATTCGATAGGATTGAGGGGTTGTTGGATGAGGTCAATGACATAATCGGTTCAGCAGAATATCAAGCTGCAGACTTCATAGATGCTGTAATTGGGAACCTCTGTACTGATAAAAACTTCAAGGAAATTGACAATATGTTATCATTAGAGAATGTGTATGGAATCGAGAATAGTTTAGAAGTAAAGAGAAGCATATTAGCATGGCTTATGGGGATAAGATATGATAGTATCGACGGTGCTGTCAAACTGATAAATGAAAACCAAAGCCAAGGCAAGGATTTAACAGAGGCTCTACGAACTGTAGGCTGTGAAGGTTGTTTGAGTTATGTGAGGACTATTGATAGGCTATTAAAGTTGCTCTGAGTCTCCTACTATTGACAGCGATTTCCTAACATTGCTGTGAACAAGTTAAACCCGTGCGCTGAGTTAGGGGCGCACACTTATATAGAATATTTATGAGTAAGAAGTTAACTAATGAAGATAAGAAGAAGTTCATCGAAGCATCACTGCCAAAACTCATAGATGAACAAAAGAAAATCGTCTTGGGGACAATGAGCATCGATGCCCAATACACTAAGGTACAGAGGTATATCAGAATCAAAAACGACAGTCAAAAACAAGAACGACACCATCTGCTTGACCTTGCTACTAAGTATTGCCATATTCTCGAAGGGCTTGATTGCTTAGACCAAAAACTATGGACTGATGAGAAGAAGATTAAGGCCTTTACGGACATCTTGGATGCGTATTGTGACAAGGGCGTTAAACTTGTTGAGGACAACAATCGCAGGCATCTTGAACGTCTTAAACAACAACGTTTACAGCGACAGAAAGAGTATGAAACTGAGCGAGCTAAGTATGATAAGGAAATAGCAGAACTCGAAGAAAAGTTGGGCGATAAGACTGCTACTAATACAATCGTTACAGAAGTGAGCCTCATCCCATAAAGACAAGGCTCACACCTATCTCTGTTTGCGACTTAACAACTCCGGTCGGTATTCAAAGTGCATCGTATCATAGTGATACCATCTTCCACCCCATATAAAGCCATGCTTCTCAAACACTTTAACTACCTCAATGGGAATATGGTTTTCATACCTTATCTTATCAGTCTCAGAACATTTGGGATTAGACCATAACCAATAATTGGAATAAGTAGTATTAATGTCTATTGCAATACCATAGCTGTGCGCACTTTGTCGATTTGCACCTCTTACTTTTCTCCAATAGAAAGAAGATGCGTTAATTAGGTATTTATGTAACTGCGGCTGCTTAGCAAGTTCAGAAGCGACAATGCTTAATTGTTTTGCTGCTCCATTGACAATTGTAAAAAGTATCTTCTGACCAAACCAATCAACAGAGATAAGGTTTCTTCGAACCTCAGTTTCATTGCCACCATACATCTTTTTAAAAAGTTGCTCACACCGTCCCCTACCACAATCATTAAGATAGAGGGGCATTGCACTGTTAATATCATAAGAGTTTGAAAACATATCTTCTATGTCGCAATTGTCAAGTCTATCAACAAAGCTCTTGTCTCTACCATCATCGCAGACAATAGTTGTCCCATCAGCAAAGATAAGGCTATTATTTGAATACTTCAAATCGAAATTAGGATAAGCCTCTATGATATTCTTAGCATACAAAGGGACTGAGTCAACATCGAGAATAATGCTATCTTCTGAAACATTCAAAGAATCAGAAGACAGCAATTCCATGTTGCGTTTCTCAGACACATTACTACAACACATTAGCAACATACATAAAAATGCAAATATCATTGAGCGCATTGCATTTTATTCATGTTTCTTGATAAAATCAATATTATATTTTTCAATGCCTGACATAGAACTATACACGGTCGACATGTCGCTTGTAGTAGGATTATACCAATTAAATTGTGAAAAATGACTAAACAAATCGTCTCGTTTGAACCTATAGCCATATCGAGCATATATGCTATTACGCATCAATTCCAATTCCTTTTTAGTTTTTCCTTCCAAGTCTTCTTCTGTTAATTCCCTTTCTGAAAGAGTGGAATCGTAACCTTCATCCTCTGATTTGGCTTCTTCTTCCTCTAATTCCTTTATCCCCTCTTCCATCGCTTGCCTTGCTTCGGCTGCTTCAACTGCAACAGGGTCATTCTCTATTTCATCAACTTCTGCGATAGAATCAGAATCTACAGATTCTGCAACCACTACATTGGAACTGTCTCCAAATGAAAAGCCATCACTAAAAAGGTACCATGCTCCTGCACCAACCAAAAGAACTATAATGGGTAGTATCAACAGCCACTTTTTAAAACCATTCCCTTTAACTTCATCTTTTTCTTCATGTGGCTGCTCAGTTCCACAATGAGGACAGAACACTGTATCACTGTCAAGTAGTTCACCACATTTGATACACTTGTTAAACTTCGACAAATCCTTGCCGCAGTTAGGACAGAATTGCGCATCTTGCTCAATATCTGCATTGCAATACTTACATTTCATAATCTTCTACAATATAAATACCATAATTATTTTTCAACACCTATTTGCACAAGAACACTTCCTTCTTTCATTTGCCAACTTAAACTCACCCATTGATAACCTTGAATATTACCACTAAGTCCACCCATGTTGTCATTATTCCAACTTTCTTTAGCAGAACCATCTTCCGACTTCAAATCAGAGCGAAGCATGTTAATATATTCGGCATTACAGTTACAAGAATAATTATAAACCAAATTATCCCCACTTTCTACAATCCTGACGCTATAGGTAAAATCAGCAAATCCGTATTTTGAAGACAAATCTTTTCTTTCGGATTTCTCTTTCAAAATAAGTCCACATTTTTGAGAAAAATTATCAATCTCTTCACTTGACAGTTTCTCTTTTGCTACATACTTCATCTGTTCGAGAGAAATACATCTTGTACCATTGATGTCATAACACTTTTCTGCATACATAGCACTATCAGTATTTCTTTCTTCCGCTTTTTTATCCTTGAATAATGCATATATTACACCCATAATCACAATGAGCCAAAGAACTACCCATATATTATATTTCTTTCTCATGAATTCATAGTTTAATAGTTGGGCACAAACATTTCATCAAAGGATTTATTCATTATCCTTTTCTTCTCTTTAGCCTCTTGTATGATTTCATCGCCATTCTCAAGCTGTCTTGCCAAACCAATATACTCATCCCATAATTTGTTTATTTTATCATATAAATCTTGCCACTTACCCCAAGCAGGAGAAAAGTTTGGATTACCACCTTGTGCCAAGAACTGCCGATGCACATTGTAGAGAGCCTCAACCTGTGGAAGTGTTGATTTAATCTCTCCCATAATTCTTGCCATCTTTAAAATGGCCTCCTCGTCTTGGGCATTGCTTGCTTTTACGTTTATTTCATCAACTTCTATATCTCCAAAAGAACTACTACTTGGACTATGAAACAGAAAAACAAATCCAAGTAAGACAGCAAGTCCCAATGACCATCTTGCTTTGTTTAGCTCGTCTACTTTATCCTTTGACTCTGCCTTATAAAATGCAGCTACAACGAATACAACAGCAAACAACCACCAAGTCCACGATGCAGAGAATCCATGATTGAAAACAAAAAACCACAGAACGGCAAAAACAGCAACCGCTATCGTTGCTTTTCTTAGTTTATCTGCATTTGAGAAGAAGCCCTCCATAGTTTTGAGAGAGTCATTTTTCTTTCCTTCCCAATCAACTTTCTTCAACTCATCAATTTTATCTGTTAATTGCGGTTGCACCTTTTCTTCGACAAGCTTCTTTCCTTGTTGGGTTAGTTCATCTGCCTTGGATGCTAACTTGTCTTTTGCATCCTGCAGGTCCTTTCTTATTCCTTTCAGATAGGGCTTTCCATTCTCATCGAGGAATGGCTCTCCACACTTAGGACAGTATTTCTGACCGTCCTTTTGCTCTGTTCCACACTTCTTACAATACATAATCGTTATCACAAATTAAATAATATTAAAATGCAGATTGCTTAAAAACGCCTCCACTTTGACTATATAGCCTATGTTTCTCATTGTCCATTTCAAACCAAGTCTCCGCTGTCTTCTCATCCTTTATGAAAACAAAGTGAACACGATTTCCTTCGATAAAGTATGTTCCTTCATGTCTCATAAATGGTGTCCCTGTGTGGTCTAATGTTACCATACTAAAAGAACCATCGTCATTTAATTTTATTATTATCTTTCCACCATATTCTATCTCACTTACGAATTTCCATTCGGTGAGCCACGAAGGCTTTTCGTTTTTGTTTTTAGCATCAAATGATGAACTATAATCGGACTTGTTATCTCCACTATGGTAGTTTGCATTTAATGGCCCCCACAAGTACAGAATTGCTAACATTATTGCACCTATACTCGACACTATCTTAAATACTGACACATCATCAGAATCAAACGTTTTAACTTTATCATTAGAATCAGGCAATGTCATGCCCCCAAGACACATAGCGACAATAGCAAAGATAATAAGATAAACATACCACCAAAATGAGAATCCAAAGCCCGCTCTTACAAAAGTCAAAACGATAGCTACAATTATAATCCACATCCCGACTTTTGCAAAACGCCTATATGTCTTGTCCCTCTGAGGAGTTATTGATGAAGTGTCATTAGGTATTGACTGATTCGATGTCTCATCTATCTGTATATTGGCAGGAATTGCATCCTCATTTGAAGCATCCTTCTCAATATATGGAGTTCCACACTTAGGACAATACTTATGTCCATCACGTTGTTCCGTTCCACACTTTTTGCAAAACATAATGACATAGAATTAATTCTTTTTTCAACATCTATACAAGTAATAAAGCACAAGTTTACTATTATTACATAGACTAACCATCTTGTCACTGCACTTTATCGGGTTCCCAAACTTCTATTTTGAACTTTCCCCATACGCTATCGTTTTTATAGTTTTCTACAGAGTTTGCAGGAACATATAATGTAACTTGCTTATATACAGATTCATGAAAATTATTACGCATAATAACAGTTGGAGGGGTAGAAGAAACAAAATAAAAGCCTCGTTGCATTGTGCTTGGAGTCCACCCAAAAGCCTCTTCTAATCTTCCATAGAGTTTCCCCCTAAAAACAACTTTTTTTAATTGCATACAACATCCAAAACATGCATCCCTTAGTTCAATCGTATCTCCTAAATGTATTTCTTCTAATTTTTTTGCGCCCCAAAATGCAGCACCTTTCACGGAAAATCGGTCGGGGATAGATAGAACTGTAATTATAGAATCTTCCTTTAACACATCATCTTGAATTGAATTAACCTTGTATGTTATGCCGTTATATGTAACGTTACTTGGTATGACTAACTTTGAACTTTTATTCTCGACCTTTTCTATATCAACTTCTTTAATACCACGTTCAATATATGAAAAGCCTTCAACTTTGAATGCATTTATTTGAGCATTTATACTTAGGTTAACCCCAATCAGCATTATAGCTGTTACAAAAATATTCTTTTTCATATCTCCAATTATTTAGATTAGTACAAAATTGATTAGTCCATAGTTACTGATGAATGTGACAGAAAAAGAAAACGTGGACTATTTAACTTCGTCTACGTTCACCGAGGTATTGGGGATAACCATTGCACACTTCAACGAGTAAAAGCCCACGCACTTGGCGCGAGCATTGGCTTTACCCTTGTGTGCTCCTTCAAATTCCCCAATTATCGGTGAGCAAGAATACAAGCTAACGCTTCTTATCTATATGTCTTTGTTCGTTTTACGTCATACGCATACTTTTTATTTGTTTAACTTGGCGCAAATATAGTGATAAATTCTTGAATTGACAAATTAAGCACAAACAATTTTGTCATTTTTGCACAATTGGGCTAAACTGTGCATTTTTTTTTGACTAAAATAAATGAAAGAAGAAATAGACTGCTGCATATCTTATGGGGACACCCCTTGCAGTGCCAAGGACGTGGTTATTGCTGTCTCTGACAGTTCCATCACTCTCGACCTTACCAAGCATTGAGTTATTACGATTTCTGACAGTACCGTTGCCCTCGACCTTACCCATATATGAGTTGTTGCTATCTCGAATGTCACCATTACTGCTAACCTTACCTAACAAATGATTATTACTGTCACGAATATCACCATTGTTGCTGAAACGAGCGATAACTGAATTATTGCTATTTCTAACAGTGCCATTTGTATCAATTTTTGCAATAACTGAGTTATTGGCATTCCGTATAGTTTGAGCTGTGCAAAGCCCAACACATAACATTAATAATAGGCTAGCAATCATTATCACTCTAATATATTGCAAATTCTGTTTTTAGCCTCTGCACCGTACTTGTGCTTACTTGGGTTAGTTTGGCTGTAATTCGCACTGAGTAACCTTTGCGAAGGTATGCAAGCACCTCTTTGTATTGAGTTTCCTTTTGCTCAGTAGTCTTGACAGAGCCTTTCTTCCGTCCCAACTTTCCACCATTACGAATGTACTGAGCACGTCCCGAATTTAGGCGGTACTTAATATTCTCCCTTTCGAGTTCACTACATGTTGAGAGCGTTGCTATCATTATGGCTGAGAAAAGGGATGGCTTACCATCTTTATCAAAAAGCGAAAACTGTTCCTTCTGTAGATAAAGGTTGATACAATTGTCTTTCAGTTCCTTCACAGTTGAAAGCACCTCAAAGGCA